>NZ_JBHUUV010000039.1:0-70254 GCF_042670885.1 Streptomyces sp. NPDC057136
CTTACGGGGAAGCCCGTACCCGGCCGAAGTGCTGCGGGACTTCGGGACGAGAGGCCCTAGGCGTCGAGACCGATCGCGAAGGCCGCTTCGAGGTCGTGCTGCGAGTACGTACGGAACGCCACATGCGTGTCCGTTCCCTCGACGCCCGGGATCTTGCTGATCCGGCCGGGGATGACATCGGCGAGATCGTCGTGCTTGGCCACGCGGACCATGGCGATCAGGTCGTACGTACCGGTGACCGAGAAGACCTCGCTGACACTGTCCAGCGCGGCGATGGCCTCGGCGATCTCCGGAATCCGGTCCACGCTGGTTTTGATGAGCACGATCGCGGTGATCACGGCTGGCTTTCTCCCTCGGTGGCCGTGGCTGGAGACTTCACTCTAGCCCCACGGCGGTAGCACACCCAGGCGTAGAGGAACCCGGCGGCGAAGCCCGCGACATGGGCGAGATACGCCACGCCCGGGCTGTTCCCCACGCTCTGCGCCGCCAGCCACTGAAGGATGAACCAGAAGATCAGCACGATCCAGGCGGGGAAGCGCAGCGGCAGGAAGAAGAGGAACGGGAAGATGCTCGTGACCCGCGCCTTGGGGAAGAGGCAGAGGAACGCGCCGAGCACCGCGGAGATCGCCCCCGACGCGCCGACCAGGGTGTGGTCGGACTCGGCGTGCGTCACCGCGTAGACGAGCAGGGCCAGATATCCACAGCTGAGATAGAAGACGGCGAACCCGAGGTGGCCCATGCGTTCCTCGGCCATCGCTCCGAACACGTACAGAAACAGAATGTTGCCGAGCAGATGCAGCCAGCTGCCGTGCACGAAGAGTGCGGTGAGCGGGGTGAGCAGCGCGCGCGTCGAGCCGTCCAGAAGTTCGCTGGGGATCACGCCCCACCGCTCGAAGTACGCGGCCTGCGCGGCGAGCAGCCGGTCGGTGGTGCCGTAGGAGGGGTTGAACCCGGACAACGGGCTGATCAGGAAGACGGCGCAGCAGAAAGCGATGAGCCCGTAGGTGACGGGAGCTCCGTCCGCCGCGGCCACTTCCCGGGCTCTCCTGGCCTTGTCCCGCCAATCGACTTCCCGCCAATCGATCATGCACAGAGCATGACGCACCGGCGGAGAACGGGACAGACCGCCTCGCCGTGTCTATGGGTATGCCCGAGGCCGTAGGGTTACGGCAGGACATCCGCAGTTCGACGGCGCACCGCGAGATCGTTGAAACAGACAGCTTCAGGCTCGGCGAACGACGAAAGAGGACGCAACGATGACGACGGTCCCCATGCCGACCGACGGGACGCGCTGGCGCTGCACGCTCTGCGGAAATCTCACCCGGTTCGACGTGACCCGCTCCTCCAAGGTCGTGGAGTACGTCCATCTGGACCTGGCCGGGGAGTCGAGTGTCGAGGAGCGCGAGGTGGTCAGTGAGACCATCGAGTCGGTGCGCTGCCGCTGGTGCAACGCGGTGGACCAGATCGAGCTGGTAGACAGGCCGGGCGCCGACTCCTGACGGGGCCGCGGACAAACATATTGGGGTGACGGATGGTGGAGCAGCCGACTAACGGCGCCGAACCGGCCGATGAGGCCGAGGGCGCCGTCGAGGCACTCGACCGCCCGCTGCCCGAGGGAGTGCGACGGCGGGTCATCGCGCTGGTCTCGGACGCGTTCGGCGGCCTGACCGTCGGCGAACTTCCCAGCCAGCTCAGACAGTACGCCCGTTTCACCCCGACCCGGCGCGCCAAGTTCGCCGGGAACGCGATGGCGGCCGCCCTGGAGAGCGAACCGGTGTTCCGCCGGCGCATCGGTGAGCGGATCGCCCAGGCGCAGCCCGAACTGGCCGCCACGCTGGAGGCCGGAGCGCCGCCCGCCGCAGCCGATCCCGTCGATGTGGCCGCCGCGGCCTATGTGCTGCGGCCGGCCGGCTGGGTCAAGCTGGTCGAGGCCGCCGGTGAAGAGGTCCAGCGGGCCGACGCCGAGCGGGCCGACGAGGAGACCCGGCGCGAACTGGAGCGGCTGCGCGAGGAGCTGGTCCAGGCCCGCAGCCAGACGAAGAGCGAGACCGAGCGGCTGCGCGCCGAACTCGACGCCGCCCGCAAGGAGGCGGAATCGCTGCAACGCAAACTCCGCAGCGCTCTCAGCGAAGTGAAGCGCAGCGAGGCGGCCCTGCGCCGTGGTGGCGCCGAGGCCGACACCGTGCGGGCCGAGGCGGCGGTGCAGATCTCGGCCGCCGAGAGCGATTCCCGGCGGCTGAAGGCGCGGCTCAGCGAGGCGGAGGCATCCCTCGAAGCGAGCCGCAGGGCCGCCAGGGAAGGGCGCTCGGTCGAGGACATGCGGCTGCGGCTGCTACTCGACACGGTGCTCGACGCGGCGCAGGGACTGCGGCGCGAACTGGCCCTGCCGCCCTCGTCGATCCGTCCCGCGGACAGCGTCGAGGCCGTCGAGCCCGGCCGGATGTCGCCCAAGGACATTGCCGCCAGGGCCCTTTCGGAGACCGATCCGGCCCTGCTCGACCAGTTGCTCGCGCTGCCCCAGGCGCATCTGATCGTCGACGGCTACAACGTGACCAAGACCGGCTATCCGCAGATGCCGCTGGAGAAGCAGCGGTTGAGGCTGCTGGGTGGTCTCTCGGTCCTGGCGGCACAGACCGGTGCGGAGATGACCTGTGTGTTCGACGGGGCGGAGCTGGCAGCTCCCGTGCTGCTCGCACCGCCGCGCGGCGTGCGTGTGCTGTTCAGCAAGGCGGGCGTGACCGCCGACGAACTGATCCGGCAACTGGCCCGCGCGGAACCGCCCGGCCGGCCCGTCGTGGTGGTCTCCACCGACCGCGAAGTGGCCGACGGAGTGGCGAAGGCGGGTGCGAGGCCTGTCGCGTCCGCCTTGCTCCTGAAGCGGCTTTCGCGCGTCTAACACCTTGTGTCCCGCATGTGTGACATGCCGGATTTTTGGGAACGTACCGTCAAGTTGCCGTTACACGCGGTGTGGTGTGAGTAAATAAGTGCCTGGTGTGGCGAGATTTTGCTCGTGAGGATTTGAACTGATCACAAGTTGGTCACTAAGGTCGGGCCTCGAACCTTCGCACGGTTGATCACCCATCCGGGGTGGCAGCGAAGGAACCGCCGAGTCCGTGACGTGCACGGAGCCGGGGATTCTCATCCCCCCCACAGCCCGGTAGGCGGCTCGAGGAAGAAGGAGCTCGCCTTCGTGGCGTCCCACCGTCGTCCCAAGCAGCCGAGCCGCACTCGCGTGACCGTGCTCACCGCTACCGCCGCTGCGGCCGTGGCTCTGACCTCTCAGGCCGCGCATGCCGATCCCAAGCCGACCAAGAACGAGGTCAAGGCGAAGGTCGACAAGCTCTACCACGAGGCGGAAGCGGCCACCGAGAAGTACAACGGGGCCAAGGAGCAGCAGGACAAGCTCAAGAAGCAGGTCGACGCGCTCCAGGACAAGGTCGCCCGCGGCCAGGACGAGCTCAACACCCTGCGCGGCGAACTCGGTTCGCTCGCCACCGCGCAGTACCGCTCCGGTGGCATCGACCCGTCCGTCCAGCTCTTCCTCGCCTCGGACCCGGACAGCTTCCTCGACAAGGCGTCGGCGCTCGACCAGCTGACGGCCAAGCAGACCGAATCGCTGCAGAAGATCCAGGGGAAGCAGCGCACCCTCGCGCAGCAGCGCAAGGAGGCCCAGGAGAAGCTGGGCGACCTCGCTGACGTGCGCAAGGCGCTGGGCGAGAACAAGAAGAAGTTCCAGGGCAAGCTCGCCGACGCCCGCCAGCTCCTCAACACCCTGACCGAGGCCGAGCGCGAGAAGATGCGCCAGGACGAGGTCCGCGCCAGCCGGGCGTCGAGCGACCGGGTCAGCCTCGGCAACGAGGTCCCCGCATCCGCCCGCGGCGCGGCCGCGCTCCAGGCCGCCTCCACGCAGCAGGGCAAGCCGTACGTCTCCGGTGGCACAGGCCCCAGCTCGTTCGACTGCTCCGGTCTGACCCAGTGGGCCTACGCCCAGGCCGGTGTCCAGATCACCCGCACCACCTACACCCAGATCAACGACGGCGTACGGATCGGGCGCAGCGCGCTGAAGCCGGGCGACCTGGTCTTCTTCAACAACACCTCGCACGTCGGCCTGTACGCGGGCAACAACCAGATCCTGCACGCCCCGAAGCCGGGTGCCGTGGTCCGTTACGAGTCGATGGACTACATGGGCACCTTCCAGTTCGGCGTGCGCATCTGACGCCCGAACGGGCGAATTACGCCACGCTTCGCTGACGCCCCGCCCCGCCGGAGACCAAGGTCACCGGCGGGGCGGAGCTGTTTGCCCGCCCTCCCGCGTCCGGCGTGGTCTTTGGCCGCCGCGTAGTCGTCCGATTACTGTCTGCCTGCTGTGCGGCTCCCGGTCGTCGTTCCGCCCGTCCCGGGCGGCAGGGCCCGCGCACCGTCCGCGTCCAGCGGGCGGGTACGCGGAAGGGAGTGCGGCTTCCTGTGGTGTCCCATCGCCGTTCCACACAGTCCGGCCTCAACCGGACCGTCCGGGTCACTGTCCTGTCGGCCGCCGCGGCGACCGCGGCGGCCACCCTCGGGGCCGCCCCGGTGAGCGCCGACCCGCAGGACACGCACGAGGCCACCAAGGCCCGGGTCGACCGGCTGTACGGCGAGGCCGAGAAGGCCACCGAGCGATACAACGAGGCCGGGGAGAACGCCGACCGGCTGCGTGGCGAGGTGACCCGGGCCCAGGACGCGGCGGCCCGCGGCCAGGAGAACATCAACCGGATGCGCACGGCCCTCGGTTCGATCGCCGGCGCGCAGTACCGCACGGGCGGCATCGACCCGTCGATCGCGCTGCTGCTCTCCTCGGACCCGGACACCTTCCTCGACCGGGCCGCCACTCTCGACCGGCTGAGCGTGCGCCGGACCGTCGAGCTGCACAAGCTCCAGCGGGCACAGCGCACGGTCGCCCAGACCCGCGCGGAGGCCACCAGGGCCCTCGCCGAGCTGGAGAGCAACCGGGCCGCGGTCACCCGCCACAAGCGCACTGTCGAGGGCAAGCTCGCCCAGGCCAGGCAGCTGCTGAACTCCTTGCCCACCGAGGACAGGGAGACCCTCGGCCGGGCCTCCCGCTCAGGACGTGACGAGCCGGTCCCCGCCCTCTCGGACCGGGCACCGGGCTCGGGGAGGGCCATGGCCGCCCTCATGGCGGCCAGGCAGGCGCTCGGACTGCCGTACGTGTGGGGCGCAAACGGGCCCAGCGGATTCGACTGTTCCGGGCTCATGCAGTGGGCGTACGCCCAGGCCGGGATCGGCCTCCCGCGCACCTCCCAGGCCCAGCGCTACGCCGGCCGGATGGTGCCGCTCTCCGAGGCCCGCCCCGGGGACCTGGTCGCCTACCGTGCGGACGCGAGCCACATCGGGATGTACGCGGGCAACGGCCAGGTGATCCACGCCCCTTACCCGGGCGCCCCGGTGCGCTACGACCCCGTCGGCATGATGCCCGTCTCCTCGGTCACCCGTCTGTGACCGTACGATCGGCGGGATGGCTGTTCAGAGGCGTGTTGCGGTACGGGAGCGGACCCGGGCACGGCGCGCGGCGGGTGCCGTGCTCGCCGGGCTGCTGTTCGCGTCCGCCTGCGCGTCCCCCGGTGAATCGGCCCGGGACACGGCCGCCCAGGAGATCCGCGCCACCCTGGACCGCCGCGCGACCGCGGTCCTGAACCACGACCCGGCCGGATATCTGGCCGTGCTCGCCCCGAAGGCCACGGCCCTGCGGGCCGCCCAGCGCACGGAGCTGGCCAACCTCGCCGACGTACCGCTGAAGTCGTGGTCGTACGAGGTGAAGGCCGTGACCCCGCACGGCACCGGCCGGGCCACCGCCGACGTCGACCTCCGGTACCGGATCGACGGCTACGACCGGGTCCCCGTATCCGCCGCCCGCACCCTGGAACTGGCCCGGGACGAAGCCGAAGGACGCTGGTACATCGCCGCCGACCGACCCGGCAAGGGTGCCGCGGGCCAGCTGTGGCAGCAGGGCGACGTCCAGGTCGTCCGGGGCAGCCACAGCCTCGTCCTCGGAGTGGGCCGCTCCGACGCCGAGCTGCGCCGGGTCGCCGGCACCGCCGACCGCGCCGTGCCGGCCGTCTCCGCCGCCTGGCCGGAGTCCTGGGCGCGCCGGGTGGTCGTGCTCGTGCCGGACTCGGTGGAGGACATGGCGGGGCTGCTTGGCTCGCCCGCGACGAGCTACCGGGGCATAGCCGCCGTCACCACCGGTGAGGTGGGCGGCTCGGGCAGATCTCCCGGCACGTCCGACCGGGTGATCGTCAATCCGCAGGCGTACGCGATGCTCGGCACGTTCGGGCAGCAGATCGTCCTCACCCACGAGACCACCCATGTGGCGACCCGTGTCCGCACCTCCCCGGCCACACCGGTCTGGCTCTCCGAGGGCTTCGCCGACTGGGTCGCCTACCGGGACGAGAGCCGCCCGGCCGACCTGATCGCGCCCGAGCTGGCCGAGGCGGTCCGCAGCGGCGAACTGCCCGCCGAGCTGCCCGTCGACGCGGATTTCGGCTTCGGTGGCGACGCGGGGAAGCTCGCGAGGGCGTACGAGGGGGGCTGGATGGCCTGCGAGCTGATCGTGGACCGCTGGGGCGAGGAGAAGCTGATCGCCTTCTACAAGGCCGTGGGAGGCCATCCGGGGCGGGACGGGGCGATGGAGCAGGCGCTGCACACGGTGCTCGGTACGACTCCGCAGGAGTTCACCGCGAGCTGGCGGGACTATCTGGCGGCCCGGCTCGGCTGACGGTTCTCCGGGCCCTCGGCGGAGCCCGCGCGCGGCACGTTCCCGGCCCCGGCCGGTACGGTCTCCCGCCACAGCCGCCGTCCGGCGATCAGCGTCGCGGCGACCAGCAGCCCGTTGCGTACGAGGAGCAGCCCCACGCCCACCGCGTCACTGGCGACCACATGCGCGAAGCCGAGCGGGAACTCCAGCAGCGTGACGCCCGTGGCCACCAGCACCAGACAGGCGGGCCGCACCATCGGGCTGCCCCGGAACACCAGACAGACGGCCGCCAGACCGACCAGCCACAACATGTACTGGGGGCTGATGACCCGGCTGGTCGTGGTGAACAGCAGGACCGCTGTGAACGCCGCGTCCGCCGGAGTGTGCACCGCGAACGTCCGCGCCCGCAGCCGCCACACCAGGAGCCAGCCGAAGGCGAGCACGGTGAGCCCCATGGCGAGCGTGGACACCAGCGGGACGTACGGGCCGAGGAACTCCATCGAGCCGTAGCGCAGCTCCACCCCGCCCTGCCAGCCGAACTGCCGGGCCACGTGGAACACCAGCGCACCCAGCGACTCGATCTCGGTGCCCCGGTCCCGCTGGAACGACAGGAAAGCGAACGCACCGGGCATCGCCGCCGCGCACAGCACGGCCAGCGTCACCGCCGTCGTCGCGGCTGCCGCCCACGTGCTCCGGCTCGTCCGCCCCCGCGCCGTGCCCACCAGCAGCAGCACCGGCCACACCTTCAGCAGCGCTCCGAAGGCGGCCAGCGCCCCCAGCACCCGTGGGCGGCGCACCCCTGCCAGCAGCGCCGCCACCGCGACCGCGGTGACCATCAGGTCGTAACGGGCGTACGAGGTCGGGCCGAGCAGCGGCACGCCCGCCACCCACACCCAGGCACCCGCGCCGCTCCTGCCGGGCCGCCGCCGCGCGTACAGCAGCAGGCCGAGGACCAGCGCGTCGCAGAACAGGACCAGGACGTAGAAGGCCGACGGGTAGTCCAGGAACGGCAGCAGGGCGGGGGAGAGGACGGCGAGCGCGGCGACGGGCGGGTACTGCCAGGTGACGTCGTCCACCGGGTAGGTGCCGCTCCTGAGCACCTCGTACCAGCCGTGGTAGATCGCCGACACATCGCTCGTGACGTCCGGTCCCGGGACCGTGAAGACCCTGAGGACGCAGAGCAGCAGCGTCGCTCTGGTGAGGGCCCACACCGCGAGAGACAGACGTGTACCGGTTGCTCCCGTCATGACTGCCTCATCCGGTTCGGCGGTGCTTACGGTGAGCCATGATGCCGGGCGGGACGGTGCGGGAGCGATGAAGCGGGGCCGTTCGGTACTCTCGGCGGCGATGGACAAGACCCTGATCGTGACGAACGATTTCCCGCCCCGGCCCGGTGGTATCCAGGCGTTCCTGCACAACATGGCGCTGCGCGTGGACCCCGGACAGCTCGTCGTCTACGCCTCCACCTGGAAGCGAGGCCCCGAGGGTGCGGCGGCCACCGCCGCCTTCGACGCCGAGCAGCCCTTCACGGTCGTGCGCGACCGTACGACGATGCTTCTGCCGACCCCGCGGGTCACCCGGCGAGCGGTCCAGCTCCTGCGTGAACACGGCTGCTCGTCCGTCTGGTTCGGCGCCGCGGCCCCGCTCGGCCTGATGGCACCGGCCCTGCGCAAGGCGGGTGCGCGCCGGATCGTCGCCACCGCCCACGGGCACGAGGCGGGCTGGGCCCAGCTGCCGGCCTCCAAGCAGCTGCTGCGCCGCATCGGCGAGAGTACGGACACGATCACGTACCTCGGCGAGTACACCCGCTCCCGGATAGCGGCCGCGCTCACCCCGCAGGCGGCGGGCCGCATGGTCCAGCTGCCGCCCGGGGTCGACGAGAAGACCTTCCACCCGGCCTCGGGCGGGGACCTGGTCAGGGCACGGCTGGGGCTCTCGGACCGGCCCGTCGTCGTCTGCGTGTCGCGGCTCGTTCCGCGCAAGGGCCAGGACACCCTGATCCTCGCCATGCCCGCGATCCTCGCGCGGGTGCCGGACGCGGTCCTCCTGATCGTCGGCGGCGGACCGTACGCCAGGGAACTGAAGAAGCTGGCGGCCGAGACGGGTGTGACGGACTCGGTGCGCTTCACCGGGCCGGTGCCGTGGGAGGAACTGCCCGCGCACTTCGGCGCGGGTGACGTCTTCGCGATGCCGTGCAGGACCCGGCGCGGCGGACTCGACGTCGAGGGCCTCGGCATCGTCTATCTGGAGGCGTCCGCGACCGGCCTGCCGGTGGTGGCGGGCGACTCGGGCGGCGCGCCCGACGCCGTGCTCGACGGCGAGACCGGCTGGGTGGTGCGGGGCGGCTCCGCCGAGGAGTCGGCCGACCGGATCGTCACCCTGCTCGGCGACCCGGAGCTGCGGCGGCGGATGGGGGAGCGGGGCAGGGCCTGGGTCGAGGAGAAATGGCGCTGGGACCTGCTCGCCGAGAAGCTCAAGACGCTGCTCTGAGCGCCTGACGGGGCGTCAACGCGCCTACGCGAAAGGCCTGTCTCCACCGGGGAGACAGGCCTTTCGTGCAACTACCTGATCAGGCGCGGTAGATGGACTCGACCTCGTCGGCGAAGTCCTTCGCCACCACGTTCCGCTTCAGCTTCAGCGAGGGCGTGATGTGGCCCGCCTCCTCGGTGAACTGTGCGGCCAGGATGCGGAATTTACGTACGGACTCGGCCTTGGACACCGCGGCGTTGCCGTCGTCCACGGCACGCTGCACCTCGGCCAGCAGCTCCGGGTCCTCGCGCAGCGACACGGCCGTCGAGCCGGCGGGCTTGCCGTGCTCCTCGGCCCAGCGGCCCAGGAACTCCTCGTCCAGGGTGACCAGTGCGCCCACGAACGGACGGCCGTCACCGACCACCATGCACTCCGCGACCAGCGCGTGCGCGCGAATCCGGTCCTCGATCACGGCCGGGGCGACGTTCTTGCCGCCCGCCGTCACGATGATCTCCTTCTTGCGGCCGGTGATCGCGAGGTAGCCGTCCTCGTCGAGCGTGCCGATGTCACCGGTGTGGAACCAGCCGTCGGCCAGCGCCTCGGCCGTCGCGGTCTCGTTCTTCCAGTAGCCCGTGAACAGGTGCTCGCCGTGCAGCAGCACCTCGCCGTCGTCGGCGATCCGGACGACCGAACCGGGCAGCGGCTGACCGACCGTACCGATCTTCTGCCGGTCCCACGGGTTGAAGGCGGTGGCCGCACAGGTCTCGGTCAGGCCGTAGCCCTCCAGGACCGTGAAGCCGATACCGCGGTAGAAGTGCCCGAGCCGCTCACCGAGCGGCGCACCGCCGGAGATCGCGTACTCGCCCCGGCCGCCGAGCACGGCCCGCAGCTTGCTGAAGACCAGCTTGTCGAAGACCTTGTGCTTGACCTTCAGGCCGACGGACGGGCCCTGCGGAGTACCCAGCGCCCGGCTGTAGGCGATCGCCGTGTCGGCGGCCCGGTCGAAGATCTTGCCCTTGCCGTCGGCCTGCGCCTTGGCGCGCGCCGAGTTGTAGACCTTCTCGAAGACCCGCGGCACACCGAGGATCAGCGTCGGCCGGAAGGCCGCCAGCTCATCGGTGAGGTTCTTGATGTCCGGCACACAGCCGAGCTTGATCGGGGCCATCACCGAGGCGACCTCGACCAGCCGGCCGAAGACGTGCGCCGCGGGCAGGAAGAGGAGTACGGAGCACTCGCCGGTACGGAAGAGGGGCTTCAGCCGCTCGACCACGTTGCCGCACTCCGCGAAGAAGCTGCGGTGGGTCAGCACACAGCCCTTGGGGCGGCCCGTGGTGCCCGAGGTGTAGACGATGGTGGCCGGATCGTCGGCCTTGGCGCTCACCGTGCGCAGATCCATGGTCTCGTCCGAGACCTGCGCACCGGCGGTGGTCAGTTCACCGACCGCGCCCTTGTCGATCTGCCACACGTGCTGCAGCCCGGGGAGTCCGTCGCGGACGGAGGCGACGGACTCGGCGTGGGCTTCGCTCTCCACGATGACGGCGACGGCACCCGAATCACCGAGAATCCACTGGACCTGCTCGGGAGAACTCGTCTCGTAGACCGGGACGGTGACTCCGCCGGCGCTCCAGATCGCGAAGTCCAGCTGCACCCACTCGTAGCGGGTACGCGACATCAGGGCGACGCGGTCGCCGGGCTGCACGCCCGCCGCGATCAGGCCCTTGGCCGCGCTTCTGACCTCGGCGAGGAACTGGGTGGCGGTGACGTCCGTCCAGACGCCGCCCACCTTGCGGCTCATCACCGCGACTTCGGGATGCTGAGCGGCATTGCGGCGGATGAGATCCGTCAGGTTGCCGTCCGAGGGGACCTCGTACAGGGCCGGAAGGCTGAACTCGCGCAAGACTGCTGCTCCTCATCGGGCTCCGGTGCCACGGCTCTGTGTGACGCACCGGATGCGGTCCAAGACTGGCACGTGCTCCGTGGGGTGAGCACGACTGGACTGCCCGGACGTTACCCACCGGTACGTGGTTCCGGATAGGGGGTTCCGGCCAGATGTCTTATGCATCACACATAGAGCTGGGCCTTCGCGCACAGTAGTGCACTCATGTGACGCCCCGGAAGTAAACCCCAGGTCCGGCCGCCCTACCCAGGCAGCAAGGCGAGATCTAGGGTGATCGGATGCGAGGCAGCGGAGTGGACGGCCGAAGCGCGACCGTGAAAAGCGGTACGCGCATCCACGTGGTCAGCGACGTGCACGGCAACACCGAGGCGCTCGCCCGCGCCGGAGACGGCGCCGACGCCCTCATCTGCCTCGGTGACCTGGTGCTCTTCCTCGACTACGCCGACCACTCGCGCGGCATCTTCCCCGACCTCTTCGGCGTGCAGAACGCGGACCGCCTCGTCGAACTGCGCACCGCCCGCCGCTTCGAGGAGGCCCGCGCCTTCGGCCGCGCCCTGTGGACGGGCATGGACCGCAACGCCGCCATCATCGCCGCGGTACGCAAGCAGTACGCGGAGATGTTCGCCGCCCTGCCCACCCCGACGTACGCCACCTACGGCAACGTCGACATCCCCGGCCTCTGGCCCGAGTACACGGCCCCCGGCACCACCGTCCTGGACGGCGAGCGCGTCGAGATCGGCGGCCGCGTCTTCGGCTTCGTCGGCGGCGGCCTGAAGACCCCGATGAACACCCCGTACGAGATCGGCGACGAGGAGTACGCGGCCAAGGTCGAGGCACTCGGACCGGTGGACGTGCTCTGCTCGCACATCCCGCCCGACGTCCCCGAGCTGACGTACGACACCGTGGCGCGCCGCTTCGAACGCGGCAGCCGGGCCCTCCTCGACGCCATCCGGCGCACCCGGCCCCGGTACGCGCTTTTCGGCCATGTCCACCAGCCGCTGGTCCGCCGGATGCGCATCGGCGTCACCGAGTGTGTCAATGTCGGTCACTTCGCCTCCACCGGGCGGCCATGGGCCCTGGAGTGGTGACGCGGACCGCGGAACGACGACCGTCCGGTACGCGATAGCCTGCACGCGGCAGGCCTCTGCCGAACGCGACCGGTACACCGCACTGGAGGGCCACGGCGATGGCTGAACACACCAGCTCGAGCATCATGATCGAGGCGGCACCGGCCGACGTCATGGGAGTGATCGCCGACTTCGACCGCTATCCCGACTGGACCGGCGAGGTGAAGCAGGCCGAGGTCCTGGCCGGTGACGACCGGGGCCGCGCCGAGCAGGTCCGCCTGGTCCTGGACGCCGGAGCGATCAAGGACGACCACGTTCTCGCATACACCTGGACCGGTGAGAACGAGGTCAGCTGGACTCTCGTGAAGTCCCAGATGCTGCGGGCCCTCGACGGCTCGTACACCCTGGTGCCCGTCGGCGACCGCACCGAGGTCACCTACCGGCTGGCCGTCGACGTCAAGATCCCGCTCCTCGGCATGATCAAGCGCAAGGCGGAGAAGGTCATCATCGACCGCGCCCTCGCCGGACTGAAGAAGCGCGTCGAGTCCGTCCCGCGGGGCTGACCGCGTGCGTACGGTCCTGGTCACCGGCCCCGGTGGTGCGGGCCGTACGACGGTCGCCGCGGCGACCGCGCAGGCCGCCGCCCGCGCCGGCCTGCGCACCCTGCTCGTCTCCGCCGACGCCGTACCCGGAATTCCCACCGGTACGGAACCCGTCGAGGTCACCGACGGCCTGCGGTACGCCCGCATCGACTCCGGCGCACACTTCCGCGACGAACTCGTCGCCCTCCAGGACCGCGCGTCCGGGGTCCTCGGCCTGCTCGGCGCCAACCGCCTCGACGCCGAGGAACTCACCGAACTGCCCGGCAGCGCACAGTTCGCGCTCCTCCACACCCTGCACCGCGCCGCCGGGGGCGACTGGTCGCAGGACGGCACTGACGTCCTCGTCGTCGACCTGCCGCCGCTGTACGAGGCCCTCGCCGTGCTCGCCCTGCCCGAGCAGCTGCGCCGCTACCTGCGCCGCCTCCTGCCGCAGGAACGCCAGGCCGCACGCGCCCTGCGCCCGGTCCTCGCCCAGCTCGCCGGGGTCCCCGCGCCCGCGCAGTGGCTGTACGAGGCCGCCGCCCGCAAGGACACCGAGCTGGCCGCCGTCCAGGCACTGATCGAGGACGAGTCGACGACCGTACGACTGGTCGCCGAACCCGGCACGGCCGCCGAGGACACCCTGCGCACCGCCCGTACCGGACTCGCCCTCCAGGGGCTGCGCGTCGACGCGCTCGTGGCCACCCGGGTGCTGCCCCGGCACTCCTCGGACCCCTGGTTCGCCGGTCTCGCCGCCCAGCAGGAGAAATGCCTCGACCACTGGTCGCAGGAGTGGGCCCCCGGGACACTGCGCGAGGCGGCCCACCTCGGCCACGATCCGCGGGGCCTCGACGACCTGGCCCTCCTCGGCGGCCTCGCACCCGACGACCGGACATCCGGCCGCGCCGACGACCCCTGGTGGATCGAGGACACCAGGGCACCGGACACCTCCGGCGAGCCGGCCGACGGGACCCTCGTCTGGTGCCTGCCGCTGCCCGGAGCCGGCAAGGAGGACGTCAAGCTGGTCCGCCGCGGCGACGAACTGCTCCTCACCGTCGGCCCGTTCCACCGGATCGTGCGCCTGGAGTCCGGGCTGCGCCGCTGCACCGTCTCCGGAGCCGCGCTCACGGACGGCGTGCTGCGTGTCCGGTTCACGCCGGACCCGGCGCTCTGGCCGCGGACCCGATGAACGGTTTACCCCTGTTCGGGTAACGTCGGTACTACGTCACCTTTGCCGCAGGAGCCCGCCATGAGTGAAGCCACCGATCGTTCCGCCGACGGCGACGCGTGGGCCGATGCCTGCGCCGAGGACCTCGAAGCCGAGAAGGCCAGGCGCCGCGCCCAGTACGGGCCGCAGCCCGGCTCCGCCGCCGAGGAACTGCGCAAGCTGGTCGACGCGGTGGCCGACAAGGTCTCCTCGCTCCAGTCGCCGCTGCTCGGCGTGGCCGCCCAGGGCGCGGTCCAGCAGGTGATCAAGCAGGCGAAGTCCGCGGTCGAGCCCGTCATCGAGCGCAATCCGGACCTCTTCGATCATCTCGCCGCGGCGGGCAACGAACTCCTGGCCGCCTACCGCTCGGCCGTCGAGGGCCAGGAGGCCCGCTGGACCCGCACCACCGAAGGCGCGGGCGGGGCGAGCGGCCCGAAGAAGGCCGCCGAAGACCCGTCCGACCCCCGCGACGAGGGTTCCGGCGGCAGCGAGCACATCGACCTGGACTGACCCCGGACCGGAGGCAGAAGGCCCAGGGCCTCCCTCGCCTCGGGTACGGTTGGCCGTAGCGGGGCTCGACCGAAACTGAGGGATTCATGGGACTCACCATCGGCGTCGATATCGGCGGCACGAAGATCGCGGCTGGAGTGGTCGACGAAGAGGGCCAGATCCTCTCGATGTTCAAGGTATCGACCCCGCCGACGGCCGAAGGCATCGTCGACGCGATCTGCTCAGCCGTGGCCGGGGCGAGCGAGGGACATGACGTCGAGGCGGTCGGCATCGGCGCTGCCGGATATGTCGACGACAAGCGTGCCACCGTGCTGTTCGCACCGAACATCAAGTGGCGGCACGAGCCGCTGAAGGACAAGGTCGAGCAGCGGGTCGGTCTGCCGGTCGTCGTCGAGAACGACGCCAACGCCGCCGCCTGGGGCGAATACCGCTTCGGCGCCGGCCAGGGCCACGACGACGTCATCTGCATCACGCTCGGCACGGGCCTCGGCGGCGGCATCATCATCGGCAACAAGCTGCGCCGCGGACGCTTCGGTGTGGCCGCCGAGTTCGGCCACATCCGGGTCGTCCCGGACGGTCTGCTCTGCGGCTGCGGCAGCCAGGGCTGCTGGGAGCAGTACGCCTCGGGGCGTGCGCTCGTCCGGTACGCGAAGCAGCGCGCCAACGCCACCCCGGAGAACGCCGCGATCCTCCTGTCGCTCGGCGACGGCACGGTGGAGGGCATCGAGGGCAAGCACGTCAGCGCCGCAGCCCGGCAGGGCGATCTGGTCGCCGTCGACTCGTTCCGTGAGCTGGCCCGTTGGGCCGGAGCCGGACTCGCCGACCTGGCCTCGCTCTTCGACCCCTCCGCGTTCATCGTCGGCGGCGGTGTCTCGGACGAGGGCGAACTCGTCCTCGACCCGATCCGCAAGTCCTTCCGGCGCTGGCTGATCGGCGGCGAATGGCGCCCGCACGCCCAGGTGCTCGCCGCCCAGCTCGGCGGCAAGGCCGGTCTGGTGGGCGCGGCCGACCTGGCCCGGCAGGGCTGAGTCCACTGCACGACCCCGACGCCCGTCGCGCCCTCTGGGGAGCGGCGGGCGTCCGTCGTATCGTGAAGCCCATGGTCATGATGCCGCTGCCCGACTCCCGTACCGAGCCGGACGGTTCAGCCGTCATCAGAGTGCTCAGCTACAACGTCCGGTCGATGCGTGACGACACCGCGGCCCTGGCCCGTGTCATCCGCGCCTGCCGTCCCGACCTGGTCTTCGTCCAGGAGGCCCCGCGCTTCTTCCGCTGGCGCAAGGCGGCGGCCAGACTCGCCGCCAGTACCGACCTGGTGATCCTCAGCGGCGGCGCCACGGCAGCCGGGCCCCTGCTGCTCTGTTCGCTGCGGGCCACGGTGGAACGGACCGAGGACGTGCTGCTGCCGCTCACCCCCGGTCTGCACCGCAGGGGCTTCGCCACGGCCGTGGTGCGGATCGCGGGCACCCGGATCGGACTCCTGAGCTGCCATCTCAGCCTCCAGCGCGAGGAGCGCCTGGCCCAGGCGGATCTCCTGCTCGAACGGCTGGACGCCATGCAGGTGCCCGCCGCCATCGCGGCGGGGGACCTCAACGAGGGTCCGGACGGACGGGCGTTCAAGCGGCTGGAAGGGCGGCTCCAGGACTGCCGGGCCGTACGCCCCTGGGGCGGCGAGCACACCTTCTCGCCGGACGATCCCCGGCGGCGCATCGACGCGGTCTTTGCCACGGAGGGCATCGAGGTGCTCGGCTGCGGTGTCCCGTCGGGCCTCGCGGGCATCACCGACGCGGACCTGCGGGCCGCCACGGACCACCTTCCGGTGCTGGCGGCACTCCGGGTGCCCGCCCTGTCCACGACGGCTCGACGGGCCTGACCACACGCGGCCCGTCACGTCACGCGCGAGCCCTCAGACGACCGCGCCGCGCCCCGGGTCGTCCTCGTCCTCGTCGTCGTGGGGCATCCGCGCCACCAGCGTCGCGAAGCCGCCGAGGAAACCACCGATACAGAGCGCGGTGAGCCACCACGTCATCTCCCACTGCAACAGCACGGCGATCAGCAGCAGGACCGGGCCACCGACGACCGCGAGCCAGGCGAACTTCGCCGTGACATCGGCCTCCGGCAGCGGCGGCGGCTCCGGCGGGACGAAATGCCCCTCCCCGCTGTCGTCGGGGCCGTCGATGTCGCCGTTCTTGGGCTCATCCACCTCGTAGTCGCGCGGCCCGGCGACACCGGGAGCGAAGACGACGGAACTGCCCAGCGCCTTCTTCTCCGGAGGCTTCGCGGGCTTGGGCGACTTCGGCTTGCCCGCACCCTTGTCCGCGTCGTCGCCCGTGCCGTCGCCCGTGCCCGCGTCCGGCTCCAGGACGTTGAGCTGGTCGTCCTCCAGCAGTGCCAGATCCTCGATCGACTTGAAGGGCTTGGCGCCCGGCGGGTCCGGCGGCTCCTCGCCGTACCCCGCGACGATGGCCTCCCAGGCCGCGTCCTCGTCGACCGCCCGGGCGTCCTCGGTCCCCTCGGGGACACCGGTGCCCTCCGTGGGACGCGGTTCGCGCTCCTCGTCACTGCCTGTGCGCTCCGAGTCGTGCTCAGCCACCGGACGTGCTCCCCTTCTTCCCGACGCTGGGTGCGAGGCGGCCGACGAACGAGTAGCTCTCCTCGAAGATCCGCTCCGCATCATGGTCCAACGTCGCCACGTGGTAGCTCTGTTCCAGCAGGATCTCCTCGACATCCGTCGACGACACCCGGCTCAGGATCCGGGCCGAGTCGGCGGGCGGGACCACATGGTCCTGCGGGCTGTGCAGCAGCAGGAGCGGCTGGGTGACCTGCGGCAGCTCGGCGTCGACCAGGCGGAAGAAATTGCGTACCGAATGGGCCGCGTGCAGCGGCACCCGGTCGTAGCCGGTCTCCTCGACGCCCTCCAGCGCGATATCGCTGGTGAGGCCCTTGGTCGTACGTACCAGATGGCGGGCGACCGGCAGGGCGTACGCCGAGAGGCCGTGCACCTTGTTCGCCGGATTCACCAGCACCAGGCCCGTGATCGCGTCCCCGTGCTTCGCCGCCAGCCGCAGTGACAGCGCACCGCCCATGGACAGTCCGAAGACGAAGACCTGGCTGCACCGCTCCCGCAGGACGCGCAGCTCCCGGTCCACCTCCGCGTACCAGTCCTGCCAGCCGGTGATGGCCATGTCCTCCCAGCGGGTGCCGTGTCCGGGCAGCAGCGGGAGCGAGACGGTCAGCCCCCGCTCCGCGAGGTAGTCGGCCCAGGGGCGCAGCGACTGCGGCGAGCCGGTGAATCCGTGACAGAGAAGGACGCCGACCTCTCCGCCCTCGTGGCGGAACGGCTCGGCTCCAGGGAGGACCGGCACCGGGGGTCTCCTGTTCGTGAGGCTGTGACGGGTGAATAGGGCGGGTGACGCGCGCGTGAGCGGGTGGAGCGGTGGGGCTCAAAGGGTGTGCGAAGAAGGATTACTTCACCGTACGCGACCGGACCGACACCGACCAGGGCCGTCACCGGTCACAGCGCGGGAACGGCCGTGTCTCCGGCGGGGCCACGGCCCCGTGCCGGGCGGGAGCGCGCACGATCCCACAGGTTAAGGTCTGATCGACAGCACACAGGAGGCACTCGAGTTGATCTACGGCGCAATGAAGTTCTCCATCGGCGGCTCTCTGAAGCTCGCCTTCAGGCCGTGGGTGGAGGGCCTGGAGAACATCCCCGCACAGGGGCCTGCGATCCTCGCGAGCAATCATCTGTCGTTCTCCGACTCGTTCTTCCTGCCGGCCGTACTCGACCGCAAGGTCACCTTCATCGCGAAGGCCGAGTACTTCACGGCTCCCGGGGTGAAGGGAAAGCTGACCGCGGCCTTCTTCAAGGGCGTCGGCCAGCTCCCGGTGGACCGCTCCGGGGCCCGCGGCGCCGGTGAGGCGGCCATCAAGGCGGGCATCCAGGTCATCGAGAGCGGCGGGCTCTTCGGTATCTACCCCGAGGGCACCCGCTCGCCCGACGGCCGTCTCTACCGCGGCAAGCCCGGTGGCCTCGCCCGGGTGGCCCTCGCCACCGGGGCGCCCGTCATCCCTGTCGCGATGATCGACACGGAGAAGATCCAGCCGCCCGGTCAGGTGATGCCCAAGCTGATGCGACCGGGCATCAGGATCGGCAAGCCGCTCGACTTCAGCCGCTACCAGGGCATGGACGGCGACCGCTTCATCCTGCGTTCGGTGACCGACGAGGTCATGTACGAGATCATGAAGCTCTCCGGCCAGGAGTACGTCGACATCTACGCGACGGCGGCCAAGCGCCAGATCGCCGACGAGGCGAAGCACCGGGCCGAGGACGAGAAGCGCGCACAGAAGCAGGGAAACGCCGCGGACACCGCGGAACGGGACGGAACGGACAGGTCCGGCGCGTAGTCGCGTCGCTGTCCGTCCGGGGGGTGGGGAAGATGACCAAGCGCGAGCGGGTCGTACGAATGTCCGTGGAGCAGCCGCTGTGGCGTGCTCTGACCGCGTACCGCCTGCTGACCATGGTCTACGCAGTGCTTCTCACGGCCGTCGGCCGTGAGAAGTACGAGCGACTGTGGGTGGCCGTCGTCTATCTGGCCGTGATGGTCCTGTGGACCTTCGCCACCCTCCCCAGGGTCGCCAACGCCGCGTGCTGCACCAAGCGTTTCCTCGGCGCGGACCTCGTGATCGCCCTCACCGGCATCCTCCTCACCCCGCTCGCCGACTTCCAGGCCCAGCACGTCGACGGCCCGACCCTCCCGTCGATCTGGACGGCCGGTTCCGTCCTGGCGTTCGCCATCAAGGGCGGCTGGCGGTGGGCGGCCTTCGCCTCCACCTTCGTCGCCGTCGCCAACATCGTCGAGCGCGGCGAACCCAGCAGGGACACCTTCCACAACGTCCTGCTGGTCTGGGTCGCCTCCATCGCCATCGGTTACGTCGTCGAGGTGGCCCGCGCCAGTGAACGCACCCTGGCCCGTGCCCTGGAGATCGAGGCCGCAACCCGCGAACGGGAGCGCCTGGCCCGCGACATCCACGACAGCGTGCTCCAGGTCCTCGCGATGGTGCAGCGCCGCGGCTCGGCGCTCGGCGGCGAGGCCGCCGAGCTGGGAAGGATGGCCGGCGAACAGGAAGTCGCCCTGCGCACCCTCGTCTCCACCGGCCTCGTCCCCACCACCCGGGTCTCCGAGGACGCGGCCGACGGCGCCGTCGTCCGTACCGTCGAGGTCGACGAGAGCAGGGCCGGGGGAGCCGACTGCGATCTGCGCGCCCTGCTCGCGCCGCACGCGGGCTCCCGGGTCAGCTTCGCGGAACCGGGTGCTCCGGTGCTGCTGCCGCCGGACGCCGCACGGGAGCTCGCCGCCGCTGTCAGCGCCGCCCTGGACAATGTGCGGGTGCACGCGGGACAGGATGCTCAGGCATGGATTCTGGTCGAGGACGAGCGGGACGAAGTGATCGTGACCGTCCGGGACGACGGCCCGGGCATCCCGGAGGGCAGGCTCGCCCAGGCGGAGGGGGAGGGCCGGCTCGGGGTGGCCCTGTCGATCCGCGGGCGGCTGCGTGACCTGGGCGGCACGGCCGTGTTGATTTCGGTGCCCGGCCAGGGCACGGAGGTCGAGTTGAAGATTCCGAAAGTTTCACGGGGGAAGGCAGGATCGGCCCGATGACTACACCGAACGCGCAGGATGCCCAGGAGCGGCCCACCAGGGTCATGGTCGTCGACGACCACCCCATGTGGCGTGACGCGGTCGCCCGAGATCTGGCCGAGTCCGGCTTCGACGTGGTGGCGACCGCCGGCGACGGCCCGCAGGCGGTCCGCCGGGCGAAGGCCGCCAGGCCCGATGTCCTCGTCCTCGACCTGAATCTGCCGGGGATGCCCGGCGTCCAGGTATGCAAGGAACTCGTCGGCTCCCATCCCGGACTGCGGGTCCTGGTGCTCTCCGCGAGCGGTGAGCACGCCGATGTCCTGGAGGCGGTGAAGTCGGGTGCCACCGGCTATCTGCTGAAGTCCGCCAGCACCCAGGAGCTGACCGACGCCGTGCGCTCCACCGCCGTCGGCGACCCGGTCTTCACTCCGGGCCTCGCCGGTCTGGTCCTCGGCGAATACCGCAGGCTCGCCTCCGACCCGGTCCCCGTGGCGTCCAACGAACCGAAGGCTCCGGAGCTCACCGACCGCGAGACGGAGGTGCTGCGGCTGGTCGCCAAGGGACTCTCGTACAAGCAGATCGCCGAGCGGCTCGTCATCTCCCACCGCACCGTCCAGAACCACGTGCAGAACACCCTCGGCAAGCTCCAGTTGCACAACCGGGTGGAGCTCGTGCGGTACGCGATCGAGCGCGGCCTCGACGACGTCGGCTGAG
This sequence comes from Streptomyces sp. NPDC057136, assembly GCF_042670885.1. Lineage (NCBI taxonomy): Bacteria > Bacillati > Actinomycetota > Actinomycetes > Kitasatosporales > Streptomycetaceae > Streptomyces > Streptomyces sp. NPDC057136. The sequence goes on from NZ_JBHUUV010000039.1 coordinate 20,839, forward strand.
CGGCGCCCCGGGGGCCCCGGCCGTATATTCGCGAGGACCGGCACGGGTGCGAAAAGCGGGAGACGTCGTGGAAATCCTGGCCTTCGGTGTGCAGTCCGACGAGAAGCCCCTGATCGAGAACGCCTTCGCCGGACAGCACGAGGTCCGGTGCCTGGACGTCTTCCTGAACAGGGACACCGCACCGATCGCGGCGGGCTACGAGATCATCTCCACCAGCGTCAACGCCGACCTCAGCGGCAAGGTCCTCCAGACCCTCGCCGCGGGCGGCACACAGATGATCGCCCAGCGCTCCACGGGCTTCAACAACATCGACCTCGACGTCGCCGAACGCCTGGCCCTGCGCGTCGCCCGCGTCTCGTACTACTCGCCGTACTCCGTCGCCGAATTCGCCTGGACCCTCGCGATGGCGGTCAACCGGCGCATCATCCGCGCCGCGAGCCGCACCCGGGACTTCGACTTCCGTCTCGACGGCCTCCTCGGCCGCGACATGCGCGGACGCACCGTCGGAGTGCTCGGCACCGGGAAGATCGGCGAGGCGTTCACCCGGATCGCCCACGGCTTCGGCATGAAGCTGCTGGGCTGGGACGTCACCGAGAACCCGGCGTGCCTGGAGCTCGGCATGAAGTACGTCGAGAAGGACCGGCTCCTCGCCGAGGCCGACCTGATCAGCCTGCACGTACCGCTGCTGCCCGCGACCCACCACCTCATCGGCAAGGACGCCCTGGCCGCGATGAAGGACGACGCGATCCTGATCAACTCCAGCCGCGGCGGACTCATCGACACCACGGCCCTGGTCGCCGAGCTGCGGGCGGGCCGCTTCACCGGTGTGGGACTCGATGTGTACGAGGCGGAGGCCGGGCTCTTCTTCCTCGACAAGTCCCTGGAAGGCATCGACGACGACACCCTGGCCAGGCTGGTCACCTTCCCGAACGTCGTCGTGACCTCGCACCAGGCGTACTACACGCGGGACGCGGTGTGCCAGATCGTCGAAGCCACCGTGCAGAACGTCGCCGACTACCTGGCAGGCCGCCGCAGCGACAACGTCCTCGTGCCGGCCCTGCCCGCGAACTGAGGCCCCGGCCGGCCGCCGGGGCCCGCGCCCCCTCCGTCAGCTGAGCACCGGCAGCCCCGCCAGCAGCTCCGTCACGATCGCGGCCCCGCGCAGCGTCAGCACCGACTCCGGGTGGAACTGCACCGAAGCGAAGCCCTTCCCGCGCAGCGCGTGCAGCTCACCGGTCTCCGTGTCCCGGCTCGCCTCGATGGAGTGCGCGGCCAGCTCGGCGGCCGTCGACTCGTCGCAGCGGGCCGTGAAGCTGTTGTAGAAACCGACGGTCTCCGGACGGCCGAACAGCTCGATCCGGGTCTGGGCACCCTGGTACGGCACAGCCTTGCGGACGATCTCCACGCCCAGTTCCGCCGCGATCAGCTCATGCCCGAGGCAGACACCCAGCAGCCCGTGCCGGTGGTCCCTGAGCAGCTCGGCGGCCAGTTCGCGCAGCAGCCGCATCTTCGGATCGGCGGCGTCGGCGGGATTCCCGGGCCCGGGGCCAAGCACGACGGGCCCCTCGTGCGCCCGTACGGCCTCGCGCAGCCCCGGCTCGTCGTACCGCCGCACCGACACATCAAGACCCGACGACCGCAGAAGATGGGCCAGCATCGCGGTGAAGGTGTCCTCGCCGTCCACCACGAGGGCGTGACCGGACAGCTCCCGCGTACGTTCCTGCATCCTCAGCCAGAACGGCGCGAGCCCGCCGCGCCGGTCGTCCAGCGCCGCCTGCACCCGCGGGTCGGAGGCCAGCTGTGGACGGGTTGCCTCCGCGTGCGGCGGCCCCGGCCGCACGCCCAGGGCCGCCAGCACCCCGGCGGCCTTGGCGTGGGTCTCGGCGACCTCGCTCTCCGGGTCCGAATGGCGTACGAGCGTGGCGCCGACCGGCACCTTCAGCCGGCCGTCGGCCGAGATGTCGGCGGTGCGGATCAGGATCGGCGAGTCCAGGGTCTGCGCCCCGTTCGCGTCGAGGCGCAGGAGGGCCAGCGCGCCCGCGTAGTAGCCGCGGCCATCTGGTTCGTACCGCTCGATGACCCGGCAGGCGTTCTGCACGGGGGAGCCGGTGACCGTCGCCGCGAACATGGTCTCCTTGAGGACCTCCCGGACGTTCAGCGAGGAGCGCCCGCGCAGTTCGTACTCGGTGTGCGCGAGGTGGGCCATCTCCTTGAGCCGCGGGCCGATCACGACCCCGCCCATGTCGCCCACGGTGCACATCATCTTCAGTTCCTCGTCGACCACCATGGAGAGCTCCTCGGTCTCCTTGCGGTCGCCGAGGAAGGCCAGCAGGCTTGTCGCCGTGGGCCCGTCGGCGGGGTAGCGGTAGGTGCCGCTGATCGGGTTCATCACGACCGTGCCACCGGACATCCGTACATGCACCTCGGGGCTGGCACCGATCAGCGTCCGGTCCCCGGTGTGGACGACGAACGTCCAGTACGCACCCCGCTCGCCCGACAGCAGCCGCCGGAACAGGGCCAGCGCGTCGGCCCGGCCGAACTCTGGGATCTCGCCGCCGAAGGTCCGCCGGATCACGAAGTTGGCGCCCTCGCCCTGCCCGATCTCGTCCTTGATGACGCGCCGGACGGTGTCCGCGTACTCCGCGTCGGGCACGTCGAAGCCCCCGCCCTCCACGCGCACCTCGTGGACGGGCAGCGCGGCGAGCACCTCGTCGAGCGGCAGCGCGTACGCCTCCTGGGCGAGGAGTACGGACAGCGGAGTGCCGTCGTCGCGGACGTCGAAGCCCCGCTCGGCGATCTGCCGGAACGGGACCAGGGCGAGTGAGGGCTGCTCGCCCACGGGGATGTCGGCGAGGCGGTCCACTTCCCGGACCCGGCCGATCAGTACGTCGACGGTGTCGTGGTCGTGGCCGGGGGTACGCCTGCGCAGCAGCGCGAACGGCGGGCAGTCGTCGCGGAGCAGTCTCCGGACGAGGTCGGTTGCGCGGTCGGGCATGGGTGTTCCTTCCGATGAGGAGGAGGAACGGCCCCGAAACGCAGAGAAGGCCGCCCCCCGGGCGGCCTTCGCGAAGTGTGTACGCGCGATGAGTCAGCGGGCCGCCGGATGAGCGGTCCACCACCAGTTCTGGATTGTCTGCGCGAACATGCCGTGGATCGTAGCGCACGGTGGCCTGGCGGAGCTCCCCTCGTGCCCCGTGGCGCGGACCTTCGGACGAGGCGACTTCGGACGGTCTGTCTCATCAGGCGAGCGAGTGCCGGCCGGGGAGCGGCGACCCCGTAGTCTTGCTGTCGTGATCGTGAAAGCTGAATCCCGAAGCGTCGCCGACAAGGCGACCTGGCGAGACCTTCCCGCGGCGCAGCAGCCCGAGTACCCCGACTCCGAGGCCCTGCGCGATGTGCTCGCGGACCTCGAGTCGTATCCGCCGCTCGTCTTTGCCGGCGAGTGCGACCAGCTGCGTGCCCGCCTGGGAGCCGTCGCCAAGGGCGAGGCGTTCCTGCTGCAGGGTGGCGACTGCGCCGAGGCGTTCGACGCCGTGTCGGCCGAGCACATCCGAGCCAAACTCAAGACGTTGCTCCAGATGAGCGCCGTCCTCACCTACGCGGCCTCCGTACCGGTCGTGAAGATCGGCCGGATCGCCGGTCAGTACTCCAAGCCGCGCTCCAAGTCGACCGAGACCCGCGACGGCGTGACCCTGCCGACCTACCGCGGCGACTCCGTCAACGGCTTCGACTTCACCGAGGCCGCCCGCATCCCGGACCCCCAGCGGCTGAAGCAGATGTACCACGCATCCGCTTCCACGCTGAACCTGGTCCGCGCCTTCACCACCGGCGGTTACGCCGACCTGCGCCAGGTGCACGCCTGGAACCAGGACTTCGTGAGGTCGTCGCCCTCCGGTCAGCGCTACGAGGCCCTGGCCCGCGAGATCGACAACGCGCTGAACTTCATGAAGGCGTGCGGCACGGACCCGGCCGAGTTCAAGGCGGTCGAGTTCTACGCCTCGCACGAGGGCCTGCTGCTGGACTACGAGACGGCGCTGACGCGCACCGACTCGCGCACCGGCAAGCTGTACGACACCTCGGGCCACATGGTGTGGGTCGGTGAGCGCACCCGTCAGATGGACGGCGCGCACATCGAGTTCGCCTCGAAGATCAGTAACCCGATCGGCATCAAGCTCGGCCCGACGACCACCGTCGACGACGCGCTCGGCTACATCGACCGCCTCGACCCCGACCGCGAGCCGGGCCGGCTGACCTTCATCGTCCGCATGGGCGCCGACAAGGTCCGCGACAAGCTCCCCGAGCTCGTCGAGAAGGTCACCGCTTCCGGCGCCACCGTGGTGTGGGTGACCGACCCGATGCACGGCAACACCTTCGAGGCCGCGTCCGGCCACAAGACCCGCCGCTTCGACGACGTCCTCGACGAGGTCAAGGGCTTCTTCGAGGTGCACAAGGGCCTCGGGACGCACCCGGGCGGCATCCACGTCGAGCTCACCGGTGACGATGTCACCGAGTGCGTCGGCGGCGGCCACGAGATTTTCGTGGACGATCTGCACCAGCGTTACGAGACGGCCTGCGACCCGCGGCTCAACCGCAGCCAGTCCCTCGACCTGGCGTTCCTGGTCGCCGAGATGTACCGGGACCAGTAGGAAGTACCGGACTGTACGACTGTGGGGCACGGATCGATGTGATCCGTGCCCCACAGGTCGTTCCGGGGCTTTTACCCACCAGGGGCGGCGGGTAAGGTTAGGTTAGCCTCACCGAAAAGATCGGGGCGGCGCAGCGATCGATCCCGGTGGGAGGTGAACCGCATGTACGTCTGCTCATGTTTCGGAGTGACGGAACAGCAGGTCAAGCAGCATGCGGACGCCGGCGCCTGTACGCCTCGGCAGATAGCCTCCGCTTGCAAGGCGGGTACGGACTGCGGTGGCTGCGTCCGCAGGATTCAGGCACTGCTGGGACGCGGCGACTGCCCGCGCCGCGAGCTGCTCGACCAGAAGCAGGAGCAGGTGGCCGGTTCCGTCGGCGCGACTGCTGCCGTCGCCGGCTCGCCGGTCGTCCGGCTCTCCGACGCGGCCTGAGCCCCTGGCTCAGCTCTCGGGCTGCTCGATCAGCTGGGCGATGTAAAGCGGCTCGCCGAGCTTCTCGACCAGTTCCAGCTGGGTGTCGAGGTAGTCGATGTGGTGCTCTTCGTCCGCCAGGATGGACTCAAAGATATTTGCGGACGTGACGTCGCCCTTGTTGCGCATCAGCTCGATGCCTCGCTTGAGGCGGTCGATCGCCTCCACCTCGACCTGTCGGTCCGCCTGGAACATCTCGGTGACCGTCTGGCCGACCCGTACATGGAAAAGCCGCTGGTAATTGGGCAGGCCGTCGAGAAACAGAATGCGGTCGGTCAGGATCTCGGCGTGCTTCATCTCGTCGAACGACTCTGCCCTGGTGTACTTGGCGAGCTTCGTCCAGCCGAAGTTGTCCTGCATCTTTGCATGCAGGAAATACTGGTTGATGGCAGTCAGTTCGGCGGTCAGCTGTTCGTTCAGGAACTCGAGGACCTCGGGGTCGCCCTGCATCGCAGAGGCTCCTTCCAACCGGTGTACTGGGCAAGTTGGCCGCATCCTTGCATTGCGCTTCCCGGTCGTCCAGTAAGTGCACGCTTAGTATGAGTTGCCCGAATCGACTCTGCCCTGGTCATGACCACCCCTGCCTGTCTGTCACCATGGAGGCATGGGTCAGCCGGAAAGCCGGGAGTACAGCGAATCAGGGCAGTCCGAGCTTCCGCCGGGGCAGCGTCTGCAGCGCGGCTGGCCGGTCACCCACTACGGGCCCGTACCCAAGTTCAAGCCCGACCGCTGGGAGTTCCGGATCTTCGGGGCCACGGCTGACGGCGAGAAACACTGCTGGAATCACCAGGAGTTCACGGCGCTGCCGTTCTCCTCGGTCGTGGCGGACCTGCACTGTGTGACGAAATTCAGCATGGTCGGCGCCGAATGGGGCGGGGTTCTCGCCCGTAACCTCGTGGAGCTCGCACCGCCCGCACCCCATGTCACCCATGTGATGGTGTGGGCCGAGTACGGATTCAGTTCGAATCTCCGCCTGGCCGACTTCGCGGCCGACCGGACCGTATTCGCCACCCACAAGGACGGCGAACTGCTCACCGCCGAACACGGCTTTCCTGTGCGGCTGGTCGTGCCGCATCTCTATGCCTGGAAGGGCCCCAAGTGGGTCCGCGGCATCGAGTACATGACCGCTGACCGCCGCGGTTTCTGGGAAGAGCGCGGCTATCACAACATCGGTGACCCGTGGAGCGAGCAGCGCTACTCCTACCAGGAAGAGCCCGGGGACGGCCCCGAGCTCTGAACTGCGAGCCTCCGCGCCTCAGTGGTGGTACTGGTGCACCACGGCGTGGCCCTTGCCGCGGCCGATCATCCACTTGTTGACCGGCACCGTGATGACGAAGGCGGCGGCCAGCGCGATGGCCAGGACGATCCAGAACATCGCGTCACCCAAATGGGCGTCCATGGCCCCCGGCCACAGGGCGATCACGCCGTTGTCGATCAGTTCCATCACCGCGATCGAGAGGGTGTCGGCCGCGAGGGCGACCCTGAACGCCGTACGGAAGTCGACGCCGGCCTTCAGGATGCCGCGCAGGGTCAGCGCGTAACCGAAGAAGAACGCCAGGACGATCGCGAGCACCATCGTCTGCGTATTGGTCCAGCCGAGTGCGGTGCCGATCACCATGCCGAGGATCTCGCCGATGGCGCAGCCGGTGAGGCAGTGCAGGGTGGCCTTGGCGGCCATCGCCCAGCTGACCTTGCCGTCCGCACCGCCCATGTGGTGAGCGTGCCCGCCGTGTCCCGCGTGCGCGTCGTGTGCCTGGTGGTCGTGTCCGGCGTGCGGGTCGTGCTGGGTGTCGTGGTCGTGCTGCATGGTTTCCCCCAAAGCCGGATAACGGTTCCTGTCGACAACAGGAACCGTATACCCCCTAGGGGTATTCCTCAAGGGTGTGCAGGACCGCGCAGCTCCTTCAGCCGGGCCACGTCCGCCGCATGCCCCGCCTTGCCGCCGGGCGTCTCGATGATCAGGGGTACGCCGTCGGTGGCCGGGTGGGAGAACAGCTCACGGAACGGCTCCGCACCGATGTGACCCGCGCCGATGTTCTCGTGCCGGTCCTTGTGCGCCCCCACCACGTCCTTGGAGTCATTGGCGTGGATCAGCTTCAGCCGGCCCTCGCCGACGGTGTCCACCAGCAGATCGAGGGTCTGACGCATACCCGAGGGGCCGGTCAGATCGTGCCCCGCCGCGTAGATGTGGCAGGTGTCCAGGCAGATGCCCAGCTTGGGATGGGAGTCCAGCGCCTCGAAGTACGGGCCGAAGTCCCAGGTCCGCGAGCAGAGCGAGAAGCCCTGCCCCGCCGTCGACTCCAGCAGCAGATACGGGTCGTCGTCATGCGTCAGCTCGTCGACCAGCGGCCTCATGTGCCTGCGCACCTGCGCGAGGGCTTCCGCGGGGGGACGCCCGCCGGTCGCCGACCCCGTGTGCACGACGACGCCCAGCGCACCGATCTCCCTGGCCCTGCGCAAGGAGTGGCGCAGCGACTCCACCGACCGCTCGACCGTGGCCTCGGTGTGCGAGCCGAAATTGATCAGATACGGGGCGTGGACGTACGCCGGGATCGACCCGGCCGCGCACTCCGTGCGGAACAGCTCGTCCTGCGCAGGATTCCCGGGCGGCGTCGCCCAGCCGCGCGGATTGGCGGCGAAGACCTGCACGGCCTCCGCGCTCAGCTCGCGCGCGTAGTCGAGGCCGACCTTGGCGAGACCGCCCGCCACCGGGACATGGGCGCCTACCGGGTTTCGCATGTGGATCTACAGTCCCTTGGTCCTGATCGTGATCGTGGAGCCCTCGGCGGCCTCTTCGCCGCCGTCGACGGACTGCTTCTCGATGGTGTCGCTGAAGGACAGGAACGGCCGGTCGACCTCGACCTCGAACCCCGCCTCTTCCAGTGTGCTCCTGGCCCCGTCGACATCCATGCCCGTGACGTCCGGGACGTCGAGCATCCGCGGCCCCTTGGAGACCGTGAGCTCCACGGAGTCGCCCTCGGCCGCCTCGGCGCCCTCTGCCGGTGACTGCTCGGCGATGTCGCCCGCGACCTCGGCGGAGTTCACACGGCCGGGCCGGACCTCGGCCTTCAGACCCTCCTCCGCCAGCGCGGCGGTGGCGTCCTCGACGGAGAGTCCGGTGACGTCCGGGACATCGATCGGGCTGCCCTTGCTGACCACCAGGGCGACGGCGGACTCGGAGTGGCGCTCGGTGCCGGCCTCGGGGTCCGTACGGACCACTTCGCCCCGCGCCACGTCCTCGCTGAACTCCCGGGTCACCATCCCGGGCACCAGACCGGCTTCCTTCAGGTCACGCCTGGCATCGGCGAGAGTGACGCCCTCGACATCGGGGACGTCCACCATCTCCGGGCCCCGGGAGACGACGAGCCGCACGGAGCCGTTGCCCCGGATGCGCTCGCCGGAACCCGGATCGCTGCTCATCACCGTGCCACGGGCGGCGGTGTCGCTGTAGGCGCGGTCGATGCGCTTCACGTCGAGACCGGCGTCATCGAGCCGCTGCTCGGCGGTCTTCTGGGTCTGGCCCAGCAGCGAGGGGACCTGGGTGAACTGTCCGGAGTTGATGTACCAGACACCCGCGCCGACGCCCAGCACCAGCAGGACGGCGGCGAGCGCGGCGACTATTCCGCGCCGGGGGTTCCAGCCGAAGAGCCCGCGTCGGCCGGGCCCGGTCCGCCGGGGCGGCAGGGGCGGCGGCATCTCCAGCCGGCTGGTGTGGTGGGTGGTGCCCTGGCCGGGCGGGAGCATGCGGGGGATCACGCTCGTACGGTCGTCGGCGGCGTCGTGCTCCTCGCTGCGGGCCTGCGGGGGCTTCGCGTCGAGCTGCTCGTCGGTGAGGGCGGACCGGCACTCCCGCGCCTCGGCCAGCAGCACCACCGCGTCCTGCGGACGCACCTCGGGATTACGGGCGGTGGCGCTCGCCACCAGAGCGTCCAGCTCCACCGGGAGCCCCGGGACGACCGCGGACGGGGCCGGGACGTTCTCGTTGAGGTGCTGGTAGATGACCTGGGCGGCGGTGTCCCCGGTGTGCGGCTTGCTGCCGGTCAGCATTTCGTAGAGGACGACCCCGCACGCGTACACATCGGCCCGGGTGTCGGCCGTGCCGTGCTCGATCTGTTCGGGTGCGAGATACGACACGGTGCCCAGGAGCGACCCGGTGGTCTCGGTGACGGTGCCCACGGCCCGTACGAGCCCGAAGTCGGCGACCTTCACCCGGCCGTCGTCCCCTATCAGGACGTTCTCCGGCTTCATGTCGCGGTGCACGAAGCCCGCGCGGTGTGCGGCTCCGAGAGCGGCCAGGACCGGCTCCATGATGTCCAGAGCGGCCCGGGGCTGCAGGGCACCGCGCTCGCGCAGGACGTCACGCAGGGTGCACCCCGCGACGTACTCCATCGCCAGGTAGACGTACGCCCCCTGGGCGCCCTGGTCGAAGACCGCGACGACATTGGGGTGCGCGAGCCTGGCCACGGACTTGGCCTCGCGGATGAAGCGCTCGACGAACGAGGCGTCGGTCGCGAGTGCCGGGTGCATCACCTTGAGCGCGAGCACCCGGTCGAGCCGGGTGTCCATGGCCCGGTAGACCGTGGCCATGCCACCGACGGCGATCCGCGCGTCGACGCGATAGCGGCCGTCGAGCAGCTGCCCGATCATGGGGTCCTGGAGGGTCGTATCCACGCACCGAGTCTACGAGCCGCCGCCGACACGGCCGACGGTCCGGGCAGCTCCGGGGCGCTACTGCAGCCGAGCCGTGACAGGGACACGCTCCAGGGCCCTAGAACGCCGGACGCTCCGGGTCCAGTACGGCACGGCCCTCGCCCGGGGACGAGGCCTCGGCAAAGTGGCGGCGCGGAATCCGGCCCGCCCGGAACGCCAGGCGCCCGCCCTCCACCGCATGCCTCATGGCACCCGCCATCAGCTCCGGCTCCTGCGCCCGGGTCACCGCGGACGCCAGCATCACCGCCGAGCAGCCCAGCTCCATCGCGAGCGCGGCGTCCGAAGCGGTCCCGGCGCCGGCGTCCAGGATCACCGGCACCCCGGCCCGCTCGACGATCAGCTGGAAGTTGTGCGGGTTACGGATGCCGAGACCGGAGCCGATGGGGGAGCCGAGCGGCATGATCGCCGCACACCCCACGTCCTCCAGCTTCCGGGCCAGCACCGGATCGTCGTTGGTGTACGGCAGGACAGTGAACCCGTCGTCCACGAGGATCTCGGCGGCGTCCAGCAGCTCGATCGGGTCGGGCAGCAGCGTGCGCTCGTCCGCCACGACCTCCAGCTTGACCCAGTCGGTGCCCAGCGCCTCCCGGGCCAGCCGGGCGGTCAGGACGGCCTCGCCCGCGGTGAAGCAGCCCGCCGTGTTCGGCAGGACGCGGATGGAGAGCCGTTCCAGGACGGAGAGGACCGAGCCCCGCACGGTCGGGTCCAGCCTGCGCATCGCCACCGTGGTCAGTTCGGTGCCGGAGGCGAGCAGGGAGCGCTCCAGGACCTCCAGGCTCGGAGCGCCGCCCGTGCCCATGATCAGCCGGGAGGAGAAGGGCGTACCGGCGAGAGTGAAGAGATCGTCGGACATCCGGTCAGCCTCCCTGGACTGCGGTGAGGACCTCGACGCGGTCTCCGTCGGCGAGCGCGGTGGCGGACCACTGGCTGCGCGGGACGACGGTCTCGTTGACGGCCGCGGCCACCCCGGAGTGCGAGACGGTGAGCGTCGCCACGAGGGTGTCCAGCGGGGTGTCGTGGGGAACGCTTCGGCGTTCCCCGTTCACGGAGATCAGAACGGGGCCGGACAGGTGCTCGGTCATGCGGGCTGCTCCTGAGGTACGGGGGCGGCGGAGGGCGAGGGGGTGAAACGGCTGGGTGTGAAGGCGCGGCCCACGTCCGGCAGTTCGCCGGTGGTCAGCACATGCGCCATCACCTCGCCGGTGACCGGGGTCAGCAGCACCCCGTTGCGGTGGTGGCCGGTGGCGAGATGGAGGCCGGGCAGGGCCGTCGGGCCCAGCAGCGGCGCGTTGTCGGGGGAGGCGGGGCGCAGGCCCGCCCGGGTCTCGGTGAGCGGCAGCTCGGTGATGCCGGGCACCAGCTCGTGCGCGTCGCGCAGCAGCTCGTACACCCCGCCCGCCGTGACGGTGGTGTCCCAGCCCAGCTCCTCGCTGGTGGCGCCGACGACCAGCTCGCCGTTCTCCCGTGGGACGAGATAGAGGTGACTGCCGCGGACCACGGCGCGCACCGTCCGGCTGAGGAAGGGGGCGTACGCGGGTGGCACGGTCAGCCGCAGCACCTGGCCCTTGACCGGTCGGACCGGCGGCACGACCTCGTCGGGCAGCCCCGCGAGCCGGCCGCTGAGACTGCCCGCGGCGAGGACGACCTGGTCGGCGGAGAGCTCGGTCCCTCCCGCGAGCACGGCTCCGGCGGCGCGGTCGTGCGTGATGGTCAGCCGCTCGGTCCAGGCCCGGTGGAAGACCACCCCGGCGCGCTCGCAGGCGGTCAGCAGCGCCGCGGCCAGCCGTCGCGGATCGACCTGGTGGTCGCCGTCGACGCGCAGCCCGCCGCGTACGCCCGGGGCCAGCATCGGTTCCAGGCGGCGGCACTCGCGCCCGGTGAGCCACTCGGACGCCAGCCCCGAACGCTGCTGCAACGCGTGCAGTTCGCGCAGATGGGCACGGTCGTCGGAGTCGAGTGCCACGGCCAGGGTGCCGCAGGCGCGGAAGCCGATCTCCTGGCCGCTCGCCTCCTCCAGCTCAGCCGCGAACGCGGGATAGCGGGCGGCGGACGCGACATTGAGGCCGAGCAGGGTCTGCTCGCCGTAGTGGAGTTCGGTGACGGCGGCGAGCATCCCGGCCGCCACTCCGGCGGCTCCGCCGCCCGGCTCGGGATCGGCCACCGCCGTGCGCAGGCCGCGTTGCGCCGCCCGCCAGGCGGTCACCAGCCCGATGATGCCGCCCCCGATGACGAGGACGTCGCATCCGTTTCCGTTCCTTGGAGCACGCATGGGCTTCCAGCCCCTCCCTTCGCCGGCATGACCCGGATCAGGTTCGTACGGTCGGAGGCCGCCCAGCCTCCCTCTCAGCCCGGTGCGTCCGGGCTCCCGCGAGTCTTTTACGTTGGCCACCCTAAACCCCGTCACCCGTGGTCAGTAAGACCCACTGAACGACCTGCTCGGGCCGTCGCGTCCCGGCCTTCGTGCGGGAACCATCATCCTGACGAACCGTCAGGTGCTTAAGGTGGACGGGTGAGCGAGCAGACGGAACAGCAGACAGCGGGACGCCTGACCCGGCACGTCGTGGTCGTCGGGGCGGGCATGGCCGGTGTGCAGACCGCGGTGGCCCTGCGCGAACAGGGCTTCACCGGACCCGTCACGCTGATCGGCGCCGAACCGCATCAGCCGTACGACCGGCCGCCGCTCTCCAAGGCGGTCCTGCTCGGCAAGGCCGAGGACTCCGCCTTCGACATCGACTTCGAGGCGCTCGACATCACCCTGCGTCTCGGGCTCGACGTGACAGGGCTGCGGCCCGGGGCGCACGAACTGGACACCGTGGACGGCCCCGTCCCGTACGACACCCTGGTCGTCGCCACCGGCGCGGAACCGATCGTGCTGCCCGGCTCCGAGGGCGTCCAGGGCGTCCACCTCCTGCGCACCCTCGACGACGCCGCACGGCTGCGGCCCGTCCTGGAGCGGCAGCACGACATCGTGGTCGTGGGGGCGGGCTGGATCGGCGCGGAGTTCGCCACCGCCGCCCGCGCCGCGGGCTGTGCGGTCACCGTCGTCGAGGCGGCCGAGCGCCCCCTCGCGGGCGCCCTGCCCGCCGAGGTCGCCGTCCCCATGGCCCACTGGTACGCGCAGAGCGGCGCCGAACTCCTCACCGGCGCCCGGGTGGCCCGGATCGAACCCGGCGCCGTCGTCCTCGCGGACGGCCGCGTGATCCAGGCCGGGGCGGTGGTCGTGGGCATCGGCGCCCGGCCCGCCACCGGCTGGCTGGCCGGCTCCGGCATCGCACTCGGCCCGGACGGCTCGGTCACCGCGGACAGCGGGCTGCGCAGCTCACTGCCCGATGTGTACGCGGTCGGGGACTGCGCCTCCTTCCCCTCCGCCCGCTACGGCGAACGTCTGCTCGTCCATCACTGGGACAACGCGCTCCAGGGCCCTCGGACCGTCGCCGCCGCCATCGTCGCCACCGACGGTGACGAGCAGCCGCAGCCGTACGACCCGGTGCCCTACTTCTGGTCCGAGCAGTTCGACCGGTTCGTGCAGTACGCGGGCCACCACGCGGGCGCGGACACCCTGCTGTGGCGCGGCGACCCGGCGGAAGCCGCCTGGTCGGTGTGCTGGCTGCGCGAAGGAGTCCTGGTCGCGGTGCTTGCCGTCGGCCGTCCGCGCGACCTGGCGCAGGGGCGCAAACTCATCGAATCGGGCGCCCACGTCGACCCGGAACGGGCCGCCGACCTGGCCGTACCGCTGAAATCGGCGAAGCTCTGACAACGCTCCGACACCACCTCGTGCCCCCATACGGCCGCCCCGGCTACCGACTGTCAGTCCGGGATGGCACGCTTGTCCCTGTGACCGAGATTGACGCAAAGATCGATGCTCTCGTCCCTGCCTGGCTCTACCTCCCCGACATCGCGGAAATGCTCGATATCGAGGTGACGCGCGCGCGGCAGCTGGTCAGGGATGGCCAGCTCATCGCCGTACGACGCGGTGAGAACCGGGCACTCCAGGTGCCTGCCGCCTTCATCGACGGCGACAAGGTGGTCAAGGGCCTCCCCGGGCTCCTGACGGTCCTGAGGGACGACGGCTACAACGACGGAGAGATGCTGGAGTGGCTCTTCACTCCCGACCCGACCCTGCCCGGTACCCCCGCGCAGGCGTTGAGTGAGAATCGCGGTACGGAGGTGAAGCGCCGCGCCCAGGCGCTCGCCGTCTGACCGAGACAACCGCACACGGAGTGCGGGCCGTGCCACACGGCCCGCACTCCGCCGTACCGACGGGGGAACCTCACCATGTCCACGCCTCGCACGCTGCTGTCCGGCGCCCGGCTCTATCTGTGCACGGACGCACGCAAGCGGCAGGGCGACCTCCCCGCGTTCCTGGACGCCGTTCTCAGCTCCGGCGTGGACATCGTCCAACTGCGCGACAAGGGCATGGAGGCCGGGGAGGAGCTCGAACACCTCGCGGTGTTCGCCGACGCCTGTAAGCGCCACGGGAAACTCCTCGCGGTGAACGACCGCGCCGATGTCGCCCACGCCATCGGTTCCCACGTACTGCACCTCGGGCAGGGAGACCTGCCCGTGCCGGCCGCCCGGGCCGTCATCGGCCCGGACATCGTCATCGGCCGTTCCACCCACGCCGAGTCCGAGGTCGACGCCGCGGTGGCCGAGCCCGGCGTGGACTACTTCTGCACGGGCCCCTGCTGGCCCACCCCGACCAAGCCCGGCCGCTACGCACCCGGCCTCGGGCTCGTCCGGTACGCGGCCTCGCTCGACCAGTCACGCCCCTGGTTCGCCATCGGCGGGATCGACGCGGGCAATCTGGACGAGGTGCTGGACGCGGGCGCCCGCCGGGTCGTCGTCGTACGGGCGATCACCGAGGCCGATGATCCCGCCGCTGCCACGGCCCGCCTCGCCGAGCGCATCAGGGCACGCGTCAGCTGAGCAGGGCGGTTGTCCGGGGCCGCGGCCGGGCTGCTGTCCGTGTTGCTGTCCGAAGGGTGGACAACAACCCATTCAATTCGGGCAAATTGCACCGATCTGGTTGGGTGACCGCCCGGCCCTGGTTAACCTCCCAGTATGGCCCTTGGCACACCTTCCACCAGGACGGATCACGCGCGCACCGTGCGTGAGCTGCTCACGACCGGCAAGACCTCGTACTCGTTCGAGTTCTGGGCGCCCAAGACCGAAAAGGGCGAGCGGAACCTCTGGAACGCGCTGCGCCGGGTCGAGGCCGTCGCCCCGAGCTTCGTCTCCGTGACGTACGGGGCCGGTGGCTCCACCCGCTCCGGGACGGTCAGGGCGACGCAGCAGATCGCCGAGGACTCCACGCTGACGCCCGTCGCGCACCTCACCGCCGTCGACCACTCCATCGCGGAACTGCGCAACATGGTCGGCCAGTACGCGGACGCCGGAATCCGGAACATCCTCGCCGTGCGCGGAGACCCGCCCGGCGACCCGATGGGCGAGTGGGTCAAGCACCCGCGAGGTGTGCGGTACGCGGCCGACCTCGTCCGGCTCATCAAGGAATCCGGCGATTTCTGTGTCGGCGTCGCCGCCTTTCCCGAAATGCACCCGCGGTCGATCGACTGGGACACCGACATCGGTCATTTCGTGGACAAGTGCCGTGCCGGTGCCGATTATGCGATCACTCAGATGTTCTTCAATCCGGAAGACTATCTGCGGATGCGTGACCGTGTCGTCGCTGCCGGTTGCGAAACGCCCATCATTCCCGAGGTCATGCCGCTCACGAGCGTCAGGCAGCTGGAAAGGTTCGCCCAGCTCAGCAACGCATCCTTCCCTTCCTCGTTGAAAGAGCGCATCCTCGCCGCCAAGGACGATCCCGCCGCTGTACGCTCCATTGGCATCGAGTTCGCAACGGAGTTCTGCGCGCGGTTGCTCTCCGAGGGTGTCCCCGGACTGCACTTCATTACGCTCAACAACTCGACGGCAACGCTCGAGATCTACGAGAATCTCGGACTGCACAAGCAGTCGTGACCGGCCGTACCCGCCACCACCCGGGGCGGTGGCCGTAGGAGGGGGCGGGCGTGGGCTGGACGGTCCTCTACATCGCATTCGGCATCGTGGCGTTGTGGCTGCTCGGTGAGGTGCTGCTGCAGTACAAGGCGCGGCTGCGCTGGCGGCTCCTCGCCTTCGCCGGATTCCTCGGTGTGGTCATAGGTGTCCTGATCCCGTCCGTGCTGGTGATCGCCCTGGGCGCGATCGCCTTCGCGACCGGTCAGACCTATGTGACGCTTTCCTTCCGGCGGGGCTTCTCCACGGGCTGGGCCATAGGGGGCAGCCCCGGCGAGAGCCGCCGTCGCCGAGGCGGAGCCGAGCGCGCCGACACCAGGGAACCCACCCTCGAGGTCTCCGACCTGGAGTACCAGGGCGCCGAACCGGAAGGTCCCGCCGCGGTCTACGCGCCGGAACCGCTGCCGGACGACACCGGGCAGTACGGCGTGTACACCGAGACCGCCTACGCGGCCACGGGTGCCGGCGGGAGCCGGACGGAGCAGGGCGAAGCCCCGTACGACGCCTACGCGCCCTACCCCGACTACAACCAGCCAGCCCAGGACACCTATGCCGGGCAGGACGGCTACGCCACGCAGGGCACGCCGGGCCAGGACACCTACGCGGGCCAGTACGACTACGGCACGGGCCAGCAGAGCTACGCGGCGTACTCCGACCCGTACATCGGGACCGGCACCACCGGCGGCGCCGCGCCGTACGGCTCGTACGACAGCTACGGCAACGGGTACGACAGCTACGGGGGCCAGCAGCAGTACGCCGAGCCCTACCCGCAGCAGTACGGCGAGACCCCGCCGGGCGGGGTCTGGGTTCCGCAGCAGCGCGAGGCCGAGCAGTACCCGCCGATGCCGCAGCAGGAGCCCGCGGAGCCCGCGCCGTACGGAAACGGGTACGACACCGGTCAGAACGAGCCGTACCGCTACTGATCAGGGCCCCGGGGACTCACCGGGAGCCGCGGAATCCGTCGCCCTCCACGATGAGTCCGGCGACCAGCGCCCCCGACATCCCGGCGTGCGCCAGTCCGCCGCCGGGATGCGACCAGCCGCCCGCCAGATACAGGCCAGGCAGCCGGGTGCGGTTGCCGGGGTGCAGCCAGGCTCCGCCGGCTCCGGCCAGCGCGGGCGCCGGCACCGAACCGCCCTCGGCGCCGGTGTCCGCAGCGGTCTCGGCGGGCGTCCGCACCTCCGCATGGATCACCCGGTCCCGCAGGCCGGGCACGGCGGCGCAGGCCACACCGATCACCGTGTCCGCGAACCGCTCGCGCAGCGCCGCGTCCGTCCAGTCGACCGGGCCGTGCGGAGCCACCGTCGCCATCAACGTCACCGCCTCGTGCGCCTCGTCCGGGCGGGTCGACGGATCGTCGGGCCGCACCACCGTCACGGTCGGCCGCTCGGCGATCCGGCCCCCGAACACGGCATCCCGCTCCTCCGCCCCGTCCGCGCCGTGCACCACGGTCCGGTGCACCGCACCGGGCTCCCGGGCGCCGCGCAACGACAGCAGAACCAGGAACCGGCCCGGCACCGAACCGCTCCCCGGACGCGGCTGCGCCACCACGTCCCCGTCCTGCCACAGCTCCTGACCCGTCACCAGTTCGGGACGCGGCTGCGCGGCCAGCACCACATGATCGGCCTCGGCGCTCTCCCCGTCCGCCAGCTCGACGCCCGCCGCCCGGCCGTCCTTCTCGACGATCCGGACGACCTCGGCCCCGAAGACGAAGGTCACCCGCCGGGCCAGACACCGCTCGTACAGCGCCTCGGCCAGCGCTCGTATGCCCCCGATGACGTACCAACTGCCGAAGGTCTCCTGCATGTACGGCACGAGGGCGGCGCTCGCCGGAGCGTGGCGCGGGTCCAGTCCGTACGACAGGGCGTACCCGTCGAGCAGGGCCGCCAGCCGGGGGTCCGCCAGCTCCCACGCGCCGATCTCCGCCACCGTCCCCGCCTGCAGGGGCGAGCGCAGCAGCCTGCGCTGCCGGACCGCGGGGTAGGGATCGCGGCCGAGGACCTGCCAGTCGGGACGCAGCGGCTCCTCAAGCAGCGGGCGCCGCGAGCGGTCCCAGGCATCCCCGGCCCGGTCCAGGAACGCACCCCAACGGCCCCCGGCGCCCGCCCCGAGCGCCTCGTCCAGAGCGGCGACCACGCCGGCCCGGGAGGCGTTGGGCAGCGACACCGCGGTGCCGTCCGCGAAGACATGACGGCTCGCCGGGTCCACCTGGGTCAGCGTGACGCACTGCTCCAGGGGCTCCTTGCCGGTCTTCACGAACAGATCGCGGTAGACGGCGGGCAGATGCAGCAGAGCCGGCCCGGTGTCGAACGAGAAGCCGTCACGGGCATACCGGCCGACCGATCCGCCGTACGTCGCGGACCGTTCGTACACCGTCACCCGGTGGCCTGCCACGGCGAGCCGGGCCGCCGCCGCCATCGCGCCCGTCCCGGCGCCGATCACCGCAATTCGTGCCATGCCAGTGACCCTAAGGGTTGCCACTGACAGCTCACCAGGGAGGCCGGTGCCCGCGCGCTCCCGCCATGCGTTTCTCCTCGCGCCGCTGCGCCCTGCGGCGCAGGAACCGGCGAATCCGCGAGGCGAGGAAGACGAGTATCACGATCCCGAGAAGCAGCAGCGTCGCGGCGATGGACGCGGCAGCCACCGGATGGAATATGGCGAACGTGATGATCCCGGCGACGCCCAGGTCCTCGGCCGTGCTCACCGCGACATTGCTGAACGGTTCCGGGGAGGTGTTGACCGCCATCCTGGTGCCCGCCTTCACCAGATGGCTCATCAGTGCGGTGGAACCGCCGACGGCCCCGGCCGCGAGCTCCGGCAGCGAACCGCTCTCGCCGGCCAGCAGCGCGGCGACGACCGCCCCGGAAAGCGGCCGGACGACCGTATGCACCGAGTCCCAGGCCGAGTCCACGTACGGGATCTTGTCGGCCACCGCCTCGCACAGGAACAGCACACCGGCCACTACGAGGACATCGGTGCGCTGCAATGAGGCGGGCACCTCGTCGGTGAGGCCGGTCGCACCGAAGATGCCGAGCAACAGGACCACCGCGTAGGCGTTGATCCCGCTCGCCCAGCCACTCGTGAACACCAGGGGGAGTACGGACACGGACGCGATCGTAACCAGACGGGGTCCCGCTCGGGTGGGGTTGCGCACACAGCCCTGAGTATCCGTACCTAGCGGGGGAGATGAGTAGGGACGCGGATAGGCCCTCACCTGCACAGACGGCAGAGTGTGGAGCACGGAAGGGGCGCGGCTCCGGGACCGCCGACACGGGGCGGCGGAACGGAGCGGCATCCCTGACGGAACGGGGGTGCACGGCGGAGGGCCCGGGACCACCGGGGAAGCACGGGGTCACGGGGGAAGGGTTCTCCGGCAGCACGGGAAACGCCGGTCCGGTGGAGTTCGAGGGGGATCGAACTTCACCGGACCGGCGTTTTCGTGTCCGGACGGTGAGGTGCCTCCAGGGCTCCAGGGCTCCGGGGCTCCGGGTCAGCGCCCGCTGACCCTCCCGTGCAGCAGCAGGGACAGCGCCGAGTGCACATCGTCCATCGACCGCTCCGGCTGGAACGCCTGCCAGTCGAGCGCGGCCACGAGCACCATTCCGACGAGCGCGGCCGCGGTCAGCGGAATGTCGATCTCCTCGCTCAGCTCGCCGTTGCGGACGCCTTCCCTGAGCACGTCCTCGACGACGGCCACGGCCTCCTGACGTACCACCAGGAGCGTCGCCTGCCAGGCCCGGTTGGTGCGCCAGAGTTCGGCGACGTACAGCTGGGTGAAGGCCGGGTAGCGGTCGATGAAGGCCAGGCCCGACCGGATCATCGCGTCCAGAGCCTCCACCCGGGTGCCGCCGCGCTCCTCGGTCTCCTCGGAGGCGGAGCGCAACGAGGCCGTGAGCAGCCCGACGCCGTGCCGCAACAGCTCCTCGAAGAGCTCGGTCTTGCTCTTGAAGTTGTAGTAGACCGTGCCCTTGGCGACCCCGGCGCGCTCGGCGATCTCGTCCACCGTGGTGGCGGAGAACCCCTTCTCGGCGATGAGGGTCACCGCTGCCTCGTAGAGCTTCTGCCGGGTGGCCTGGCGGCGCGTGGTGCTACTGCTTTCCATGTGGTCGATTCTCACAGGTCCGGGCGCGCTCACAGACTGAGCTCCGGATGCAGCCGGTCCAGGGTCCATACCTGTTTGCGCCGGGCGGAGACGGCGGTCAGGGCCAGCGCGCCCGCGGTGAACGCCACGAGGACCGCGCAGGCCTGCCAGACCGGTCCGAGGCCGCCGCCGGTGATCAGGCGGCGCAGGCCCTCGACGATGTAGCTCATCGGCAGGTATGGGTGGATCGCGCCGAAGAATCCGGGGCTCGTCTGGACCGGGTACGTTCCGCCCGCCGAGGTCAGCTGGAGCATCAGAACCGCCAGGACGAGGATGCGCCCCGCGGCTCCGAAGCGGGCGTTGAGCCACTGCACGATCGCCGCGAAGCAGCAGGTCACGAGGGCCAGGAAGCCGATCGTCGCAGCGGGGTGCGCCATCTGGAGTCCGAGCCCCCAGTGCAGTACGGACATCAGCGCGGCGACCTGGAGCACACCGATCGCGACGACGGGCAGCCAGCCGGCGAAGGCGATCCGCCAGGCGGAGGCCCCGGCGGCCAGCGCGCGCCTGTTCAGCGGCTGGATCAGCATGTACGCCACCATCGCGCCGACCCAGAGGGAGAGCGGGATGAAGTACGGGGCGAAGCCGGTGCCGTAGTTCGGGGCCGTGTGCAGGGACTTGGATGCCAGCTGCACGGGATCGGCCATGACGTCCGTACGCGCGTCGCGGTCCTGCTCGGAGTAGTCGGGGATCTTGCCGACGCCGTCGTTCAGTCCCTGGGCCAGGGTCGCCGATCCGTCGCCGAGCCGGAAGAGTCCGCTGTCCAGGTCGGTGGCGCCGGTCTTGAGCTTGCCGACGCCCGTGTCCAGGTCCGACGAGCCCGTCTTCGCGGTGCCCAGGCCGGTGTGGAGTGCGTCGGCGCCCTTGGCGACCTTGTGGGCGCCCGTGTTGAGCGCGTTGACCTTCGAGACCGCGGACTCCAGGTCGGTGTCCAGGCTCGGTGAGCGCTTCGCGAGGGCTTCGGCCTGCCCCTGGAGCGTCGTCAGCTGACCGCGGAGCTTCTCCAGGTCCCCGTTCTGGTTCTTGACCAGCACGTTCACGTCGTCGGCGACCTTCGCGACATCGGCCGCGGCCGTCATGGCCCGCTTCAGCGGCGGACAGACCCCGGGGTCGGGCAGAAGCCGGTCCTCGCACTGGGTGCGATGGATCTCGGTGAGTTCGTCGGCGGCGGTGTGCGCGGCGGTGGCCGCGGTGGGCGCCGCCTTCACCAGCAGATCGAGGTTGTCCCGCACCGTCTTCGACGAATCGGCGACCAGCCGGGCCGTATCGCCGATCGCCTTGCCGTTGTCCTTGAGGAACGGGCGTACGTCGGCGGCGATGCCGTTGACCTTGTCGGCGAGGGCCTGGGTGCCGTTCGCGACCTGCCTGGAGCCGGTTTCGAGGTCGCCCGCGCCCTTGTTGAGCTTGGTGATCCCGCCGGCCAGTCGGCCGCTGCCCGCCTTGGTGTCCTTGAGCCCGCTCGCGAGGTCCTCGGAGCCCTTCTTGGCCTTGGAGAGACCGCCCTTGAGGTCGTCCGCCCCCTTGGCCGCCTTCTCCGTGGCGTCATGGATGCCGGAGAAGGAGATGAAGATCCGGTCCAGGAACCCGCGCGAGGCGTTCGTCGAAGCGGCGGTGCGTACCTCGGAGAACACTGTCCGGGAGATCTGCCCGACGATGTAGTTGTTCGCGTCGTTCGTCCGTACCTGGAGAGCGCCGGTCTCGGGGGAGTCGCCCGAGCTGGACGCGATCCGCTTGCTGAAGTCGGACGGCATGGTCAGCGAGAGGTAGTACGTGCCGTCCTCGACGCCCCGGCCTGCCTCGGCGGAGCTCACCTCGTGCCACTCGAACACCTTGGAGTCGCGCAGTTTGCCGGTGATCTCGTCCCCGGCGGCGAGGCGCTTCCCCGAGACGGTCGCCCCCTTGTCGTCGTTGACGAGCGCGACGGGAATCCGGTCGAGGCGCCCGTACGGGTCCCAGAACGACCACAGGTACAGGGCTCCGTACAGCAGGGGCAGCAGCAGGAGTGCCACCAGTGCGGCGCGCGGCAGCTTCCCCCTGCCGAACCGCTTCAGCTCAAGCGCTGCCAGTTTCGGCGATCGCATCGGCCGTCCCCTCCTCGGTCGTGGTGTCGGTACGTGTCGTGGTGTCGGTACGTACGGTGAGCGCGCCCTCGGGGGCCTCGCTGCACACCGCGAGCACCGTCGTGCCGTCGTCGGCGATGGTGCGCAGCAGTGCCCAGGCCTCCAGGCGCTCGGCGTCGGAGAGCTTGAGGTCGGTGTCGTCCACGGCGAGCAGCCGCGGGCGGGCGATCAGGGCGAGGGCGATGGACAGGCGCAGCGCCTCCAGTCGCTCCAGATCGCGTACGGAGGTCCGTTCGGCCTTGGGCAGCGAGGCGGGGTCGAGCCCGGCCGCGTCCAGGGCGGCGTCGATGCGGGCCTGTGCGGTGGCGGCCCGTTCGGCGCGGGGCCGGAACAGCGCGCGCAGCGAGCCGTCGAAACGGTGCTGGAGCAGGGCCCGCTCGCGCAGGTGCTCGGCGACGGTGAACGCGGGGTCGAGCTCGCTGACGCCCGGAACCGGGCCGAGGGCGCTGATCCCGCGGACGGCGGCGAGCTTGCCGGGCAGACGCAGGCCGCCCGTCTCGGCGTGACCCTCTGTGGAGCGCATCCGGCCGGTGAGTGCGAGGAGCAGACAGGTGCGCCCCGAGCCGGACGGACCCTCGACCGCGAGGAGCGAACCGGGCTCCGCGGTGAAGCCGACCCCCCGGAAGGCCCAACCGCGCGGTCCTTCGAGCCCGAAGTCCTCGGCACTGACGGCTGCCCCGTGCGGGCTGTCCACAGACTCTCCCCTTTTTGAACTGACCGGTCAGTGCAAAAACTTAGCCCGAACTTGCGATCGAAGCAAAAGGCCAGGTCAGGGGTGGATCGACGGGAATTGTCAGTGGTGACCGTCACGATGGATACAGACGGCCACGAAGCCGTCACACGACGACAGGAGGTTCGTCATGGCCAGCTCGTCCGCAGCCGCCGCCCCGCGGCGCCGCCCAGGCAGCCCTGCCCCCTCACCGACCGGTCCGGCAAGCGACGTCCACCCCGTGCTGCGCCGCGCCACGGCGCCGCCCGCCGCCCTCGATCTGCTCTCCAAGGCCCGCGGCGGCCTGGACGAGGCCGCTGTCCTCGACGTGCCGAACGAGCGGTACGCCACCGCCCACCTGGCCGCGCTGCGCACCGCCGCAGCCGTGCTCGCGGCCCGTGGCCGCCCCGAGACCGGCAGACGGCGCCGGGAGCGGATTCGCAGCGCCTGGGAGGTCCTGCCGGAAATAGCCCCGGAGCTCACCGAATGGAGCGCCCTGTTCGCCTCCGGGGCCGTGCGCAGGGCCCGCGCGGAAGCCGGCATACCGGGCGCGGCCACCAGCCGTGACGCCGACGATCTGCTGCGCGACGCCGCCCTGTTTCTCCGCCTGGTCGAACGGCTGCTGGTGCTCCAGCCGGTGCTTCCCCAGCCGAGAAAAGGCCGGGCCGAAGCGGGGTGACCGGGGCGGCGGCGCGAGGCAATAGGGTGGACGGACCCGTACCACCTGCACTGTTCACGCTCCGCCGTCAGCGGCGGCACCGTGCCGAGGAGTCAACTGCCGTGTCGGACCAGCTGCGCCCCCGCGCCTCCCTCCGTACCGCCGTGGTCTGGGAGGTCCTGAAGGACGCTCTCGACCGCCGGGTCAAGGCGACCGGCAGGGACACCCTGGACGTCCTGGACACCGGCGGCGGCACCGGCAACTTCGCGGTGCCCGTCGCCCGGCTCGGCCACCGGGTCACCGTGGTCGACCCCAGCCCCAACGCGCTGTTCGCGCTGGAGCGCCGCGCCGCCGAGGACGGCGTGGCCGAACGGGTCAGCGGGGTCCAGGGAGACATCCTCGGCCTGTTCGACGTGGTGGAGCCCGGCAGTTACGACGCGGTGCTGTGCCACGGCGTCCTGGAGTACGTGGACGACCCTGCCGAGGGCGTACGGAACGCGGTCGACGCGCTCCGCCCGTCCGGCGCCCTCAGCCTGCTGGCCGCCGGGCTCGGCGGCGCGGTCCTGGCGCGGGCGCTCGCCGGTCACTTCACCGAGGCCAGGCACGCACTGACCGACCCGGCGGGCCGCTGGGGCGAGGGCGACCCGGTGCCCCGGCGCTTCAGCGCCGACCAGCTCACCGAGCTGGTTGCCGCCGCCGGCATGGAGGTGGGAGCGGTCCACGGCGTACGGGTCTTCGCCGACCTCGTACCGGGCGTCCTGGTGGACACCGAACCGGGTGCGGTCGAGGCGCTTCTCAAGCTGGAGGCCGCCGTGGCCGAACTGCCGTCCTTCCACGCCGTCGCGACCCAGCTGCACGTTCTGGGCGAGAAGCGCGCCTGATCAGCAACGCAAGCGCAGACGGAGTACGGCTCGGGGACCCCGATCGGCGCTCCGGCCCCGTATGATCGGGTGACACCATTCGGCATGACGGATCGGACGTCGGGGAATCTACGCCTCAGCAGACGAACCGACATGGCGGTCCGGACTGGTTAATGGCTACAGGGCGGGTTTCACGGGGGCGAATCCCTGCCTATCCTGGAAGGGCCGCATACCGGTCGCCCCCCGCGGCCGACGACTAGGAGGACTCCGTGCCGCTCTCGGAGCACGAGCAGCGAATGCTCGAGCAGATGGAGCGAGCGCTGTACGCCGAAGATCCCAAGTTCGCGACAGCGCTCGAGGGAAGCGGGCTGCGTACGTACACCCGACGACGGGTCTACCAGGCGGTCGCTGGCTTTCTGGTGGGTATCGCGCTCCTCATGGCCGGAATGGTCGCCCAGCAGATCTGGATCAGCGTGGTGGGGTTCCTCGTCATGCTGGGTTGCGCCGTGCTCGCGGTCACCGGGTGGCGCAAAGCGCCCAAGCCCGGGGAACAACAGCAGGCGGGGAGCGGGGCGACAGGCGAACGCCGACAGCCCAAGCAGCGCCGGTCGATGATGAACCGGATCGAGCAGCGGTGGCAGCGCCGCCGTGACGAACAGGGCCAATAAGCACTTCCGTCCCAGGAGCATTTCGGGAACGGACTGAAGACGTAACGCCGGACACTTATGGGTGAGGGGCGGCCGCATTTCTGCGGCCGCCCCTCAGCTGTTCCTTGTCCGTCTACGCAGCAGCCCGCGCCACCGGGATCCTGGGGGCGCGGGCTACTGTCAGCCCCGCTGGCGGGAGAGCCGGCGGAATCGCCCGGCCCACCGGTCGCGACCCGGCCGCTCCGCCCACCTGCGGGCGAGCGCCGCCCAGCGTTCCGAAGTCGCCCACACCACCCGGACAGCCGAGCGGGGTGCGATCGCCGCGCGGAGCCGGGACGGGCGGCCGACGGAGGCCCGCAGAGCGGCCCGAACGGCCAGGACGTCCTCGGTGAGCCCCGTGGTGGCCTGTGGCTGCGGGGCGTACAGCACCTGCTCCACCGCACCCGCAACCCGGTGCGCCGAGGCCGCCGCGGTGCCGTCGAGCTCGCCCAGCCGCACGATCCGCGCCGCCGCCTTGCGCGGCGTCTGCGATTCGTCCGGCGGGATGCCGTGGTCCCAGGCCGTGTCCGTGAGTTCACGCCAGGCCGCCATCGTTCTGGCCTTGGCGTCCGCGGGCGTACGGCCCGGGGAGGAGCCCAGCCTGCGTCCGCGTGCCCGGGTCCGCCAGAGCAACGGCAACAGAGGCAGCACCAGCACCAGCGCGGCAGCGAGACTCAGCAGCACCACCGTGCGCACCGGCGTCCCCGGATCGGTGGGGCCCACCACGCCGGGAAGCGCCGAGGGACCGCACTCACCCTGTCGGCGCATCTGCTCCGGGCAGTTCTGCGAGGCGGACGGGGCGGCCGAAGGCGCCTCCGAAGCACCCGCCGACGGCTGAGCCGGATCGTTCGTACCGCCCGTGGGGGCATCCGGCAGCGTGTACGTAGGGGTGGAGCCCCGGGTCGGAGTCGGCTCGAACCGTGTCCACCCCACGCCCTCGAAGTACAGCTCGGGCCAGGCATGGGCGTCCCGCAACCCGACGGACACCGAGCCGTTCGACTGGAACGTCCCGGGTGTGAAGCCCACCGCGACCCGGGCCGGGATCCCCAGGGTCCGTGCCATCGCCGCCATCGTGAACGAGAAGTGGACGCAGAAGCCCTGCTTCTCCCTGAGGAATCGGCCGATCGCAGCCGTGCCCGTCCCGGAACTCACCGTCGTGTCGTAGGTGAAGCCGCCCTCCGAGGCGAACCAGTCCTGCAGGTCGACGGCCCTCTCGTACGCGTTGGTGGAGCCCTTCGTCACCTCGGCGGCGGTCTGACGGACCACGTCCGGCAGCGAATCGGGCACCTTGGTGTACTCACGTGCCAGCTCGGACGGCGGCGGGCCCGCGGCGGCGAGCTGGTCCGCGGTCGGCTGCACCACCAGGCTGCTGACCTCGTACTTCGCATTGCCCGTGGTCTGCCCGTCGTCCCCGACGAGGGTGCGTCCCTCGGGCTCGTACCGCCAGCGCCCGCCGATCTTCACCTCGGTCGCCGGATAGGGGAGCGGCAGATACGTCTGCTGGTACGAGGGCGACGCGGAGAGGTTCGTCCTGATCTCCGTGACGGCGACGCCCGATTCCAGACCGACGGGCTGCGGGAGCCGTCCCGGCACATCCGTCAGCCGGCGGGTCGATGGCCGCCACTCGGTACCGTTGAACTGGTCCAGGGCCAGGATGCGCAGATAGAAGTCCTCCGGGGCCCCGGAGTTGGTGCGGTACGACATCACCTCCCGGTCCTCCGGCTGGTTCAGATTGTTCTGGAGCGAGACCAGCGGATTGACCGCGGAGATGGTGCCCCCGCCGCCACCCTTTCCCGCCCCCGCGCCCGAGCCGGCCAGGAGCCCGCTGTCGAGAGCGGGCAGCGCCGCCGGGACGACCAGCGCGATACCGAGCGTCAGTGCCCCGATACGCCGCCCGGTACGGACCGAGGCGAGCGCCCGCCCGCCCGAATCCGCGATCCCGGCGACCAGACCGCCCGACGACCTGGCCGCGCCGCCGAAGACCCGGCCCCACTGGGAGAGCCGGTTACGTCCCTCCGCCAGCAGCAACAGCAGATAGCCGGTGGCGGCGAGCAGGAACCACAGCCAGCCCGCGCCGCCTTCGGAAAGCCCGGCCGCGACCGAGTAGAGCGCGAGCAGAGGCAGCCCGGCAGGGGCCGCGCTGCGGAAGGTCACCGCGAGCGCGTCCACCGCGAGACCGATCAGCAGCACACCGCCGACCAGCATCAGCCGGATGCCGTCCGTCGCGGGAGCCGGGATCGCGTACTTGCCGACGTCGTCGACGCCCGCCGTGAACAGCCCTTCGAGCCACTGGATGGCCTCGGGGCCGGGCAGCACACCGAGGAACGCCTGATCCCTGGCGAACGCCACGGTCAGCAGGACCGCGGTGACCAGAGCCTGCGCGCCGACCGTCAGCGTCCTCGCCAGCGGCACCCGGCGGGCCAGCGCGCCCACCCCGCTCTGGATCGCCAGCAGAAGCGCGGCCTGCAGAATCCAGCCGGCCGGGTCGACCAGCGGCAGCAGCGCGCCCGACGCCATCAGCGTCGCCGCGAACGCGCACAGCGCCAGCCGACCACGACCGCTCATGACCATCCCCCAGAGAAACCCGTAAGTCCGCCGGTCGCGGCGGACTGCGTGTCGCCGTGCTGATGCCCCGCCTGCTGCCACAGCCGGGTGAGTGGTGTCCCGGGCGGAACGGCCACGGCCGTCCAGCCCGACTCGCGCAGCAGCCGCAGGCGTGCCTCGACCGAGGCGGGCGGCGTCCCGTCGCCGCCCCGCACCCAGCCCTCGCTGTCCACGACGAACGCCACGGCCGCGCCGCTGCGCTGCCGCATCCGGCTCGCCACCGCCACCTGCTCCTCGTCGAGATCACCGAAGAACGCGATCAGCAGCCCTTCATTGCCGCCCCGCAGTACGTCGTAGGCGCGCGACAGACCGCCGCCGTCCGAATGGTCGACGACCGCGAGTGTGTCCATCATCAGTCCCGCGGAATCGGCGGACTCCTGGGTCGATCCGGCAAAACCGTCGGAACCCTCGCCCGGCACCGAATTGCCGTCGTCCGTGAGCAGTCGCACGGCGAAGCCCCGCTCCAGCATGTGCACCAGCGCCGAAGCCGCTCCCGAGACGGCCCACTCGAAGGCCGAATCCGGACCGGCCCCCTGATAGGCGATGCGCCGGGTGTCCAGCAGCACGGTGCACCTGGCCCGCTGCGGCTGCTCCTCGCGGCGCACCATCAGCTCGCCGTAGCGCGCGGTGGAGCGCCAGTGGACGCGGCGAAGATCGTCGCCGTGCCGGTAGCCGCGCGGAATGACATCGTCCTCACCGGCCAGGGCCAGCGACCGCTGCCGCCCGTCGCCGTACCCCGAAGCCTCACCGGCCAGCCGCAGGACCGGCAGCGACTCGGTGCGGGGGATGACGGTCAGGGTGTCGTACGCACTGAACGAACGGGTCAGTTCGCACATCCCGAACGGATCACTGAGCCGCAGCTGCAAGGGCCCCAGCGGGTAGCGCCCGCGCAGATCCGACCGGACCCGGTAGGACACCTCGCGCCTGCCGCCCGCCTCCACCCGGTCCAGTACGAACCGGGGCCGCGGACCGAGCACGTACGGAACGCGGTCCTGGAGCATGAGCAGTCCGGTGGGCAGCCGGGAGATGTTGTCCATCCGCAGATGCACCCGTGCCTCCGCCCCCGCGGGTACCCGCGACGGCGAAAGCCACCGGCTTCCGGTGACCCGGTAGCGGGTGCGGTAGAGCACGGTCACGCAGATCAGCGGCAGCACGGCGAGCAGCAGGCCGACCCGCAGCAGGTCGCCCTGGCCCAGCACATAGGCGCAGACCGCGGCGGCGACCCCGGCCGCGAGGAAGGACCGGCCGCGTGTGGTCAGCCCGCTGAGGGCGGCCCGGAGGCCGCCCTTGTCGCCGTCGTTGTCCACGGCGCCCGGCCCCCCGGCCGCCATCACAGCCGCCGTGTGCCGGGCGGCTGCCGGCCGTACACCGGCCGGCCGGGCTGTTGCGGCGGTACGGCCGGGGCGGGCCCGCCGCCGGCCGAGGTGGGTACGGGTGTGCGCTGCAGGATCTCCAGCACCACCTGCTCGGCGGTCCTGCGGTTCAGCTGGGCCTGCGCGGTGGGCAGCAGCCGGTGGGCGAGCACTGCCACCGCGAGGGCCTGCACATCGTCCGGCAGGGCGTACTCGCGCCCGCTGAGGGCGGCCGACGCCTTCGCCGCACGCAGCAGATGCAGGGTCGCGCGCGGTGATGCCCCGAGCCGGAGATCCGGATGGCTGCGGGTGGCGCCCACGAGCTCCACCGCGTACCGCCGGACGGAGTCGGCCACGTGGACCGTACGCACCGCGTCGATCAGCTTCACGATGTCGTGGGCGTGAGCCACCGGCTGGAGGTCGTCCAGCGGCGAGACCCCGCCGTGCACGTCGAGCATCTGGAGCTCGGCCTCGGGGCTCGGATAACCGATCGACACCCGGGCCATGAAGCGGTCGCGCTGGGCCTCGGGCAGCGGGTAGGTGCCCTCCATCTCGACCGGGTTCTGCGTGGCCACCACCATGAAGGGGTTGGGCAGTTCGTATGTCTGCCCGTCGATGGTGACCTGGCGTTCCTCCATCGACTCCAGCAGCGCCGACTGGGTCTTGGGCGACGCGCGGTTGATCTCGTCGCCGATCACGATCTGGGCGAAGATCGCGCCCGGTTTGAACTCGAAGTCCCGTCGCTGCTGGTCGAAGATCGACACCCCGGTGATGTCCGAGGGCAGCAGGTCGGGAGTGAACTGAATACGCCGCACCGAGCAGTCGATGGACCGCGCCAGAGCCTTGGCCAGCATCGTCTTGCCGACTCCGGGGACGTCCTCGATGAGGAGATGTCCTTCCGCGAGCAGCACGGTCAGCGAAAGCCGTACGACCTCAGGCTTGCCCTCGATCACACTCTCCACCGACCTGCGCACCTGCTCCACTGTGGTGGTCAGATCTGTGAGGCTCGCTCGATCGTCATAGGTCGTCACCCGGCCCTCCTCGGCACCTTTGTGCAGGGCCGACGCGCATCGCTGCCCGGCCCACCCCGACATACGGACACTCCGCGGAAGGCCCGTGGAGGTGTCACACCCGCATTCTTGTTGCCGTTACCGCTTCGTGTCACTCGCCTGTGGATAAGTGGGTGCGATATGTCAGGTGTTGGTGCGATTTCGGCGCGCGATGACTGTGCGATGACTGCGCGCGGCGCGCCGGACGGGAGCCGGGAGGTCAGGAAGCGGGCAGGATCTCGCGCAGCAGACCGGTGGTCACGTCGAAGACGAAACCGCGGATGTCGTCCGTGTGCAGCAGGAACGGTGAGGTGCGCACCCGCTGCATCGACTGGCGTACGTCCTGGTCGGCGTCGGAGTACGCCTCCACCGCCCAGACCGGCCGCTGGCCGACCTCGTGCTCCAGCTCGTGCCGGAAGTCCTCGGTGAGCGATTCCAGACCGCAGTTGGTGTGATGGATGAGGATGACGCTGCGGGTGCCGAGAGCGCGCTGGCTGATGGTCAGGGAGCGGATCACGTCGTCGGTGACCACGCCGCCCGCGTTGCGGATGGTGTGACAGTCGCCGAGCTCCAGACCGAGCGCGTCGTGCAGGTCGAGACGGGCGTCCATGCAGGCGACCACGGCCACGTGCAGAACCGGCCGGGCGTCCATGCCCGGGTCGCTGAACTTGTCCGCGTAGTGGGCGTTCGCCTCGACCAGCCGAT
This sequence comes from Streptomyces sp. NPDC057136, assembly GCF_042670885.1. NCBI lineage: Bacteria > Bacillati > Actinomycetota > Actinomycetes > Kitasatosporales > Streptomycetaceae > Streptomyces > Streptomyces sp. NPDC057136. Next base: position 51,562 of record NZ_JBHUUV010000039.1, read on the forward strand.
CGGTGACCGTGCCGCCGGAACGGGCCGCGCCCGCAGTGGGTGCGGAGGGTTCGTTGGGGGAGTGCGCGGAAGTCGACATGGATACGACGTTAGCGTTCAAGACCGGCCCCGGCGTGTTGTGGAAGGGGACAAAGAACGTCAACGAGGCTTGTTGTGAGGTAACCCACAGCCTCACAGAAGTGCACCCGGTCGAGTGAGCTTCCGCGTACGAAGAGGCCGGTGCGACGCGCTGTCCGCTTCGTTGATCGGGAATCGATCGAATGGCAGGGTGGACTAAAGTGACGCGAAGTTACCGACACGCCTTGCATATTCTTCATATTCCGTACGCCCCCGCCACGTGCGGCACGCGTGCGGCCCGGCCCTCTCCCGCTCGCCGGTCGGTCGGCGCCCCTTCCCCGGCGTCGGTGGACCTCCCCTTCCGAGCGGGCGGGGACCAGGCCGCACGCACGAGCCGTGCATGATTCGAGCCTGAGAGGGCGCATGAGCCAGACCCGACACGTCCCGGTGATGCTCCAGCGATGCCTGGACCTGTTGGCCCCGGCTCTGGAGGACCCGGGCCCCCGGCCGCCGGTGGTCGTCGACTGCACCCTCGGCCTCGGCGGACACAGCGAGGCACTCCTCGCCGCCTTCCCGACGGCCCGGCTGATCGCACTCGACCGGGACAAGGAGGCGCTCCGGCTCTCCGCCGAGCGCCTCGCCCCCTACGGCGACCGCGCCACGCTCGTGCACGCCGTCTACGACGAACTGCCCGAGGTCCTCGACCGGCTGGGCATCCCCAAGGTCCAGGGCGTGCTCTTCGACCTCGGTGTCTCCTCCATGCAGCTCGACGAGGCCGACCGGGGATTCGCGTACGCCCAGGACGCCCCCCTCGACATGCGCATGGACCAGACGACCGGGATCGGTGCGGCCGAGGTGCTCAACACCTACCCGCCCGGCGAGCTCGTACGGATTCTGCGTCAGTACGGCGAGGAGAAGCAGGCCAAGCGGATCGTCTCCGCCGTCGTGCGCGAGCGCGAGAAGGAGCCCTTCACCAACAGCGCCCGGCTCGTCGAGCTGATCCGGGACTCGCTGCCGCAGGCCGCCAAGCGAACCGGCGGCAACCCGGCCAAGCGCACCTTCCAGGCCCTGCGTATCGAGGTCAACGGCGAGCTCACGGTCCTGGAGCGGGCCATCCCGGCGGCTGTGGACTCCCTCGCCGTCGGCGGCCGTATCGCCGTCCTCTCGTACCACTCGCTGGAGGACCGGCTGGTCAAGCAGGTCTTCGCGGCCGGCGCCGCCAATACCGCGCCCCCCGGCCTGCCCGTCGTCCCCGAGCGCTACCAGCCACGGCTGAAGCTGCTGACCCGTGGCGCGGAGCTGCCCACGGAGGAGGAGGTCGCCGAGAACCGGCGCGCCGCCCCCGCCCGGCTGCGCGGCGCCCAGCGCATCCGCGAGGAGGAGCGATGAGCGTCTCCGCTCCGGCCGGCCCGGCACCCGGGACGTCCGAGGCGATGCCGTGACCAAACCGGCCGAACAGTTGAAGGGGCGGGCCGTGCGGCTCGCCCGGCTGATGCCGTCGGGGCCCAGCAACGCGGCCCGTACCCCTTTCGTCCTGCTGGTCGTCCTGCTCCTCGGCGGCGGCCTGATCACGCTGCTCCTGCTGAACTCCGCCCTCAATGAAGGATCGTTCAGGCTGAGCGAGCTGAAGCGGGAGACCACGGAGCTCACCGACGATCAGCAGGCCCTCCAGCGGGACGTCGACAGCTACTCCGAGCCGGACGCGCTGGAGCGGCGCGCCAGGGAACTGGGCATGGTGCCGGGCGGCAACCCCGCCTTCCTGAGCCCGGACGGCACGGTGCGGGGTGTGCCCGTGGAGTCCACCGCCGACCCGATGCCCACGGCCCCGCCGAAGCCGGTGGAATCCCCGTCCGACAGCTCGCCCACCCCCTCCGCCGACGCCACCTCGCCGGACCCGTCGGCCTCCCGGTCCGCCTCCGGGTCGCCCTCCCCCGGCGCCTCGCAGGCCGCGTCCGCCCAGGGCTCCGGTGCCCCCGGAGCCCCGATGCAGGCTCCCGCCGGACCAGAGCCCGAGCCCGAAGCAGAGACCACGCCGACCGCGCGGCTGCGCACCTCGGCGCCCCCGCCCACGACGAGCCCCGGCAGGTGACGCAGTGTCGTCCAAGGAACCGCCGCGCCGCCGCGTACCCGGCCCGGCACGCCCCCGTAACGCGGCAGGCGCCCCCGGCCGCCCCCGGCCCGCTGCCCGCCGCCCACGCCCCTCGTCGGGGCGGCCGCGCGCCGGCACTCCGCGTTCCCTCCGCCTCGGCAGCCCACGCCCACGTCTGCGCCTGGTCGGCCTCGGTCTGACGGCCGTCATGCTGGCGTTCGTCGTCCGGCTCCTCCAGGTCCAGGCCGTCGACGCCAGTGCGTACGCGGCGAAGGCCCAGCAGAACCGCTACCTCGAGTACACGGTCGCCGCCGAGCGCGGGGAGATCACCGACCGCGACGGGATCGCGCTGGCCACCAGCGTCGACGCCCACAACATCACCGCCGACCCCAAAATGTTCACGCCCGAGGACAGCAAGGCCCCGGACGCGCCGCAGCAGGCCGCCGCGCTCCTCGCTCCGATCCTCGGCAAGGACGTCGAGGAGCTGACGAAGAAGCTGGCGGCCCCCAAGAGCCGCTACACGCTCCTGGCGAGCAGGCAGACCCCGCAGGTCTGGAAGCAGATCAAGGACCTCAAGGCCGCCTTCGCGAAGAAGGCCCAGGAGGACAAGGCCAACGGCGGCCCGGGGGCCAACGTGCTGGCCGGTGTCCTCCAGGAGCCCACCACCAAGCGGGTATACCCGAACGGCGATCTGGCCGCCGGGATAGTGGGATTCGTCAACGCCGAGGGCAAGGGCGGCGGCGGCCTCGAATCGAAGCTGAACGAGGAACTGGCCGGGCAGGACGGAAAGGTCCGGTACGCCCAGTCCGGCGGCCGGCGCGTGCCCACGGCCGGAGCCAGGGAGGTCCCGGCCGTCCCCGGCGCCAACATCGAGCTCACCATCGACCGTGACATCCAGTGGGCGGCCCAGCGGGCCATCGCCGACCAGGTCAAGAAGTCCCAGGCGGACCGCGGCTATGTGATCGTCCAGAACACGCGGACCGGCGAGGTGCTGGCCATGGCCAACGCTCCCGGCTACGACCCGAACGACCTCTCGCAGGTCAACGCCGCCACCCTGGGCAACGCGGCGCTCCAGGACGTGTACGAGCCGGGCTCCACCAGCAAGGTCATGTCCATGGCCGCCGTGCTGGAGGAGGAGGCCGCCACGCCCGACACCCACGTCACGGTGCCCAACCGGCTGCACCGCGGTGACCGGCTGTTCAGGGACGACGTCGACCACCCCACCTGGTACCTCACGCTCAACGGCGTACTCGCCAAGTCGAGCAACATCGGCACCATCCTGGCGACCGGTCAGCTCGGCAGGACCCAGGCCGAGGCCAACAAGGTCCTCTACTCGTATCTGCGTAAATTCGGCATCGGCTCCGTCACCGGGCTCGGTTACCCCGGTGAGTCACCCGGCCTCCTCGCGAAGCCGCAGGACTGGTCGACCTCGCAGCAGTTCACGATCCCGTTCGGCCAGGGCCTCTCCCTGAACGCCATGCAGGCCGCGTCGGTCTACTCGACGATCGCCAACGGAGGGGTCAGGATCGCACCCACCCTCGTGCGCGGGACCAGGGACGCGGACGGCGGATACACCGCAGCCCCCGCCCCCGAACAGACCCGGGTGGTCAGCGAGAAGACCGCCAAGACGCTGGCGGTCATGCTCGAGTCCGTGGTCGACGACCACGAAGGCACCGGGACCAAGGCGGCGATCCCGGGCTACCGGGTCGCGGGCAAGACCGGTACAGCCAACCGCGTCGACCCGGAGCGCGGTGGCTACCACGGCTACACCGCCTCCTTCGCGGGCTTCGCGCCCTCCGACGACCCGCAGGTCACCGTCTACTGCGCGATCCAGAACCCCACCAAGGGCAGCTACTTCGGCGGCCAGACCTGCGGTCCGATCTACAAGAAGGTCATGGAGTTCGCGCTCAAGACGCTCCAGACCGCACCGTCCGGCAGCAAGCCCGCCCGGCTGCCGGTGTCCTTCCAGCCCGGCGAGTGACAAGGCGGGCGCTGCGGGTCCTGGCCGGGCTCACGATCCGCAGTAGCCCCGAGGGAACCCTCAGTGACAACGATCACCCCTGATCCCGGGAACCGGAACGAGAAGTACCGCGACCCCGGCCCCTCGCTTCGCGAGAGGCCGGGTGAGCCCGGTACGCTCACCGCCGTGCCCCACCCTGATCAGTTCCAGAACACCCAGAAGGACGCGCCTGTGAGCTACCCGGGAGCGCCCCGACCGGACCGGCTCCGGCCCACTTCCCTCGGCGAGCTGGCCGCCATGCTCGGTGTCGAACCTCCCGGGCCCGGCGAGGTCACCGGCATCACCCATGACTCGCGGGCCGTGCGCCCGGGCGATGTCTACGCGGCCCTGCCCGGCGCCCGGTTCCACGGAGCCGACTTTGCCGCCCAGGCCGCGGGGCTCGGCGCGGTCGCGGTCCTCACCGACCCGGCGGGCGCCGAACGCGCCGCCGCCACCGGGCTCCCGGCCCTCGTCACCGAGGACCCGCGGGGCCGGATGGGCGAAATCGCCGCGGAGATCTACGGGCGGCCCGGCGCCGGCCTGCTCCAGATCGGGATCACCGGAACGTCCGGCAAGACGACCACGGCGTACCTCGTCGAGGGCGGGCTGCGCGGCGCCGGCCGCAACACCGGACTGATCGGCACCGTCGAGATGCGCATCGGTGACGAGCGCATCAAGTCCGAGCGCACCACCCCCGAAGCCACCGACCTCCAGGCCCTCTTCGCCGTCATGCGCGAACGCGGCACCGAGGCGGTCGCCATGGAGGTCTCCAGCCACGCGCTGGTGCTCGGCCGGGTCGACGGCTGCGTCTTCGACGTCGCCGTCTTCAACAACCTCAGCCCGGAGCACATGGAGTTCCACTCCGGGATGGAGGACTACTTCCAGGCCAAGGCCCAGCTCTTCACCCCGCTCCGCAGCAGGCAGGGAGTCGTCAACTTTGACGACGAGTACGGCAGGCGGCTGATTGCCGAGGCGACCGTCCCGGTCGTCTCCTTCTCCGCCGAGGGCCACCCGGACGCCGACTGGCGTGCCGAGGACGTCGAGGTCGGCCCGCAGGACAGCACCTTCCGGGTCGTCGGTCCCAAGGGCGAGCGGATCAGCGCCAAGGCGCCGCTCCCCGGCCCGTTCAACGTCGCCAACAGCCTCGCCGCGATCGTCACCCTGGCCGTCGCGGGCGTCGACCCGCAGATTGCCGCCGACGGTGTCGCGGCCGTCCCGGGCGTCCCAGGCCGGCTGGAGCGCGTGGACGCCGGACAGCCGTACCTGGCCGTCGTCGACTACGCCCACAAGACGGACGCGGTCGAGTCCGTCCTGCGTTCCCTGCGCAAGGTCACCGAGGGCAGGGTCCACATCGTGCTCGGCTGCGGCGGCGACCGGGACACCACCAAACGCGTCCCCATGGGCGCCGCGGCGGCCCGCCTCGCCGACACCGCCGTACTGACCTCCGACAACCCCCGCTCCGAAGACCCTCTGGCCATCCTCGCCGCGATGCTCTCCGGCGCCGCCGAGGTCCCCGTCCACGAGCGCGGCGACGTCCTCGTCGACGCCGACCGGGCCGCGGCCATCGCCGCGGCCGTCGCCCGCGCCGAACCGGGCGACACCGTCCTCGTCGCGGGCAAGGGACACGAGCAGGGCCAGGACATCCACGGAGTGGTCCGCCCCTTCGACGACCGCAAGGTCCTGCGCGCCGCCATCGCGCGCTCCATGGGCCGCGAGAGCACCGAGGACGCCCCCGAGAGCACCGAGGACGCCCCCGAGGGCACCGCGGACCGCGCCCACACCCACGAGAACAACAGTCAGGGATGACCAAGTGATCACCCTTTCCCTCACCGAGATCGCCGAAATCGTCGGCGGGCAGCCGCACGACATACCCGATCCGGCAGTCACCGTCGACGGACCCGTCGTCATCGACTCCCGAGAGGTGAAGCCCGGCAGCCTGTTCGTCGCCCTGCCGGGCGAGCAGGTCGACGGCCACGACTTCGCGCAGCGCGCCGTCGAGGCGGGCGCGGCAGCAGTGCTGGCCGCCCGCCCCGTCGGTGTTCCGGCGATCGTCGTCGACGATGTCGAGGCGGCGCTCGGCGCACTCGCCCGCGCCGTCGTCCAGCGGCTCGGAGCCACCGTCGTCGCGCTCACCGGCTCGGCGGGCAAGACCTCCACCAAGGACCTGATCGCCCAGCTCCTGGAGCGCAAGGCCCCCACGGTCTGGACACCGGGCTCCTTCAACAACGAGCTCGGCCTGCCGCTCACCGCGCTGCGCGCCACCGAGGAGACCCAGCACCTCGTCCTCGAAATGGGCGCCCGCGGTGTCGGCCACATCCGCTACCTGACCGGCCTCACGCCCCCGCGCATCGGCCTGGTCCTCAACGTGGGCACCGCGCACATCGGTGAGTTCGGCAGCCGCGAGGCGATCGCCGAGGCCAAGGGCGAGCTCGTGGAGGCCCTTCCCGCCGCCGCGGAAGGCGGCGTCGCCGTCCTCAACGCCGACGACCCCCTCGTACGGGCCATGGCCGCCCGCACGAAAGCCCGGGTCCTGCTCTTCGGAGAGGCCGCGGATGCGGACGTACGGGGTGAGAACGTCCGGCTCACGGACGACGGGCGCCCCGCTTTCGAGCTCCACACACCCACCGGGTGCAGCGACGTGACCTTGCGCCTGTACGGTGAGCACCACGTGTCGAACGCGCTCGCCGCGGCCGCCGTCGCCCATGAGTTGGGCATGTCCGTGACTGAGATCGCCGTGGCGCTCTCCGAGGCGGGCACCCTCTCCCGCTGGCGCATGGAGGTCACCGAACGTCCGGACGGTGTGACGGTCGTCAATGACGCCTACAACGCGAACCCCGAATCCATGAGAGCCGCACTCCGTGCGCTGGCTGCCATGGGCAAAGCCTCACGGGCCGGAGGGGGACGCACGTGGGCGGTGCTCGGTCAGATGGCCGAGCTCGGTGACGCGTCGCTCGCCGAGCACGACGCTGTCGGACGGCTCGCCGTCCGGCTCAACGTCAGCAAGCTCGTCGCAGTCGGAGGAAGAGAAGCCTCCTGGCTGCAACTGGGCGCATATAACGAGGGTTCGTGGGGTGAGGAGTCGGTGCACGTGTCCGACGCACAGGCGGCCGTCGACCTGTTGCGCAGTGAACTGCGCCCGGGAGACGTCGTGCTGGTGAAGGCGTCCCGGTCGGTCGGCCTGGAGAAGGTCGCCCTGGCACTGCTGGAGAACTCGACCGAGGGCGAGGTCGCCGTCCGATGAGGCAGATCCTCTTCGCGGGGGCCATCGGGCTCTTCCTGACCCTGGTCGGTACTCCGCTGCTGATCAAACTCCTGGCCCGCAAGGGCTACGGGCAGTTCATCCGGGACGATGGCCCGCGCAGCCACGGCAGCAAGCAGGGCACGCCCACCATGGGTGGTATCGCCTTCATCCTGGCGACGATCATCGCGTACATCCTGGCCAAGGTGATCACCGGCGAGGAGATGCGTTTCTCCGGTGTGCTGGTCCTCTTCCTGATGGCGGGAATGGGCCTGGTCGGCTTCCTCGACGACTACATCAAGATCGTCAAACAGCGTTCGCTCGGTCTGCGGGCCAAGGCGAAGATGGCCGGCCAGCTGATCGTCGGCATCGCCTTCGCGGTGCTCTCGCTCCAGTTCGCCGACGCCCGCGGCAACACCCCGGCCTCCACCCGGCTGTCGTTCGTCGAGGACTTCGGCTGGTCTATCGGCCCGGTGCTCTTCTGCGTCTGGGCGCTGTTCATGATTCTCGCCATGTCCAACGGCGTGAACCTGACGGACGGTCTGGACGGCCTGGCCACCGGCGCATCGGTGATGGTCTTCGGCGCGTACACCTTCATCGGGCTGTGGCAGTTCCAGGAGTCCTGCGCCAACGCGGACACCCTGACCAACCCCAGTGCCTGTTTCGAGGTACGTGATCCACTCGACCTCGCGGTCGTCGCCTCCGCCCTGATGGGCGCCTGCTTCGGCTTCCTGTGGTGGAACACCTCGCCCGCCAAGATCTTCATGGGCGACACCGGTTCGCTCGCACTCGGCGGAGCCCTCGCGGGTCTCGCGATCTGCTCCCGTACGGAGTTCCTGCTCGCCCTCCTCGGCGGCCTCTTCGTGATGATCACCATGTCCGTGGTCATCCAGGTCGGCTCGTTCAAGATGACCGGCAAGCGCGTCTTCCGCATGGCCCCGCTCCAGCACCACTTCGAACTCAAGGGGTGGTCCGAAGTCCTTGTCGTGGTCCGCTTCTGGATCATCCAGGGCATGTGCGTGATCGTCGGACTCGGCCTCTTCTACGCGGGATGGGCAGCCAAGAAGTGAGCAACGTGGACTGGCAGGGCAAGCACGTCACGGTCGCCGGGCTCGGCGTCAGCGGAATCCCCGCGGCGCGTGTCCTGCACGGACTCGGGGCACTGGTCACCGTCGTCAACGACGGCGACGACGAGCGCTCCCGCACCCAGGCCGCCGAGCTGGAGGCGCTCGGTATCACCGTGCGCCTCGGCGACGGGGCGACCCTGCCCGAGTCCACCGAGCTGATCGTCACGGCCCCGGGCTGGAAGCCCGACAAACCGCTCTTCCTCGCAGCCGCCGAGGCGGACGTCCCCGTATGGGGCGACGTCGAACTGGCCTGGCGGCTGCGGGGTCTCGACGGCAGGGAACCGGCCCCGTGGCTCGCGGTCACCGGCACCAACGGCAAGACCACGACCGTCCGGATGCTCGCCTCGATCCTCGAAGCGGCCGGGCTGCGGACGGCCGCCGTCGGCAACATCGGCGTCTCCCTCCTGGACGCGGTCCTGGACGAGAAGCCCTACGACGTCCTGGCCGTCGAACTCTCCAGCTACCAGCTGCACTGGGCGCCCTCGGTGCGCGCCCACTCCGCGGCCGTCCTCAACCTGGCCCCGGACCACATCGACTGGCACGGCTCCATGGAGGCGTACGTAGCCGACAAGGGCCGCATCTACGAGGGCAACAGCATCGCCTGCGTGTACAACGTGGCCGACCCGGCCACCGAGGACCTGGTGCGCGAGGCCGACGTCGAAGAGGGCTGCCGGGCCATCGGCTTCACCCTGGCCACCCCCGGCCCCTCGCAGCTCGGCGTGGTCGACGGCATCCTCGTCGACCGGGCCTTCGTTGCCAACCGGCAGAAGCAGGCGCAGGAACTGGCCGAGGTCGGCGACATCGACCCGCCCGCTCCGCACAACATCGCCAACGCCCTCGCGGCAGCGGCCCTGGCCCGCGCCTTCGGCGTCGAGCCCACGGCGGTACGCGACGGGCTGCGGGCCTTCCGGCCCGACCCCCACCGCATCGAGCACGTCGCGGACGTCGCCTCGGTGACGTACATCGACGACTCCAAGGCCACCAACACCCACGCCGCCGAGGCATCCCTCGCGGCCTACGACCCGATCGTCTGGATCGCCGGCGGCCTCGCCAAGGGCGCCACCTTCGACGACCTGGTGAGCGGGGCCGCGAAGCGCCTGCGCGGCGTCGTACTGATCGGCGCCGACCGGGAACTGATCCGCGAAGCCCTGGCGCGACACGCGCCCGAGGTACCGGTGGTCGACCTGGCCCGGACCGACACTGGGGCGATGTCCGAGGCGGTCAGGGAAGCGGCAGGGCTCGCCCGGCCGGGCGACACCGTACTGCTGGCTCCGGCCTGTGCCTCGATGGACATGTTCGTCAACTACAACAAGCGGGGCGAGGCGTTCGCGGACGCGGTCCGCGCACTCGCGGCCGAGAGCGTCTGACGGGCCCGGTCTCCGCGCCGTACTGTCCGGGGAACCGGGCAACCGGCGGCCGGGCCCCGGCCCGGTCCCGGCGACAGCCCCGGGCACGAGCAGTGGAGGGGACAGCGACAATGCCGGCCGAAGAGAGCTCCGCGCGAAGCCGGGGCCGCTCACGCGCGACCGTACCGGCCCGCCGGGCGCTCACCCCGGGCCTCCTGGCCCTCTCCGTCCCCGCAGGCCCCCCGCTCCCCGCAGGTCTCGCGCTGCGCGGGCGGCTGGCCACCGGCTCCACGCGGCCGACGCCGCCCAGGGGCGGCCGGGCCGCCGGCAGCCCCCGTCCGTCCCGCGCAAGCGGTGTGCGGCGGCTCTACGAGCAGGCGCGGCGGGCCTGGGACCGCCCTCTGACCGCCTACTACCTGATCCTCGGCTCCAGCCTCCTGATCACCGTGCTGGGCCTGGTGATGGTCTACTCCGCCTCGATGATCAAGGCGCTGGACATCGACAAGCCTGCCGCCTACTTCTTCCGCAAGCAGTTCCTCGCCGCAGCCATCGGGGCCGGACTGATGCTGATCGCCGCGAAGATGCCCGTGAAACTCCACCGGGCACTCGCCTACCCCCTGCTCATGATCACCGTCTTCCTGATGGTGCTGGTCCAGGTGCCGGGGATAGGGATGTCGGTGGGCGGCAACCAGAACTGGCTCTACCTGGGCGGCCCCTTCCAGCTCCAGCCGAGTGAGTTCGGCAAGCTCGCCCTGATCCTGTGGGGCGCCGATCTGCTGGCCCGCAAACAGGACAAGCGGCTGCTGACCCAGTGGAAGCACATGCTCGTGCCGCTCGTCCCGGTCGCGTTCATGCTGCTCGGGCTGATCATGCTCGGCGGCGACATGGGAACTGCGATGATTCTCACCGCGATCCTGTTCGGCCTGCTCTGGCTGGCCGGCGCACCCACCAGGCTGTTCGTCGGGGTGCTCGCCGTCGCCGGCGCCATCATTCTGCTGCTCATCAAGACCAGCCCGAACCGGATGGCCCGGCTCGACTGCATGGGCGCCAGCGAGCCCGGACCCGGCGGCTCGTGCTGGCAGGCCGTACACGGAATCTACGCTCTGGCGTCCGGCGGATGGTTCGGTTCCGGGCTGGGCGCGAGTGTGGAAAAATGGGGTCAACTGCCTGAACCGCACACCGACTTCATCTTCGCCATCACCGGGGAGGAACTGGGGCTGGCGGGGACGCTGTCGGTACTCGCCCTCTTCGCGGCTCTAGGCTATGCGGGTATCCGCGTGGCCGGACGCACGGAGGACCCCTTCGTGAGGTACGCCGCGGGAGGCGTGACCACTTGGATCACGGCCCAGGCCGTGATCAACATCGGTGCGGTGCTCGGCCTGTTGCCGATCGCCGGTGTCCCGCTCCCGCTGTTCTCTTACGGGGGGTCGGCCCTGCTGCCGACGATGTTCGCTGTCGGGCTCATGATCGCCTTCGCGCGAGAGGACCCCGCGGCGAAAGCGGCCCTGGCCATGCGGAGGCCCGGGGTGAGATGGAAGACGATGAGACGGCGCGTCAAGAAGCGTCCGTCCGGAGAGCGGTGAATTTCGGTGCATGTCGTACTCGCCGGTGGGGGGACCGCCGGCCACATCGAGCCCGCGCTTGCCCTCGCAGATGCCCTGCGAAGGCAGGACCCGACCGTGGGCATCACTGCCCTCGGCACGGAACGCGGACTCGAGACCAGGCTCGTACCCGAGCGGGGGTACGAACTGGCGCTGATCCCGGCTGTGCCGCTGCCCCGTAAACCCACCCCAGAACTGATCACTGTCCCGGGACGGCTGCGCGGCACGATCAAGGCCGCCGAGCAGATCCTGGAGCGCACCAAAGCGGACTGTGTCGTCGGCTTCGGCGGCTATGTGGCACTGCCCGGCTACCTCGCCGCCAAGCGCGCCGGGGTCCCGATCGTCGTCCACGAAGCCAACGCCCGCCCCGGCCTGGCCAACAAGATCGGTTCGCGGTACGCGCACGGGGTCGCCGTCTCCACCCCGGACAGCAAGCTCCGCGGTGCCCGCTACATCGGCATCCCGCTGCGCCGCACCATCGCCACCCTCGACCGGGCCCGGGTCCGCCCGGAGGCGCGCGCCGCCTTCGGCCTCGACCCCAACCTGCCGACGCTCCTGGTCTCCGGCGGTTCGCAGGGCGCCCGTCACCTCAACGAGGTGGTCCAGCGGGTCGCGCCCCTGCTCCAGCGCTCCGGAATCCAGATCCTTCATGTGGTCGGCCCGAAGAACGAATTGCCGCGTATCGACAACATGCCCGGGATGCCGCCGTACATCCCGGTACCGTACGTGGACCGGATGGATCTCGCGTACGCCGCGGCCGACATGATGCTCTGCCGCGCCGGCGCGATGACCGTCGCCGAACTCTCCGCCGTCGGGCTCCCCGCCGCCTATGTCCCGTTGCCGATCGGCAACGGCGAACAGCGGCTCAATGCTCAGCCGGTGGTCAACGCGGGCGGCGGTCTCCTGGTGGACGACGCGGCGCTCACCCCCGAGTGGGTGCAGGGCAACGTCCTCCCGGTGCTGTCGGATCCGCACCGGCTGTACGAGATGTCCCGCGCCGCCGCGGAGTTCGGACGGCGGGACGCCGACGACCTGCTCGTCGGCATGGTGTACGAGGCGATTGCCGCACGCCGCAAGGCGTGAGGCGGTGCAGGACCCGGGGCGAGGGCCCCGGGTCCGGCTAAGGAGCGAGCGTGGCCGGACCGACGACCGCCCAGCGCGGTGCAGGGCAGCGGGCGGAGGCCCCCGCCCGCCCGCCGCACATCGGCCCCGAGGGGCGCCGGATCGGTCGCCGTACGCTGCTGATCCTGATCGCGGTGGCCGTGGCCCTGCTCACCGCGGGCGGAATCTGGCTGTTCTACGGCTCTTCCTGGCTACGGGCCGAGCAGGTACGGATCACCGGTATCGAAGTGCTGACCGAGGCCGAGGTGGACGACGCCGCCGCGGTGCCGATCGGGGCGCCGCTGATTTCCATCGACACCGACGCGATCGCGAACAGGTTGCGCCAGAAGTTGCCTCGTATCGATTCGGTGGATGTCGTACGGTCATGGCCGCACGGCATCGGACTTAAAGTGACCGAACGGAAACCGGTTCTGCTGGTGGAAAGGGGCGCAAAGTTCATCGAAGTGGACGCGGACGGCGTTCGCTTCGCAACGGTGGACAAAGCGCCAGCAGGCGTACCTCTGCTGGAATTGACACCTGATCAGTCCGCGAGTCTGCGCCGTTTCGGCAGCGACCGGCTGGTGCGGGAAGCGGTCCGGGTCGCCTGTGAACTTCCGGGAAGTGTCGCCAAGGACACCCGAGTCGTACGGGTCACCTCGTTCGACGCGATCTCCCTGGAACTCACCAGGGGGCGCACGGTGAACTGGGGCAGCAGTGATGAGGGGCCGATGAAGGCAAGGGTCCTCACCGCTCTCATGAAAGCCGCTCCCAAAGCGGGGCACTTCGACGTGAGTGCGCCCATCGCCCCGGCCGTATCGGACAGTTGACGCACGTTTGGCCTGGCCAGCACCCTGGTTGGTCAGCGCTACGGGTGATCACATAGGGTGAAAAGAAAAACGGGAGGTTCGGCGTGTTCGTTGAACGTGCGCCACTTGTCGACTTAGTGTCCTGTTCGGAAGAGTCCAAGAAGCAGACACACTGGTAACCCTAAACTTCAACGTTAGGGTTCGGGTCGGCGTTCGGACCGTCCCAATCGGCATCCGTCGTCGCGGCGGAATCCCCGCAACGCGACGACACGTAACTCGAGGCGAGAGGCCTTCGACGTGGCAGCACCGCAGAACTACCTCGCAGTCATCAAGGTCATCGGTGTCGGCGGCGGTGGTGTCAATGCCATCAACCGAATGATCGAGGTCGGTCTCAAGGGCGTCGAGTTCATCGCGATCAACACTGATGCGCAAGCCCTGTTGATGAGCGACGCCGACGTCAAACTGGACGTCGGCCGTGAACTCACCCGTGGCCTCGGAGCCGGGGCAAACCCGGCCGTCGGTCGCAAGGCGGCAGAAGACCACCGTGAAGAGATCGAGGAGGTCCTCAAGGGGGCCGACATGGTCTTTGTCACCGCAGGAGAAGGCGGTGGCACCGGCACCGGCGGCGCACCCGTCGTCGCCAACATCGCGCGCTCGCTCGGCGCCCTGACGATCGGCGTGGTCACCCGCCCGTTCACGTTCGAGGGCCGGCGACGCGCGAACCAGGCGGAGGACGGCATCGCCGAACTCCGCGAAGAAGTCGACACCCTCATCGTCATTCCCAACGACCGGCTGCTGTCCATCTCGGACCGCCAGGTCAGCGTGCTCGACGCGTTCAAGTCGGCCGACCAGGTGCTGCTCTCGGGTGTCCAGGGCATCACCGACCTCATCACCACCCCGGGTCTGATCAACCTCGACTTCGCCGACGTCAAGTCGGTCATGTCCGAGGCCGGGTCGGCGCTCATGGGTATCGGATCGGCCCGCGGCGACGACCGCGCGGTGGCCGCGGCGGAGATGGCGATCTCGTCGCCGCTCCTGGAGGCGTCCATCGACGGCGCCCGTGGTGTCCTGCTCTCCATCTCCGGCGGCAGCGACCTCGGTCTCTTCGAGATCAACGAGGCTGCGCAGCTGGTGAGCGAGGCGGCCCACCCGGAGGCGAACATCATCTTCGGCGCCGTCATCGACGACGCACTGGGTGACGAGGTCAGGGTCACCGTGATCGCCGCCGGGTTCGACGGCGGTCAGCCGCCGGCCCGACGCGAGAACGTCCTGAGCGCCAACTCCACCAAGCGCGAGGAGCCGGCTCCGCCGGTCCGGGCCGCCGAGCCCGCCCGTCAGTCGGGCGGACTGGGCTCCGTGCCCTCGCGCGAGGAGGCCCCGGTCCAGGCCGAGTCCGTACCGGTGGCGAACGAGAACTCGCTTCCGCCGGTTTCTCCGCCGCACGTCCCGCCGGCCCGTCCCTACCAGGACACCCAGGCCGAAGAGCTGGATGTTCCGGACTTCTTGAAGTGATAGGTCCGCACGACGCGGTGCCCGCAGCGCTCTCTGCGGGAAGCGGCGCCCACTTCGCCTTCACCGACAGGTGGGGCGGGGTGAGCGCCGCTCCGTACGAGGAGCTCAATCTCGGTGGCGCGGTCGGGGACGACCCGGCCGCCGTGCGCGCCAACCGCGAGCGCGCGGCCCGTTCCCTCGGTCTCGACCCGGCGCAGGTCGTCTGGATGAACCAGGTGCACGGGCGTGACGTGGCCGTGGTCGACGGACCCTGGGGCGACGCCCCGGAGATCCCGGCCGTGGACGCGGTCGTGACCGCCAGGCGCGGACTCGCACTCGCCGTTCTCACCGCCGACTGCACGCCGGTTCTGCTCGCGGACCCGGTCGCGGGAGTCGTGGCCGCGGCGCACGCGGGCCGCCCGGGTCTGGTCGCCGGAGTCGTTCCGGCCGCCGTCGAGGCCATGATCGCTCTCGGCGCCGAACCTTCCCGGATCAGCGCGCACACCGGACCGGCCGTCTGCGGACGGTGTTACGAGGTTCCGGCGCCGATGCGGGCCGAGGTCGCCGAGGCCGTCCCGGGCTCGTGGTCCGAGACGAGCTGGGGAACACCGGCGGTGGATGTCACCGCCGGGGTCCACGCCCAGCTCGACGGTCTCGGGGTGAGTGACCGGCACCGTTCCCCGTTCTGCACACTGGAATCGGGCGACCACTTCTCGTACCGCCGCGACCGCACCACCGGGCGGCTCGCCGGATATGTCTGGTTGGACTGATAGGGCATGACGGACCGTAGGACTCAACTCGCAGCAAATCTGGCACAGGTGGAGGAACGCATTGCTTCCGCCTGTGCCGCGGCCGGTCGCAAGCGGGAGGAGGTGACCCTCATCGTGGTCACCAAGACCTATCCCGCGAGCGATGTGCGGATCCTGCACGAACTCGGTGTGCGGCATGTCGCCGAGAATCGTGACCAGGATGCGGCCCCCAAAGCCGCCGCTTGTGCGGATCTGTCGCTCACATGGCACTTTGTCGGGCAATTGCAGTCGAACAAGGTTCGTTCTGTGGTGAGTTATGCCGATGTGGTGCAGTCGGTGGACCGGACCAAGCTGGTGTCGTCGCTCTCGGCGGCGGCCGTGCGCGGTGAGCGCGAACTCGGATGTCTCATCCAGGTCGCGCTCGACGCCGGGAGTGGTGAGCGCGGTGACCGCGGCGGTGTCTCACCGGACGGGATCGAGGAGCTGGCCGCGGCGGTGGGCGGGGCTCCCGGGCTCAGGCTCGACGGACTGATGACCGTTGCTCCGCTCGCCGGTCCGTACGCGGGCAGGCAACGGGCGGCGTTCGATCGGCTGATGGAAATCTCATCCCGCCTGCGCGCGGACCATCCGGCTGCGAACATGGTCTCCGCGGGGATGAGTTCGGATCTCGAGGACGCGGTATCGGCCGGAGCGACACATGTACGCGTCGGTACGGCGGTACTCGGAGACCGACCCGGCCTCGGGTAACGTCGCGAAGCAAGTCGGACCACAGCAGAAAATATGGTCATTTCCGCCCAAGGCGGTCAGGCCACAGTGGATCGCGGGCACTTGGTGACGAATGCCGATCCACCACAGAGCGGAGGACTCAGAGCATGGCCGGCGCGATGCGCAAGATGGCGGTCTACCTCGGCCTCGTGGAGGACGATGGGTACGACGGTCCGGGGTTCGACCCCGACGATGAATTCGAACCCGAGCCGGAGCCCGAGAGGGACCGGCGGCGGCATCAGCCCGCGCATCAGGTGGAGCGGGAACGCGACCGCGAACGGGACGAACCGGTACGAGTGGTGCAGCCGCCCGCGCAGCGGGAGCCGGTTCAGCTCCCCGCGGAAAGCGGACGACCCGCCCGAATCGCACCCGTGGCATCCATCACACCTGAACGCCCGAACATGGAGAAGAACGCGCCCGTGATCATGCCCAAGGTTGTGTCCGAGCGGGAGCCGTACCGGATCACGACGCTGCACCCCCGGACCTACAACGAGGCCCGTACCATCGGGGAACACTTCCGTGAGGGCACTCCGGTGATCATGAATCTCACGGAGATGGACGACACGGACGCGAAGCGACTTGTCGACTTTGCCGCGGGACTTGTCTTCGGTCTCCATGGCAGCATTGAACGAGTGACGCAGAAGGTGTTCCTGTTGTCGCCTGCTAACGTCGATGTCACGGCGGAGGACAAGGCCCGGATCGCAGAGGGCGGATTCTTCAACCAGAGCTGAGAACACGACACCGGGAACGACCCGGCCGAGAGGCCGGAGCTACGAGAGCCAGGGGAGAGGGAAGCGCGAGTATGGGCGTCGCACTGGATGTGGTCTATATCGCGCTGATGTGTTTCCTCATCGTGCTGATCTTCCGGCTGGTCATGGACTACGTCTTCCAGTTCGCACGTTCATGGCAGCCGGGCAAGGCGATGGTGGTCGTACTCGAGGCCACCTACACAGTCACCGATCCACCGCTCAAGCTTCTGCGGCGGTTCATCCCGCCGCTGCGTCTCGGGGGCGTGGCACTCGACCTGTCCTTCTTCGTTCTGATGATCATCGTCTACATCCTGATCAGCATCGTGATCAGGCTGTGAGCGATACGGTCTTGCCGACTGCCGACGACTACGTAGAGGTGAAGAAGAGATGCCGCTGACCCCCGAGGACGTGCGGAACAAGCAGTTCACGACCGTCCGCCTCCGAGAAGGCTATGACGAGGACGAGGTCGATGCCTTCCTCGACGAGGTCGAATCCGAGCTGACGCGCCTGCTCCGCGAGAACGAGGACCTGCGAGCCAAGCTGGCCGCTGCCACGCGTGCTGCCGCGCAGAACCAGCAGCAGCAGGGCATGCGCAAGCCGGAGCCGCAGGATCGTCCCGGCGCGCCCGTTCCCGCCGCCATATCCGGTCCGCCGGTGCAGCAGCAGCCCCCGCAGATGGGCCCGCCCCAGCTGCCTGGTGGCGCTCCGCAGCTGCCCGCCGGTCCCAGCGGCCATGGCCCCCAGGGTGGCCACGGTCCCGGTCCGCAGGGCCCGCACGGCCCCGGCCCGATGCAGGGTGGCCCCATGGGCGGTCACAACCCCCAGCAGCAGCAGATGCAGCAGATGCAGCAAATGCAGCAGATGCAGCAGCCGCCGCAGATGCAGCAGCAGGGCCCCGGTGGCGACAGTGCCGCCCGTGTCCTCTCGCTCGCGCAGCAGACCGCCGACCAGGCGATCGCGGAGGCCCGTTCCGAGGCCAACAAGATCGTCGGCGAGGCGCGCAGCCGTGCCGAGGGTCTGGAGCGCGACGCGCGAGCCAAGGCGGACGCCCTGGAGCGGGACGCGCAGGAGAAGCACCGCGTGGCGATGGGCTCGCTGGAGTCGGCCCGCGCGACGCTGGAGCGCAAGGTCGAGGACCTGCGTGGCTTCGAGCGCGAGTACCGCACCCGGCTGAAGTCCTACCTGGAGAGCCAGCTGCGTCAGCTGGAGACCCAGGCCGACGACTCGCTGGCCCCGCCGCGGACGCCGGCGGCCGCTTCCCTGCCGCCGTCGCCCTCGCTGGCTCCGGCCGGTGCGGGTGCGATGGGTCACGGCATGGGTGGCAACCACGGTGGTCACACCGGCCAGCAGATGGGTGGCAACCCGTCCATGGGCGGTGGCCCCTCGTACGGTGGCCAGCAGCAGATGTCGCCCGCGATGACGCAGCCGATGGCGCCGGTGCGGCCGCAGGCGCCGCAGCCGATGCAGCAGGCGCCTTCGCCGATGCGTGGGTTCCTGATCGACGAGGACGACAACTGAGCGGTTTGCGCTCGCTGAGCGCGTAGCCGTCGGCAGGCAAAGGGCCGGGCCCCGGGA
>NZ_JBHUUV010000040.1:0-57262 GCF_042670885.1 Streptomyces sp. NPDC057136
GGTCCCTCTCGCGGAGAGGGACCGGGCCTTCGGGTCGTTCAGTACCGCTGTGCTGGACCGTCAGCCGGTCACGGGGACGAACGCCGAGAGGTCCGAGGCCAGTTGCGCATGCACCCGCGCCTTGAGCAGCGTGCCCTCCGGGGTGTGCTCCTCGGAAAGGACCTCACCCTCGGCGTGCACCCGGGACACAAGACCGCCCTGGGTGTAGGGCACGAGTGCCTCGATCTCGACGGACGGCCGCGGCAGTTCCGAATCGATCAGCGCGAGCAGTTCGTCAATACCGGCGCCGGTCCGCGCCGAGACGGCGATCGCGTGCTTCTCGATGCGCAGCAGCCGCTGCAGCACGACCGGGTCGGCCGCATCCGCCTTGTTGATCACCACGATCTCGGGTACGTCGAGCGCACCCACTTCGCGGATCACCTCACGCACCGCGGCGAGCTGCTCCTCCGGCACCGGGTGGGAGCCGTCCACCACATGCACGATCAGGTCGGATTCGCCGACCTCCTCCATGGTGGAGCGGAACGCCTCCACGAGGTGGTGCGGCAGATGCCGTACGAACCCGACGGTGTCGGCCAGGGTGTAGATCCGGCCGCTCGGCGTCTCGGCCCGGCGCACGGTCGGGTCGAGGGTGGCGAACAGCGAGTTCTCCACGAGGACGCCCGCACCGGTCAGCCGGTTGAGCAGGGAGGACTTGCCCGCGTTGGTGTATCCGGCGATGGCGACGGAGGGCACCTTGTTGCGCTTGCGTTCCTGCCGCTTGATCTCGCGGCCGGTCTTCATCTCCGCGATCTCCCGGCGCATCTTCGCCATCTTCTCGCGAATCCGGCGCCGGTCCGTCTCGATCTTGGTCTCACCGGGACCACGCGTGGCCATTCCGCCACCGCCGCTGGACCCGCCGCCACCCATCTGCCGGGAGAGCGACTGACCCCAGCCGCGCAGTCGCGGCAGCATGTACTGCATCTGTGCCAGCGACACCTGCGCCTTGCCCTCCCGGGACTTGGCGTGCTGGGCAAAGATGTCCAGGATCAGGGCGGTGCGGTCGACCACCTTGACCTTGACGACGTCTTCCAGGTGGATCAGCTGGCCGGGGCTGAGCTCACCGTCGCAGACGACGGTGTCGGCCCCTGTTTCGAGAACGATGTCGCGCAGCTCGAGCGCCTTGCCGGAACCGATGTAGGTCGCCGGGTCGGGCTTGTCGCGACGCTGGAACACGGCGTCGAGCACCTGGGCACCGGCCGTCTCGGCCAGCGCCGCAAGCTCCGCGAGTGAGATCTCCGCGTCGTGGACGGTGCCGGAAGTCCAGACACCGACCAGCACAACACGCTCAAGGCGCAGCTGGCGGTACTCGACCTCGGTGACGTCCTCCAGCTCGGTGGAGAGACCTGCCACACGCCGAAGCGCGGCGCGCTCCGAGCGGTCGAGCTGATCGCCGTCCCGCTCTCCGTCGATCTCGTGGCTCCAGGCGACGTCCTCTTCCATCAGGGCGTCGGCCCGAAGGCCCTCGGTGAGGCTTTCGGTGACATTCTCCGTAGCGCTCTGCGCGTCCTGCGCGTCCTGGGGAAAGGAAGAAGAGGAGGTCATTGGATCCTTACGTCGATGAAATTCGCTTACGTCAGTCACAACGCGTGACCTCGCCGGATGATTCCCTTACCGGAATTCCCGGACCGGCCGCCGCGCGACCCGTTGATAGTGGCATGGTGCTGCCTGGCCCGTCACCCGGGTTTACCGGTGTTCCCACCGTTCTCTCCCCGGCCCGTACGCGGCTCACGGAGCCTTGGGCTTCTCGCTGCGCCAGTCCGGGTGCCCGGGCATCGGCGGTGTCTTCTCCCCGTACAGCCATGCCTGGAAGAACGCCGTCAGGTCGCGTCCGGCAATCTGCGAGGCGAGCCCGGTGAAGTCCGCCGTGGTCGCGGATTCGTCCTTGTGGCGCCGCACCCAGGCCCGCTCCAGCCGGTCGAACGCGGCCATGCCGATCTCCTGCCGCAGGGCGAAGAGGACGAGCGCGCTTCCGTCGTACACCACCGGCCTGAAGAGGCTGATCTTCCGGCCCGGCTCCGGGTCGTCGGGGTGGGCCGGCGGGCCTCCGGCGGCCCGCCAGGCGTCGGACCGGGTGTATGCCTGGCGCATCCGGCGTTCGAGCGGCTGCTTGGCGTGCTCCTCGGCGTACCGGGCCTCGTACCAGCTGGCGTGTCCTTCGTTGAGCCACAGGTCGGACCACGACTTCGGGGAGACGCTGTTGCCGAACCACTGGTGGGCCAGCTCGTGCACCATGATCGAGTCGACGTACCACTCGGGATAGCCGGGCTCGGTGAACAAGGACCGTTCGAAGAGCGAGAGCGTCTGGGTCTCCAGCTCGAAGCCGGTCTCCGTGTCGGCCACCAGCAGTCCGTACGTCTCGAACGGATACCGGCCGACCTGCCGCTCCATCCAGGCCATCTGGTCCGGAGTCTTCTTCAGCCAGGGCTCCAGTCTCTCGCGGTCCGCGGCCGGCACCACATCGCGCAGGGGCAGTCCGTCGGGTCCGGCGCGGTGCAGGACCGCGGAGCTGCCGATGGACACCTGGGCGAGCTCGGTGGCCATCGGGTGCTCGGTGCGGTAGGTCCACGTGGTCGCGGCGCCCCGGCGCTCCGCGCCGATGGGCAGACCGTTGGCCACGGCTGTCAGCTTCTCGGGGGCGGTGATCCGGAAGGTGAAGTACGCCTTGTCCGCCGGGTGGTCGTTGCCCGGGAAGACGCGGTGCGCGGCGTCAGCCTGGTTGGCCATGGCCAGGCCGTCGGCGGTGCGCAGCCAACCACCGTCGGTGCGGCTGCCGTTCGGATCGCTGGTGTGCCGGACGGTGATGTTCAGGGGCACTCCGGCGGGGAGCGCGGCGGGTGCCTGGACGACCAGGTCCTCGCCCTTCGTTCCGAAGTCGGAGGCCAGACCGTTCACTTCGACGGCGCTGACCTTGCCTCGTGCGAAGTCGAGGTTGATGCGTTCCAGTGGCTCGGTGGTCCGGGCTTCGATTTTGGTGACGGCATCCAGGGGCTTGGTGTTGCTGCCGTGGTACGTAAACGCGATGTCGTACGAGAGGACGTCGTATCCGGGGTTGCCGAGCTGGGGGAAGAGTCGGTCTCCGATGCCGAGCGGCTCGGGGGCGGGGAGGGTGGCGGCGACGAGGGTGGCCGAGGCGGTGGCCAGCAGGGCGGCGCGCAGTCGACGGGAGGTGAGCGGCATGGACTACGGCTACCAGCGACTGTCCGCTCCGTCGGGGTGCCGCGCGCCGCACCACCCGAACGAGATCTTCCGGGGGTCGGAGGGCGTCAGGTGGTGGACGTCTGGTGCTGGGCGCGGCTCACGTCGTACACGCCGGGCACGTCCCGCATGGCCCGCATGAGTGCGGGCAGCCCGGCGGCGTCGGGGATGTGCAGGGTGTAGGTATGCCGGACCCGCTGCTCGCTGGGGGGTTCCACGGTGGCGGAGACGATCGCGGCGTCGGCCGTGGCGATGGCTTCGGTGAGGTCGGCGAGGAGCCTGGGCCGTCCGAAGGACTCGGCGACCAGGGTGACCCGGCACTCGCCCGCGTCCCGCCAGTCCCCGTCGTCGTTCCAGCGGGCCCCGACCGGTGGCCGTCCGGCGGCCTGCATACGGGCCACCGCCGGACACTCCTGGCGGTGCACGGTGACGGCACCGCCGCGCACGGTGAAGCCGGTGACCTCGTCGGGGGGTACGGGCGTGCAGCAGCCCGCGAGACGTACCGCTGTTCCCGGTCCGTCCACGGCGACACTCGCGACGCGCGCCCCCTGCTTGCTCCGGCCGCTCGACGCCTCGTCCGTGGGCTGCTGGGGCTGCGACTGCTGGGGCTGCGACTGCGGCCTGGGGGGATCAGGCTGGCCGACGAGCGCCTGCGCGTCCTCCGGATGGGCGTCGAGCCAGCCGGTGATGGCGATCCGGGCGGCGGCGGTGCGCGCGTGATCGAGCCAGTCGGGTGAGGGTCCGGATGCCGCGTCCTGGCTGAGCAGCGGCTGCACGGTGTCGCCGTCGCTCAGGACGGTGCTGAGCGTCGCGAGCCGGCCGTTGACCCGCGCCCCGATGCAGCCGTGCGCCTCGTCGCCGTACTGCGCGTACGCGGCATCGACGCAACTGGCGCCCGCGGGCAGGCCGAGCGTCCCGCCGTCGGTGGAGAAGACGGTGATCTCCCGGTCCTGGGCGAGGTCGGCGTGGAGTGTGGTCCAGAAGGTGTCCGGGTCGGGGGCGGACTCCTGCCAGTCGAGAAGCCGGGAGAGCCAGCCGGGCCGGGTCGGGTCGGCGCGTTCCCCGTCCGCCGGTTCGGACTGCTGGGCCGCGGTGCTGTCCAGGGTGTACGGATTCCCGAGTGCGACGACGCCCGCTTCGGCGACCTTGTGCATCTGGTGCGTACGGATGAGGACTTCGGCGACGGCGCCGTCCCGGCCGACGACTGCGGTGTGCAGCGACTGGTACAGGTTGAACTTGGGGGCCGCGATGAAGTCCTTGAACTCGGAGATCACGGGCGTGAAGCAGGTGTGCAGTTCACCGAGGACCGCGTAGCAGTCGGCGTCCTCGGAGACCAGGACCAGCAGGCGTCCGAAGTCGGTGCCGCGTAGTTCGCCGCGTTTGATTCTGACGCGGTGCACGGACACGAAGTGGCGGGGCCTGATCAGGACCTCGGCGGAGATGTCGGCGTCCCGGAGCGTGGTCCTGACTCGCTCGGCGATCTCGGTCAGGGGGTCCTCGGTGCCACCGGAGCCGGCGATCAGAGCGCGGGTGTGTTCGTACTCCTCCGGGCGCAGGATCGCGAAGGCGAGGTCTTCCAGCTCCGTCTTGAGCGCCTGCACGCCGAGGCGTTCGGCGAGGGGGATGAGGACGTCACGGGTGACCTTGGCGATCCTGGCCTGTTTCTCGGGGCGCATCACCCCGAGTGTGCGCATGTTGTGCAGCCGGTCGGCGAGTTTGATCGACATCACCCGGACGTCGTTCCCAGTGGCGACGAGCATCTTGCGGAAGGTCTCGGGCTCGGCCGCCGCTCCGTAGTCGACCTTTTCGAGTTTGGTGACGCCGTCGACGAGGTAGCAGACCTCTTCGCCGAACTGCTCCCGTACCTGATCGAGCGTCACCTCGGTGTCCTCCACCGTGTCGTGGAGGAGAGAGGCCGTCAATGTCGTGGTCTCGGCGCCCAGTTCGGCAAGGATCAGGGTCACGGCGAGAGGGTGCGTGATGTACGGCTCGCCGCTCTTGCGCATCTGGCCGCGGTGCGAGGACTCCGCCAGGACGTATGCCTTGCGCAGGATGACGAGGTCGGCGTCCGGATGGTGGGCGCGGTGGGCGTCCGCGACATGGCCGATGGCATCGGGCAGGCGGTCGCGGGAGACCGGGCCGAGCAGCGCCACGCGGCCGATCCTGCGGAGATCGATCCGGGGACGGCCCCGCTTGCGAAGGGGAGCACCTGGGTTGGTGGCCTCTGCACTCATGGGGCACCTCCGGCAACGTCGACCGGCGGTGAGGAGGCGCGGATGCGTCCCCGGGCCGGTGCTTGATGCTACCGACCCCACCACGTGGCGCAGTCCGGCTCTCGCTCAGCGTGAAACGGATCACCCATTCGAGCGAAGCTCTAGCCGATCACGGTTTCGAGCCAGGCCGGGTCGATGAATCCTTCGGCGACGATCACGGCGGGTCCCGTCATCTCGATCGCGCCGTCCGGATGCTCGGTGATCACCAGCGTGCCGCCGGGCAGGTCCACCGCGTACGTCACGGGGCTGCCGGTGAGCGCGGGGTCCGCGCCGTCCCTGCGGGCCGCCGCGACGGCCACAGCGCAGGCTCCTGTACCGCAAGAGCGTGTCTCGCCGGAGCCGCGCTCATGCACGCGCATCGCGACATGGCGGGGTCCGCGGTCCACGACGAACTCGATGTTGACACCGTCCGGGTAGACGGCCGTGGGGGTGAACTCCGGCGCGGAGTACAGGTCACCGGCGTGTGCGAGGTCGTCGACGAACGCGACGGCGTGCGGGTTGCCCATGTTCACGTTGCGGGCGGGCCAGCTGCGGCCGTCCACCGTGACCGTGACGTGCTCCTGCGGGAGCAGGCCCTGCCCCATGGAGACGGTGATATCGCCGTCCTTGGCGATGTGGACCTGCTTGACGCCGGCCCTGGTGGCGACGGCCAGGTCGCCCTCCTCGACGAGACCGGCCTGCCTCAGGTGGTGGGCGAAGACCCGGACGCCGTTGCCGCACATCTCGGCGATCGAGCCGTCCGCGTTGCGGTAGTCCATGAACCACTCGGCCGCTGCCGCCATGGCCTGCGCCTCCGGGTGCGCGGCGGACCGTACGACATGCAGCAGACCGTCGCCGCCGATGCCGGCCCGGCGGTCGCACAGCCGGGCGACGACGGATGCGGGCAGGTCGATGCCGTTGTCCGGATCGGGAACGATCACGAAGTCGTTCTCGGTGCCGTGGCCCTTGAGGAAGGCGATCTGAGAAGTGCTCACAGAGCAACTGTACGAGGCCGCACCGACAGCCCGCGAAGGCGGACCGTGCGGAAGGGGCGTCGCGTCAGCGGAGCCGGGCGACGCGCCAGACGGCGAGCGCGACCAGTCCGGTGCACACGGCGACGTACAGGGCGATCACACGCCAGTCGGGACGCTCGCCGGAACCTCTGGCGGGCAGGCCGGGCCAGGTGTGACCGACGCGGCGGGCGGCCATCATGCCCCAGCCGGCGGCGCAACAACTGATCAGCAGGCCCAGCATCGCGACGATGGCACCGCCGTCGCCGAACTCGAAGGCGAGTGGGAAGGCGAACATCAGGGACCCGACCGCGGCAAGCATGACGATCGGTGCGAGCTGCCAGATACGCAGTCGGCGCGCGGGGCGCAGCTCGACCTCGACCTCGGGGGTCACGTCGAGCTCGTCGGGCCCGTCGGGGCTCAGGCGTCCCGCCTCGTGCTGCGTATCCGGTGCGTCTTGGTCTGTGTCGCGAGGGCCGGCTTCCATCGCCACGCGCCCTCCCAACTCGGACTCCACTGGTCGATCGATGCTCGATGATGGCACGCTCCCGGGCACCGAAATGACGGGCAGAGCGTCCCGATGCCATCACGTGATCAGGCTGTAACCGCTCGTTCGATCAACGCCAGAGCCAGGTGCGGGAGTTCCGCACGCCGATCGGCGGCACCACTCAGCCAGTGGACGCGCGGGTCGCGGCGGAACCAGGAGTCCTGGCGGCGCGCGAATCGCTTGGTGGCGCGCACGGTCTCGGCGCGCGCCTCGTCCTCGGTGCACTCGCCCGCGAGGGCCGCGAGCACCTGCTGGTAGCCGAGCGCACGGGAGGCGGTACGTCCCTCACGCAGCCCCTGGGCCTCCAGGGCGCGCACCTCGTCGACGAGCCCGGCTTCCCACATCCGGTCGACGCGGACGGTGATCCGCTCGTCGAGCTCGGGGCGGCCGACGTCCACACCGATCTGCACGGCGTCGTAGACCGCTTCGCTACCGGGGAGGTTGGCCGTGAAGGGCTTGCCCGTGATCTCGATTACTTCCAGGGCACGCACGATGCGGCGTCCGTTGCTAGGCAGGATGACGCGGGCGGCCTCCGGGTCCGCGACGGCGAGCCGGGCGTGCAGGGCGCCGGAGCCGCCCCGGTCCAGCTCCTGTTCCAGCCGGGCGCGCACCTCGGGGTCCGTACCGGGGAATTCCAGGGCGTCGATGGCGCCCTTCACATAGAGCCCGGAACCGCCGACCAGGACGGGGGTACGGCCTTCGGCCAGCAGCCGGTCGATTTCCTTACGGGCCAGCCGCTGGTACTCGGCGACGCTGGCCGCCTCGGTGACATCCCAGATGTCGAGGAGGCGGTGCGGGATGTCGCCGCGCTCGGGGAGCGTCAGCTTCGCCGTGCCGATGTCCATCCCGCGATAGAGCTGCATGGAGTCCGCGTTGACCACTTCGCCACCGAGCTGCTGGGCGAGATATACGCCCAGATCGGACTTTCCGGCTGCGGTGGGGCCTACAACGGTGATGACGCGGGGGGTCGGAGCTGGTCTTCTCACCGCCCCAGTCTCCCAAACCCCGGGACACTTCCCGAACGAGCCGAGTGTGCGGAGCTCCGCGCAGGGAAGCCGTCGGGAAGGCACTACTGGGCTCCGGCCGTCCCGCCGAGTTCGGCCACGCACGCGTGAGTAAAATGTTGTACAAATATGTAGTACACGTATTGCATCGAAGCCCTCACCCCCATTGGCCCGTCGACGAACCGGCGGATAATGGCGGTGCAGAACACGCCCGAGCACAGCTCCCACTGCACGGAAGGTGACCCATGGGTTTCCTGGACAACCTGAAGGCCAAACTTGCTCCGGCCAAGGACAAGGTCGGTGACCTCGCGCACCAGCACGGGGGCAAGATCGAGCAAGGTCTCGACAAGGCCGCGCGAACCGTCGATCAGAAGACCAAGGGCAAGTACAGCGACAAGATCGTGTCCGGCACCCAGAAGGCCAAGGACGCCGTGGACCGGCTGGGCCACAAGGACGAGGGTGGCACCAAGCCGCCGACTGTCTGACCCCGATGGACCCGAGCACGAAGGAGGGCCCGGAGCGTATGCGCTCCGGGCCCTCCTTCGTATGCCGGGTCAGTACGTCAGGACCAGGCGGCGACGGTGTAGCCGACGCCGTACGGGGCGTCCGCGTACAGCAGCTGTCCCGCCAGGCCCGCACCCTCCGCGGCCCCTGCGAGCACCTGCCAGGACGCCCGGCCGGCCACCTTGAGTGCGTACGCCAGTGAGGCGTCGAGCGAGTTCAGAGCGGCAAGGTCCGCGTCACCCAGCGCGCGGGTCACAGTGGTGTCGAAGTCCACGGCCCGCTCGTCCAGGTAACCGGGTGCCTTCACCGTGCGGCAGGCGCTTCCGTCGCCCATCACCAGCAGGGCGACGCGGTCGGCCCTGGCCGCCAGCTCCTTGCCGGCGAGAGCGCAGCTGTCGGCCGGCAGCCGCTCCCCCACCGCCAGACCCTCGACCACGGCGTCGGACCACCGCGCCCGGTCCAGCAGCCACGCTCCGACGGTCAGGGAGGCCGGCAGCCTGCGCCCCACCGGAGCGGTGTCGCCGGGCGGGCTCCCGAGCCGTACGGAGAGGCCCACGCCGAACCCTTCGAAGGAACCGGTCGCTCCGGCGGGATACGGCCCCTCCGCCTCGGCTTCGGCGGGCCCGACGACGATCAGCAGATCGGGGCGGGCCGCGGCGAGCACGCCCAGGGCGTCCCTGCACGCGGTCCGCGCGTCGTCGAGCTCGGACGCCGCTCCGGCGGCGACCTCGGGAACCAGGAGCGGCGGACAGGGGCAGACGGCGGCAGCGACAAGCATGCCGGTCAGCGTACTGCGAAGATCCCCGGGTACTGCGAGGCCTCCCGGTAACGCCGAAGGTCCCCGAAGTCAGTCGCAGCCGCAGCCGGGAGCCGACGCGGCCGGCAGCGGGGCCGGGGCGCCGATGCCGGGCAGGCCCAGCATCACACCGGCGGGCTTGGCGGCGGCAGCGGCGGTGCGCGCCTCCCAGGCGTCACCGGAACGCGTCCGGCGTATGCCGAGGGGGGCGCCCTCGGCAAGCAGGTGGTGCGGAGCCGCGTACGTGATGTCGACCGTCACCACGTCGCCGGGACGCACCTCCTGCGCGGGCTTGGTGAAGTGGACCAGACGGTTGTCGGGTGCGCGTCCGGAGAGGCGGTGCGTGGCACCGTCCTTACGGCCCTCGCCCTCCGCCACCATGACGTCCAGGGTGCGGCCGACCTGCTTCCTGTTCTCCTCCCAGGAGATCTCCTCCTGGAGGACCGACAGGCGCATGTACCGCTCCTGGACGACCTCCTTGGGGATCTGGCCCTCCATGTCGGCGGCGGGCGTCCCGGGGCGCTTGGAGTACTGGAAGGTGAAGGCGTTCGCGAAGCGCGCCTCGCGGACCGCGTGCATGGTCTGCTCGAAGTCCTCCTCGGTCTCGCCGGGGAAGCCCACGATGATGTCGGTCGAGATGGCGGCGTCCGGCATCGCGGCGCGCACCTTCTCGATGATCCCGAGGAAACGCTCCTGCCGGTACGAGCGCCGCATCGCCTTGAGGATGGTGTCCGAGCCCGACTGCATCGGCATGTGGAGCTGCGGCATCACGTTCGGGGTCTCGGCCATCGCGGCGATCACGTCGTCGGTGAAGTCACGCGGGTGCGGGGACGTGAAGCGGACGCGCTCCAGACCCTCGATGGCGCCGCAGGCGCGCAGCAGCTTGGAGAACGCTTCCCGGTCGCCGATGTCGGAGCCGTACGCGTTCACGTTCTGGCCGAGCAGGGTCACCTCGGAGACGCCCTCGGAGACGAGCGCCTCGATCTCGGCGAGGATGTCGCCGGTACGGCGGTCCTTCTCCTTCCCGCGCAGCGCCGGGACGATGCAGAAGGTGCATGTGTTGTTGCAGCCGACGGAGATCGACACCCACGCGGCGTAGGCGGACTCACGGCGGGTGGGAAGCGTGGAGGGGAAGGCTTCCAGGGACTCGGCGATCTCGATCTGCGCCTCCTCCTGGACGCGGGCGCGCTCCAGGAGCACCGGGAGCTTGCCGATGTTGTGCGTACCGAAGACGACGTCCACCCAGGGGGCCCGCTTGACGATGGTGTCGCGGTCCTTCTGCGCGAGGCAGCCGCCGACCGCGATCTGCATCCCGGGGCGCTTGGTCTTCATCGGCGCGAGCCGGCCGAGGTTGCCGTAGAGCTTGTTGTCGGCGTTCTCCCGCACCGCACAGGTGTTGAAGACGACGACATCGGCGTCACCGTCGGCGTCCGCGGGCGCACGGACGTATCCGGCGTCCTCCAGGAGCCCCGACAGCCGTTCCGAGTCGTGGACGTTCATCTGGCACCCGTAAGTGCGTACCTCGTAGCTTTTCTTGACGTCCACTGCTTCGCTCCGGTTGCCGCTGCTCATGCGACAAGGGTAGGCGGTACCGGGAATGCCCCTTGCCGCCGGAGCCCCGGCGCAGGGTCCCGGAGCCGACCCCGAAGCCTGGGCCTGGCCATTACGGGGAGTGGCTGGCAGGATCGCGCCATGCCTTCCGTACTGTCCCGATTCGACCGACGACGCACCCTTCAGGGGGGTGCGGCCGTAACGGTCGTCCTGGGGCTGCTCCTGTGGTGGGTGCTCCCCCTGGGGGAGTCCTCGCCCACCGGCTCGCTGACCTTCTCCACAGGAGTACGCAACGGGGTCTACCAGCGCTACGGCGAGCGGCTCGAAGGAGCGCTGGCCAAGGACATGCCCGAGGTGTCCATCCAGCTGCAGACCAGTGAGGGCTCCCAGCAGAACATCGAGCGGGTGGCGACGGGGAAGGCGGACTTCACCATCGCCACCGCCGACGCCGTCGCGACCTTCATGCAGAACGGCAGACCCGGTGCTCAGCGCCTGCGCGCCTGTGCCCGGCTGTACGACGACTACGTACAGCTGGTCGTCCCTCGCGACTCGGACGTGCAGACGGTCGCCGACCTGCGGGGGAAGCGGGTGGGTGTGGGACAGCCCGGATCAGGCGTGCGGCTCGTCGCGGACCGGCTGATGAGCGCCGCGGACCTCGATCCGGCGAAGAGCATCACACCGGTGCCGGTCGGCATCGATACGATGCCGACCCGGCTGGCGAACGGCACGCTGGACGCCTTCTTCTGGTCCGGCGGCCTGCCGACGAATGCCGTGCAGGAGCTGTCGGAGCGGTTGCCCATCCGGCTGGTGCCGCTGGAGGACCCGCTGATCGCCCGGCTCCAGGCAGTCGGCGGATCGACCCGGTACTACCGCTCGGCCGTCATGCCGGCCGACGCCTATCTCAACGCGCAGCAGGGGCAGGCCGTGCCGACGGTGGCGGTCGCCAATCTGCTGGTCACCACGGACCGTACGGACCCGGCGATGACCGAGGCGTTCACCCGGACCGTGATCGACAGCCGCGACCGCATCGGACGTGAGGTGCACTCGGCGCAGGTGGTGGATCTGCGGACGGCCATCTACACCGATCCGCTGCCGCTGCACGAAGGGGCCGCGCGCTACTACCGGTCGGTCAAGCCGTAGCTCGGTCGCGCCGCAGCTTCTTTCACGCGCAGCAAAGGGCCCCGCTGTTCCGCTCAGGCGTCTGGACAGTGGCGCGGCACGGTCACCGTCACCCTCAGCCCGTGCGGCTCGTTCCGGGCGTACGCGATCGAACCGCGGCCCGCGGTGAGCAGCGCACGGGAGATGGAGAGCCCCAGCCCGGAGCCCTTGACGTTCTGATGCCGGTTGCTGCGCCAGAAACGGTCACCGATGCGCTCCAGCTCCTGACCGGTCAGTCCGGGCCCGCGGTCGGCGACCCGCACGGTGACGCTGTCACCCGTGGACGCGACGGTGACCCGTACCTCCTCGTCCGGCGGCGTGAATTTGAGGGCGTTGTCGATGACGGCGTCGAGCGCGCTGGAGAG
Organism: Streptomyces sp. NPDC057136; assembly: GCF_042670885.1. Taxonomy (NCBI): domain Bacteria; kingdom Bacillati; phylum Actinomycetota; class Actinomycetes; order Kitasatosporales; family Streptomycetaceae; genus Streptomyces; species Streptomyces sp. NPDC057136. The sequence continues at coordinate 12,422 of NZ_JBHUUV010000040.1, forward strand.
CGCGATCGGGTCCGCCCAGCCGGTGGCTGCCGACACCCCGTCCAGCAGGAGCCGCACCCCCTTCTCGTCGGCGAGCGGGCGCCATGAGGCGACGCGCTCGGCCGTGAGGGCGCCGATGTCCGTGAGCTGAAGATCGGCCGCGGCATGCTCGGCCAGCGCCAGGTCGAGCAGGTCGTCCAGGACCTGGGCGAGGCGCTTGCCCTCCGTACGCACCGCGGCGATCTCCTCGTTCCCCTCGGGGAGTTCGAGCGCGAGGAGCTCGATCCGCAGCAGCAGGGCGGCCAGCGGGTTGCGCAACTGGTGCGAGGCGTCGGCGACGAAGGCGCGCTGCTGCTCCAGAACGTCTTCGACGTTGTCTGCCATCTCGTTGAACGAACGGGCCAGGCGCCGGAGTTCCGGAGGCCCGCCGGAAGCGGCGACCCGGGACCTCATCCGGCCGCTGGCGATGTCGTGCGTGGCCGCGTCCAGGATGCGCACGGGCAGCAGTACCCAGCCCGTGAGCCGGAACGCGGCGCCGACCGCGACAAGCAGGGCCAGGGCCTCGCCGAGACCGATCAGCAGCCAGCCCCGCAGCGTCCGGGACCGCATCTCGCCGGTGGGCGAGTCGATGACGACGACGGCGACGACATCGCCGTCCCGCACGACGGGCGAGGCCACGACGACCCGGCCGGTCTGCCACGGCCAGACCTGGCCCGGATCGTGGGAGCGTCGCCCCAGAAGCGCCTCCCGGAACGCCTCGCGGCCCTCGCCCTCGGTCGGCACCATCCAGGAGGACGGGGCCTTCGCCAGCGACTGGTCGTCGCGGTAGAAGACGCCGGCCCTGATCCCGTACACCGAGTCGTACGCGTCGAGCTCGGCCTGGAGGATGCGCTGCCGCTCCTCGTTGCCCGGAAGGGAGACGCTGACGAACTGGGCGAGCGCGCCGAAGCGCGCCGTGTCGTCGATCCGGTCCACCACAAGGCGCTGCTGCTCGGCGGCGGCCACCCGGCCGGCGAGCGGGACGCCCAGGGCGAGCAGTACGGCCGCCATGAGGATGATGAGCAGGGGAAGCAAACGGGCATGCACGGGGTACGTACGCCTTACGCGGACGGCGAGACGAGCCGGTAACCGACGCCCCGCACGGTCTCGATCAGTGTGGGCAGCCTCAGCTTGGAACGCAGCGACGCCACATGCACCTCAAGCGTGCGGCCCGTCCCCTCCCAGCTCGTGCGCCACACCTCGCTGATGATCTGCTCGCGCCGGAAGACCACTCCGGGCCGCTGGGCGAGCAGAGCCAGAAGATCGAACTCCTTGCGGGTCAGCTGGACCTCCTCACCGTCGACGCTGACCCGGCGGGTCGGCAGCTCGATCCGGACAGGGCCCAGGCGCAGACCGTCGGCCGGCGTCGTGGCGGGCTCCTCGCCGGCCGTCTTGCGCCGCGCGACCGCGTGGATGCGGGCGAGCAGTTCGCCGGTGTCGTACGGCTTGACGACGTAGTCGTCCGCCCCGAGGTTGAGCCCGTGAATCCGCGACCGGACGTCGGCGCGCGCGGTCACCATGATCACCGGGATCGAGGAGCGCTTGCGGATCTTGCCGCACACCTCGTAACCGTCCTGGTCGGGCAGTCCGAGGTCGAGCAGCACGACGCCGAAGGGTTCCTTGTCGGCGGGCAGGAGGGCCCGCAGGGCCTCCTCGCCGTTGCGGGCGTGCACGACCTGGAAACCGTGCCGGGCGAGCACGGCGGACAGGGCCGCCGCGACATGGTCGTCGTCCTCGACGAGCAGCAGTCTCATTGACCCTCCTTCCGGCGCCCGGCATTCCGGGACGGCTTATCTGGTTTCGTCGGCGACGCTCAATGTTCCGCCCGACGAGATTCTCCCGTCCGGCGACGTTTCACGTCATCCCCTACCAGGGCATCCACGCCGATGAGCGGTGCGTCAGTCAAGGCCTTGCCGGTAACAGCAGGGTTTCCGTTACCCACCCGGTACGCCCCGGCAGCGTCAAGGACGTCCCGTTCACGCGGTGTGTCCGGTTGCGGCCGGATCGTTATGCTCAATTTCCGCTCAGATGTAATGACGCTGGTCGCACTGCGTCATTAGTGTCCTTGCCAACCGAGGAGGACGGAGCATTAAGCCGATGAGCGGAGTTTCAGTGACCAAGGCCGCCGAGGATGCCGCGACTGCGGCGAACGACCTTGTCGTACTGAGCAACGTCAACAAGCACTTCGGCGCGCTGCATGTGCTCCAGGACATCGACCTGACCATCGCCCGTGGCGAGGTCGTGGTCGTGATCGGGCCTTCGGGGTCCGGAAAGTCCACGCTGTGCCGCACCATCAACCGCTTGGAGACGATCGACTCGGGCGCGATATCGATCGACGGCAAGCCGCTGCCGCAGGAGGGCAAGGAGCTCGCCCGCCTGCGCGCCGACGTGGGCATGGTCTTCCAGTCGTTCAATCTCTTCGCGCACAAGACGGTGCTCGAGAACGTGATGCTGGGCCAGCTCAAGGTCCGCAAGGCGGACAAGAAGGCCGCCACGGAGAAGGCCCGCTCGCTGCTCGACCGGGTGGGCGTCGCCTCGCAGGCGGACAAGTACCCCTCACAGCTCTCGGGTGGTCAGCAGCAACGTGTGGCCATCGCACGGGCGTTGGCGATGGACCCGAAGGTCATGCTCTTCGACGAGCCCACATCTGCGCTCGACCCGGAGATGATCAACGAGGTGCTGGAAGTCATGCAGCAGCTCGCCCGGGACGGCATGACCATGGTCGTCGTCACCCACGAGATGGGCTTCGCACGGTCGGCGGCCAATCGCGTCGTCTTCATGGCGGACGGAAAGATCGTCGAAGAGGCAGCGCCCGACCAGTTCTTCAGCAACCCGCGCAGTGACCGGGCCAAGGACTTCCTTTCGAAGATCCTTCACCACTGAGTCCCGGATCAGCTGATCACTCACCTCGCGCACATCGCGTCAACCTAGGGAATTTCACCATGCAGCTTCGTAAGGTCACCGCCGCCTCGGCCGCCGTGCTCGCGCTCGCCCTCACCGCCACCGCCTGCGGTTCGAACGAGAAGGACGACGCCGCGGGCTCCGGCGGCGGCAAGAAGATCACCATCGGTATCAAGATCGACCAGCCCGGTCTCGGTCTGCAGACCCCCAATGGCAAGTTCGTGGGCTTCGACGTCGACGTCGCCACGTACGTCGCGAAGGAACTCGGTTTCGACGCCGAGAACATCAACTTCGTCGAGACGAAGAGCGCGGACCGCGAGACCGCCATCGAGCGCGGCGACGTGAAGTTCATCGCCGCGACGTACTCCATCAACGACGAGCGCCTGCAGAAGGTCGACTTCGCGGGCCCGTACCTCCTGGCGCACCAGGATGTCCTCATCCGGGCCGACGACAACTCCATCAAGGCGCCCGAGGACCTCAACAAGAAGAACCTCTGCTCCGTCACCGGCTCGACCTCCGCGAAGAACGTCAAGGAGAAGCTGGCTCCCGAGGCTGAGCTGCAGAACTACGGCGGCTACTCCGAGTGCCTCACCGGCCTGGAGAGCAAGGCCATCGACGCGCTGACCACGGACGACTCCATCCTCGCCGGATACGCGGCGCAGGAGGCCCACAAGGGCAAGTTCAAGCTCGCCGGCTTCAAGATGACCAACGAGAACTACGGCATCGGTCTGAAGAAGGGCGACGCCGACCTCAAGAAGAAGATCGACGCCGCGCTCACCAAGATGGTCTCGGACGGCTCGTGGGACAAGGCGGTCGAGACCAACTTCGGCCCGGCCAACTACAAGAACGAGAAGGCGCCGGAGATCGGCAACGTCGTCAAGTAAGACCCCATTGCTGGCGGTCCGAAGCCGGGCTGATGAGGTGCGCCGCCGTCGAGGCGGCGCACCGAGCCCTCCCCACACCTGGAAGCACGGGAGATCGTGTTCGACTTTCTTGAAGGTTACGACCTACTGGGGGCCTTCTGGGTGACGGTGAAACTCACCGTCTACTCCGCCCTCGGTTCCCTCATATGGGGAACGCTGCTGGCCGGTATGCGGGTCGGCCCGGTCCCTCTGATGCGCGGGTTCGGTACCGCTTATGTGAACGTTGTCCGTAACATCCCGCTGACCGTGATCATCGTCTTCGCGTCGCTGGGCCTTTTCCAGACCTTGCGGGTCACCCTCGGCGGCGGAGGCGACTTCGAGGTCATCAACTTCCGGCTCGCGGTACTCGCGCTTGCCCTCTACACGGCTGCCTTCGTCTGCGAGGCGCTGCGCTCGGGCATCAACACGGTGCCGGCGGGCCAGGCCGAGGCGGCACGGGCACTCGGGCTGAGTTTCACCCAGGTCCTGCGGCTGATCATCCTCCCGCAGGCCTTCCGCTCGGTCGTGAACCCGCTGGCCAACGTGCTGATCGCGCTGACCAAGAACACCACCGTCGCTGCGGCGATCGGCGTGGTCGAAGCGGCGTACCTGATGAAGGACATGATCGAAGCAGAGGCTCAACTGATTCTGATCTCCGCCATCTTTGCGTTCGGATTCATCTGCCTCACCCTTCCGACCGGGCTCCTCCTCGGCTGGGTGAGCAAGAAGGTGGCGGTGAAGCGATGACGACGTCTGTCCTCTTCGACGCACAGGGGCCCCGCGCCAAGCGGCGCAATATCCTGTACACGGCCATCTTCGTAGTGGCTCTCGCCGCGGTGGTCTGGTGGGTCTACGGCGCCCTCAACGAGAAGCACCAGCTCGACTGGGTCAAGTGGGAGCCGTTCTTCACGAGCTCCCAGCCGTGGGAGACCTACCTCTGGCCGGGGCTCCAGAACACGCTCAAGGCCGCGTTCTTCGCCCTGCTGATCGCTCTGCCGCTCGGGGCACTGTTCGGTATCGGCCGGCTCTCCGAGCACCGCTCGGTACGGATGCCGTCCGGCATCGTCGTGGAGTTCTTCCGCGCCATCCCCGTGCTGATCCTGATGATCACGGCGAACGCCGCGTACTCCGAGTTCACCGACATCGCCAGCGATGTGCGTCCGCTGTACGCCGTCGTCACGGGTCTGGTGCTGTACAACGCCTCGGTACTGGCCGAGATCGTGCGGGCCGGGATCCTGTCCCTCCCGCAGGGTCAGACCGACGCCGCGAAGGCGATCGGCATGCGCAAGGGCCAGACCATGCGGTACGTGCTGCTGCCGCAGTCGGTCACCGCCATGCTGCCCGCGATCGTCAGCCAGATCGTGGTCATCGTGAAGGACACCGCTCTCGGCGGTGCGGTCCTCACCTTCCCCGAGCTGCTCGCGTCGGTACGTCCGATGAGCGCGAACTACGGTGCGAACACCATCGCGTGCTTCACCGTCATCGCGCTGATCTTCATCGCGGTGAACTTCGCGCTGACCTCGTTCGCGAGCTGGCTCGAGCGCAGGCTGCGGCGGGCGAAGAAGACGACGGGCGCGGTGGTCGGCGCCGCCCCCGGCGGCGGCCTCGAGATCATCGATGCTCCCCCGCTCAAGGTTGCTGACAAGTCGGACTCCTGACCCTTCCGGCAATAATCCGACCGCGGGGGGACCGGCGCATCTGCCGTGCCCCCCGCCACGGGTCTCTGTCACTTGACGCAAGCACTGGCAATAGGTTGCATACGTTCTGTGATCGCGCCCCGAGCCTCCGTCGCCACTTCCCCTACGACCGTACGGGCCGGAGGGTGTGCGCCGTGGACCCGGTGATCGTCGTCGGCGCCGGGCCCGTCGGTCTGGTGCTGTCGCTCGCCCTCGCCGCACAGGGCGTCCCCTCGGTTGTTCTCGACGAAGGTCCCGGGAAGGACGAGCAGCGGCCCGCCCGCACCGTCGTCCTGCGCGAGGACACCGCCGCTCTGGTGGAGCGGCTCGGCTGCACGACCCTGCGCGACGAGGGCCTCCGGTGGTCCGGGTGGCGTTCGATGCGGCGCAAGCAGCTGGTACGCGAGCTGCCGCTCGGCGCGGCGTCGCAGACCGGTCCCCTGCCCGCCCCGGTCCATCTGCCGCAGCACGCCCTGACCCGCGGTCTGCGCGCTGCGGTCGCCGCGCAGAGCCTGGTGCGGATGGCACCGCTCAGCCGCATCGACACCCTGGAACAGGACCCCGACGGGGTCACCGTGCACACCAGGGAGCCCGATTCCACCTGGTGGCGGGGGAGCTATCTGGTCGGCTGCGACGGCGCCCGATCCACCGTACGCAAGCTCCTGGACATCAGGTTTCCTGGGCGCACGGCCGTGGAACGGCACGCTGTCGCCGCGCTGCGTGCCGAACTGCCGTGGCCGGGCGAAGCCGTACTGCACCGGGCACCGCCGTGGCGCAGCGCCGGCCCCGAGGTGACCGCACGCCCCCTGCCCGACGGGGTCTGGCGGCTGGACTGGCTGCTTCCGCCGCGCGGTGAGCTGGTCACTCCCGACGCGTTGATCACCCGGGTCCGGGACACGCTGGCGGGCTGGTGCGGGGAGACTCCGGCGTACGAACTGCTGGACACCGGGGTATACACGCTGCACCACAGGCTGGCACGGCGCTGGCGGTCGAAACGGGCGTTCCTGGCCGGTGACGCCGCCCATCTTCTGGGAGCGCTCGGCACCCAGGGCCTGGACGAAGGGGTACGGGACGCCGAGAACCTGGCCTGGAAGCTGGCGCAGAGCTGGCACCACGGTGCCTCCGAGCTGCTGCTCGACAGTTACCAGGCCGAGCGCAGGGCCGCGGTCGCCGCACGGCTCCGCGCCGCCGACCAGTCGCTGCCGATACTGCGCGGGGGTGGCGGCCTTCGGACCCTGGTGCCGGGCAGCGCTCGCGGGCACGACACGTTGCTCACCGATGGTCATCTGGGGTGCGGGCCGCTGGGTGCGCCCCCGTCGTACACGCATTCGCCCCTTTCGCCTCCGCGCGCCGAGGCGCACACCTCCGTGGGTACGCCCCCCGGTGCGCCGGTCGCCGACGTACGGGTGACCGCGCCCGACGGCAAGAGCGTCCGCCTGCGCGACCGGCTGGGGATGGGGCATCTGCTGGTGGTCCTGGTCGCTCCGGGTACCGGAGTGTGGGACCGCCGGCACTGGCTCACGGCGGGCGTCATGCCGCGGCTCATCGAGGCCGTGGCCGCGCTCCCGGTGAAGGGTGAGCTCCTGGTGGCGGAGAGCTACCCGGGTGCGTCGGCGCACACCGTGCTACTGATCCGGCCCGACGGGCACCTGGTGGCGGCCTTCGGCGGGGTCCGGCCCGCGGAGCTCTTCGCCGCAGCCGACGCGGCGCGCGGAGGTGCCATTGAGCAGGCTCGCGGGGGCGGTACGGGTGCGGCGAGCGAGGAGTCGCTGCACGAGTCTCTGCGCTCCGAGCGCGCCGCGAACATCAATTGACCCCCGCAGGCGCACATGGTGTACTCCAGACCATGACCGACACCGATGTGCGCCTGTGGCGGAGGGTCCATATGGACCTCGTCCGCTATGCGGGCTGCGTGTGTCGACCGTCCTGCTGAATCGCCTCTCACTGCCGCGCCGTGCTGTCTTCGTACGGCGGTGGCTTCAGCGCGAACTCTCAGGACGGTTCCTGTGTCTGCACTCCCCGTTTCACTCCCCTCTTCGTTTTCTGATCCCGTACGCGCTTCGGCGTCCGTGTCCGCGCCGGATGCCGCGGAACTGCTCGCCTTCGTCCGCCGTATCGCGAACGACGCGGCGCTCGTGGCCTCGCTCCCTCTGGATGCCGAGGGCCGCACCTGGCTCCGGCTCGACGGGCCGGGCGGCAGTGAAGCCTGGCTGATCGGCTGGCCGCCCGGCACGGGAACCGGCTGGCACGACCACGCCGACTCGATCGGCGCCTTCACCACGGCCGCGGGCACCCTCAAGGAACACTCGCTGGCCGCCCGGCTGCCCACCGACGGCTGGAAGACTCTGGAACTGAGCGAAGGGGTCGACCGCACACGGCAGTTGACCGCAGGTCAAGGCAGGGCTTTCGGCCGGCACCATGTGCACGAGGTGCTGAACGAATCCGCCGATGAGCATGCCGTCTCGGTGCACGCCTACTACCCCCCGCTGCCGCGTATCCGCCGCTACAGCCGTACGGGCGCGGTGCTCCGCCTGGAGCAGATCGAACGTCCGGAGGACTGGCAGTGAACGACAACCGCAAGGCCACCGCCCCCGGTGTCGCTACGGAACCGATGGGCATCGACGAACTGCTGGAGCGGGTCCGGGCCGGAATCGACCGGGTCGGCCCGCGGCAGGCCGCCGCGGCGGCCGCGGACGGCGCGCTGCTGGTGGACATCCGCTATGCGGCTCTGCGGGAACGGGACGGGCTGATTCCGGGTGCGCTGGTCGTCGAGCGCAACGAGCTGGAGTGGCGGCTCGATCCGTGGGGAAGCCATCGTGCCGCCGAGGCGGTGAGCCACGATCTCCAGGTGATGGTGATCTGCAACGAGGGGTACGCGTCGAGCCTCGCGGTCGCGTCCTTGCACCAGTTGGGACTGCACCGCGCGACCGACCTGATCGGCGGATTCCAGGCATGGCGTGCGGCGGGGCTCCCGGTCGAGGTGTGACCGAGAGCCCCTGCCGCCCACCGGGGGTGGTCACTGCCTGGCTGTGGCCACCTCCACCGGGCGGGGCCTGAGCGCCAGTCGGCCCGGGAGGGCGGTGGCCACCAGGGTGAGCAGTGCGGCGGCGCCCAGCACCGCCGCGTACACCGCCGGCACGATCGCGGGCTCCGCGCTCCCGGTCATTCCGATACTGAAGGCGGTCAGGACGGCCAGGGAGATGCCGCTTCCCAGGACGGCGGCGATCAGCAGGACCGCCAGCGCCTCGATCCGGAGCATCCGCAGCACCTGGCGGCGGGTGGCGCCGGCGAGCCGGAGGATGGCGAACTCCCGGATCCGCTCGGATACGGACATGGCGAGGGTGTTGACGACGGCGATGGCGGTGAAGGCCAGCACGAGCCCCATGGCCAGGTAGTTGACCTCGGCGTTCTGCTGCTGCCGGTCGGCCTCAAGTCGGTCGACATCGGCGGGCGCGAGTACGGCGACTCCCGGGAAGTCCTTCACTCGCCCGGCGATGTCGGCCCGGTCCCGGTCCCCGGCGATCAGGACGGTGGCGGCCAGGGGATTGTCCATGTGGCGGGCGACCAGGTCGTGGGGCAGCGTCAGATCGCCGAAGCCCAGTCCCCGGGCGTACACGGCGGCGACGGTGAGGCTCGCCGGGGTGCCGTCGCCGAGGTGGAACTCCAGCCGGTCTCCGTGGCGCAGGTCCAGCCGGTCGGCGGCGAGTTCGCTGATCGCGGCGGTACGGGAGCCGGCCGTGAAGTCGGCCAGCGAGCCGCTCGTGACCTCGGGGTCCCAGGTGCGGGCGAGTCCGGCCCCGGTGACGCCCTGGACCGCGTACTTCTCGAGTCCGACCCGCACGGTGGTCCGTACGACCTCGGTGGTGGCGGCGACTCCGTGCATCGCGCGCACCGCTTCGACTGCGGCGGGCGGAACGCCCTGCCCGTCGGCGGCCAGGACCGAGGTGGCTCGGGTGCCCTCACGCGCCTGGGTACGGGCGACATCGGAGAGGGTCGGCTGAACAAAGAGAACGGTGCAGGTCATGCCGATGAGCAGGGTCAGCGGGGTGACGACCGCGGCCATCCGGGTGGCATTTCCACGGACGTTGGAGGCGGCGAGGGAACCGCCGTGACCGGCGAGGCGCATGGGGCCGCCGAGCATCGCGACCGCTCCCTTGACGAGGGCCGGCCCCAGCAGGGACACGGCCGTGGCCAGCACCACCACGGCCAGGAAGGTGACGGGCGTCGCGGCCGCCTCCGTGCGCAGGGCAGCGAGTACGGCGACGAGGACGACGCCGCCCGCGAGCAGGACCAGACCGGCGACGAGGCGTCCCCGGGCGGGGCGGTCACGCTCGACAGCGGCCTCGGCCATCGCCTCGGCCGGCCTGATGCGGGAGATACGGTTGCCCGAGATACGGGCAGCGGCCCACGCCCCGACGAGAGTGACGGCGACGGCGGCAAGCATGGGCAAGATGCCGGACGTCCGTTCCAGAGTGGCGGGAACAGCGCCCATGTCGATGAATCGACTGTGGAGCCAGGCGGCGAGCGGTAGCCCTGCGAGCGAGCCCAGGACGCCCGCGGCGGCTCCGACCAGCAGGGCTTCCCGGCAGAGCAGGCGGCGGACCTGACGGGAGGTGGCGGCGATGGCGCGCAGCAGGGCCAGCTCGCGGTGCCGCTGCTGGATGGAGAGCGCGAAGGTGCCGACGACGACGAGCACCGCGACGAGGAGTGAGGTGCCGCCCATCGCCCCGCCCATGGAGACGAGCTTGATACGGGCGCCTGCGGCGTCCAGGAACTCGACCGGCCCGCGGGCTTCGCCGGTGGAGACCTGTGCGGTGGTGCCCTTGAGAGCCTGCTTCACCTGCCGTTCCAGGTCCGTGAGATCCGTTCCGGGCGCGGGGATCACGCCGAGGGCGGTGACCCGGCCGGGGCGGGCCGCGAGCCGCTCGGCCTCGGCGGTGGAAAAGAAGAGGGAGGTCTGCCGACGGAGACCGTCGCGGGCATCGGGGGCGACGGGAGCGGTGGAGGCGGAAGCGGTGGAGGCGGAAGCGGTGGAGGCGGAAGCGGTGGAGGCGGGAGCGGTGGAGGCGGCGGGGGCCGCTATGCCGCTCACGCGGTAGGAGCGCGGGTTGCTGGTGGACTGCACAGGGAGCCGGTCTCCGGGCTTCAGACCGGCCCGCCGGGCGAGCTCGCGGTCGATCACCACCTCGTCGGCCGATGCAGGGGCGCGGCCTGCGGTGAGAGCGAAGGGGGTGAGCGGCGCGGAGGTCCAGGCGTGACCGTACGAGGGCCGGCCTGAGGGCCCGCCGGCGGGGTCGTGGACCAAGGGCCGTGCGGGGAAGGTGAGTTCGGGGAATACCTTGCTGACGCCTTCGACGGCGCGGACCCGGTCGACGACGGCGGCGGACAGCCAGGCCCGCTCGGCGACGGGCTTCGCCTTGTGCTTGACCTTTGTCTTGCCGTTGCCCTTGTGCTTGACGGTGGTCCGGTGGACATTTTGGTCGGCCGAGACGACGAGGGGCGTGGCGGCATAGCGTTCGGTGGCGATCTTTCCGCGCAGACCGGTCTCCAGAAGCGTGCCGCAGGCCGTGATGAGAGCGGCGGCACACATGAGGGCCAGCAACGCACCCAGGAACCCGCCCTTCCGGTCCCGGATGGTGTGCAGGGCGTAGCGCAGCATCATGATGCGTCCGTCTCTGTTCGGTGGCCTGCGGGGCTGGCGGGCTGGGTGTTGCTGGAGGGGCTCGCGGGGGCCGGGAAGGCGAGCAGGCGCGTGTGGACCGTGCGCGCGCCGGGCGGTGTTGCGGCGTCCGGGCGCTTGTACCGGTTCATCAACGCGATGTACTCCTCGAAGAACGCGCGCAGTTCGGGGAGCGTGAGCCGGATGGAGCCGCGCGAATACGGGAAGGCATCGACCCACTCGTCACCCTGGTCGAGCTGTCCGCTGCTCAACCGTCCGCTGTCACACTGGAGCTGCTCGAAGAGGGCTAGGTCCGCGGCGTACGCGTGCCTGTTGAGCTCGTCCATGACGAGCCGCGTCTCGGATGTCTGACGGGACCGGGGCGGGAAGCGCCGGTCACCCGGTACGGCCTTCCACCAGCGTCGCCTCCTGCTTCCCGGGCCCTCGACGTCCTCCGGCGTGGTGTCCTCCACGAAGCCGTACCTGGCCAGTTCGCGCAGGTGGTAGCTGGTGGCCCCGGTGTTCAGCCCGAGAGCACGGGCGAGGATCGCGGACGTCGCCGGTCCGTTCACGGTGAGGTGCTGAAGGATCTGCTGGCGCCGCGGCTGGGCGAGCGCTTTGAGGGCCGCCAGCTCTGTGATCTCGGTACCGCCGGGCTTCTCTGCCATGCCGCACACACTGCTCTGTGCACAGGTGCCTGTGCACTGGAGCATTCCTGCGTCTTCGTACGGGGGTTAGCCCCCTCGGCGACCTCCCCCGGACGGCCGCTCACGCGGCCCGGAATCCGCGGCGCCCCACCCGAACGCCACACACCGGTGGAGCAATCGCCGTGGGCCCGGCACATTCACCTCAAGACCGATGGCCGAAATGTACGGAGATGTCGCGCCGATGAAGACCGCTCACCTCACCCCCGATCAGCTCGACGCCCAGGTCTCCCACCTGCACGACACAGCGGTGTGGCAGGAAATCATCACGGGCTGGGAGCACACCGCCCCCGAACCTGTAGTTCCCCAAGGGTCGCGCTCGTGGCCGGGAGCGAAGTCCGAGCCGGCCGCCTGGCGGGACCTGCTGTCCGTACCCGTCGAGCAGCTCATCGACGAGTCAGTGCGGGCACTGCCCACGTCGCCGCCCCACGAGCGGCGGCTTCCCGGGCGACTGGGCGCGATCCTGCCCGAGCGTCTGCACAGCTGGCGGCGTATCGGTCAGCCCGATGTGCGCCCCTCCACCCATCTCGGATACGCCCGGCAGATCCTGGTCGAGTGGGGCTGGCAGAACACCCCGTACCGGCTGCGCAACGCCCGTGGCGCCCGCTGCATCTGCGGCGCCCTCCTCACCGCTCACCGTCTCGGGTACGGCTCCCTCGGCACGGTGGACCGGGCCGGTGCCTGGCTGATCACCGAACTCCGCTCACAGGGCTGGACCGACCTGATCGGCCCGTGGAACCGGCATCCCGACCGCACCGCCGCCGACGCACTGTCCCTGCTCGACGCCACCATCCGGCGAGCCGCACGCGCAGGCAACTGACCCGCCCCGGTCGCCGCCCGAGCGCCCGAGACCAGCCCGGCGCCCGAGACCAGGACGTCACCCATCGGCCCGCCGCCCCCAGTCCCTCCCCGCCCAGGGCGGACTCCCCCACCCGCCCACCACGCGCTCAGAAGGGCTCGTCCAGGCCCTCCGTGTCTTCGCCCTCTTCCGCCAGCGCCTGCCTCACCACGCGCAGGGCCACCCCCTCCCCGTACCCCTTGCGCGCGAGCATGCCCGCGAGGCGACGCAGGCGCTTGTCGCGGTCCAGGCCACGTGTGGAGCGGAGTTTGCGGGCCACCAGCTCGCGGGCCGTCTCCTCCTCCTGCTCCGGGTCGAGCTGTCCGACCGCCTCGTCGATCAGCGCGGAATCCACGCCCTTGGTGCGCAGCTCGCGGACGAGGGCACGGCGGGCCAACCCCCGGCTGTTATGTCGGGACTCGACCCACGCCTCCGCGAACGCCCCGTCGTCGATCAGCCCCACGTCCTCGAACCGCGACAGCACCTCTTCGGCGGCCTCGTCGGGGATCTCCCGCTTGCGCAGGGCATCCGCGAGCTGCTTGCGAGTGCGCGGGGTGCCGGTGAGCAGGCGCAGACAGATGTTGCGCGCCTGCTCGACCGGGTCCTGCGGTTCCCCCTTCTCGGCTCTCGACGAGGAGGAGGAACCGCCGCTTCTGGAGCCGGTGCGGGAACGACGGCCGGCACCCCCGCCCGGCCCCGAACCTTCGCCGAACCCCCCGCGACTCTCGCCGAACCCCCCGCCCGAGCCTCTCCCCCGACGGCCCCCGGCCCGCGCGGCGGACTCGGACCGGAAACCGGTCCCCGCCCCGGAACCGAATTCCGACTCGGACGCATGGGCGGACCCTGCGGCGAATGCAGCGCCGGCGCCCGCGCCGGGGTCGGCCTCGCCGCCCGACCACTCCGTACGACGCGTCACGGCCTAGCTCTTGGCCGCCGCAGCCTTGGTGGCCTTGGCCTTGGTGACCGGCGCGGTCACGGACTTCGCCGAAGCGTCGGCCGCACCATCGGCAGAGACCACCGCATCGGCGGCGGGCTCGATCGCCGGAGTCTCGGGCCGTACACCGATACCCAGCTTCTCCAGGATCTTCTTCTCGATCTCATTGGCGAGATCGGGATTGTCCTTGAGGAAGTTGCGGGCGTTCTCCTTGCCCTGGCCGAGCTGGTCGCCCTCGTACGTGTACCAGGCACCGGCCTTGCGGACGAAGCCGTGATCGACGCCCATGTCGATCAGACCGCCCTCGCGGCTGATGCCGTGGCCGTAGAGGATGTCGAACTCGGCCTGCTTGAACGGCGGCGCGACCTTGTTCTTGACGACCTTGACCCGGGTGCGGTTACCCACGGCGTCGGTGCCGTCCTTGAGCGTCTCGATCCGTCGGATGTCGAGACGCACCGAGGCATAGAACTTCAGCGCCCGGCCACCGGTCGTGGTCTCGGGGGAGCCGAACATCACACCGATCTTCTCGCGGAGCTGGTTGATGAAGATCGCGGTGGTCTTGGACTGGTTGAGCGCGCTGGTGATCTTGCGGAGCGCCTGGCTCATCAGACGGGCCTGCAGACCCACGTGCGAGTCACCCATCTCGCCCTCGATTTCGGCCCGCGGCACCAGGGCCGCGACGGAGTCGATGACGATCAGGTCGAGCGCGCCGGAGCGGATCAGCATGTCCACAATTTCCAGCGCCTGCTCACCGTTGTCCGGCTGGGACAGGATGAGGTTGTCGATGTCGACACCGAGCTTCTTCGCGTACTCGGGGTCGAGAGCGTGCTCGGCGTCGATGAAGGCCACCGTGCCGCCGAGCTTCTGCGCGTTCGCCACGGCGTGCAGCGTCAGCGTCGTCTTACCGGAGGACTCCGGCCCGTACACCTCCACCACACGGCCGCGCGGCAGACCGCCGACGCCAAGGGCGACGTCGAGCGCGGTCGAGCCGGTGGGGATCACCTCGATGGGCTCGTTCGGCCGCTCACCGAGGCGCATCACCGCGCCCTTGCCGAATTGCCGTTCAATCTGTGCGAGTGCGGCGTCCAACGCCTTCTCGCGGTCGGTTCCTGCCATGGGTTCCACCCGATTTGCTTGAGTCGATCGCTTCACGTCAATGACGCTAACCCCTGCCACTGACAATGGGCCTCGACGTCCTCCCGGCCTGTGGACAACTCCACGGTCGGGCCCGGGAAAACCCGACCGGAATCTCATGAGAATGGATGTTCGATTTCGGTGTCAAGCGCACCACGCCGAACCATCCGAACGAGAGCAGCGGCTTATAACAGCGTAGATCCGGCAAGTCAATGAAGAGTGTTCGGCATCATGCTAAATTCCGGGCACATGGGGACATCTCTCGTAGGAAAAGTCGCCCTTGTCGCGGGAGCCACACGCGGCGCGGGAAGAGGCATCGCGGTTGAGCTCGGTGCCGCCGGAGCGACCGTGTATGTGACGGGACGCACGAGCGGGTCCGAACGTTCCGAGATGAACCGGCCGGAGACGATCGAGGAGACCGCCGCTCTTGTGGACCGGGCGGGCGGCCACGGGATCGCCGTACAGGTGGACCACCTCGTCCCCTCCCAGGTCAGCAGGCTGGTGGCGCGCATCCGAAGCGAGCAGGGCGCTCTCCATCTGCTGGTGAACGACATCTGGGGCGCCCGCATCGAGTGGAACCGGTCCGTGTGGGAATCGTCCCTGGACAACGGGCTGCACACACTGCGGCTGGCCGTCGACACGCACGCCATCACCAGCCACTACGCGATCCCGCTGCTCATCGAGACGCCCGGCGGTCTGGTCGTCGAGGTGACCGACGGCACCACCGAGTACAACGCGGACAACTACCGGGTCTCGTTCTTCTACGACCTCGCGAAGACCTCGGTGAACCGGATGGCGTTCGCGCTCGCGCACGAGTTGGCACCCCACCACGCGACCGCCGTATCGCTCACCCCGGGCTGGCTCAGGTCCGAAGCCATGCTCCAGGCACACGGCGTCACCGAGGCCAACTGGCGTGACGCGATCGCGCACTCGCCCCACTTCGCCATTTCCGAGAGCCCCGCCTACGTCGGCCGCGCCGTGGCCGCACTGGCCCAGGACCCCGAGGTGGCTCGGTGGAACGGCAAGTCGCTGTCCAGTGGCCAACTGGCACAGGTGTACGACTTCACCGACGTCGACGGCAGCCGACCCGATGCCTGGCGCTACCTCACCGAGGTCCAGGACCCCGGACTTCCCGCGGACGTCACCGGGTACCGCTGAACTCGGCAGCCACGCGTCAGCCGTGTGCGTCCGTGCCGTCGCCCGGGCCGTCGCCCGGGCCGTCGGCCGGCAGCTTCCCTCCGGCAGGGCGTTTCCGCAGCAGCTGGCGCATCCGTGCCCGCACCGACCTGCCACGGCGCCCAAGACGGCCGCCGTGCATCCTCGGGTCGTCCGTCACCGCGTACCGCTTCACATACGCGCCGAGGAACGCCTGCAGCGTCGCGATCGCCGGGATCGCG
Source organism: Streptomyces sp. NPDC057136 (assembly GCF_042670885.1). NCBI lineage: Bacteria > Bacillati > Actinomycetota > Actinomycetes > Kitasatosporales > Streptomycetaceae > Streptomyces > Streptomyces sp. NPDC057136. The sequence continues at coordinate 28,585 of NZ_JBHUUV010000040.1, forward strand.
ATCAGCGCACCCACGGCGCCCATCAGCGCCGCACCGGCGACGACCGAGCCGAATGCGACCGCCGGATGGATGTCGACGGTCTTGGAGGTGAGCTTGGGCTGCAGCACATAGTTCTCGAACTGCTGGTAGATCACCACGAATCCGAGGACCCACAGCGCGTACCAGGGGTTGACAGTGAACGCGATCAGCATCGGCAGGGCGCCCGCCAGATACGTACCGATGGTGGGGATGAACTGGGAGACCAGGCCGACCCAGACCGCCAGCGCCGGGGCGTAGGGCACGCCCAGGATCACCAGCAGCACGTAGTGCGCGACGCCGGAGATCAGCGCCATCAGTCCGCGCGAGTAGAGATAGCCGCCGGTCTTGTCGACGGCGATCTCCCAGGCGCGCAGCACTTCGGCCTGATGCGCGGGCGGCAGTACGGAGCACAGCGCGCGGCGCAGCCGGGGGCCGTCGGCCGCGAAGTAGAAGGAGAACAGGAAGATCGTCAACAGCCGGAACAGTCCGCCGAGCACCGTCGTGGAGACGTCAAGGACGCCGGTCGCGCTGTTCTGGACGTACTTCTGCAACCAGTCGGAGTGCAGCAGGCTGTCCTGGACGTCGACTCTGGACAGCTCGGTGCGGAAGGTCTGGTTCACCCACTTGATCACCGAGTCGAGGTAATCCGGGAGATCCTCGACCATGTCGAGGATCTGGCCCGCGAGCATCGAGCCGAGCAGCACGACGAAACCGGCTGCGGCGATCAGGACGGCGATGAAGACCAGGAACGTGGCAAGACCGCGGCGCATGCCGCGCGACGCCATCCGGCTCACGGCCGGCTCGATCGCCAGCGCCAGGAAGAAGGCGAGCAGTACGTTGATCAGCAGGCCGACAAGCTGGTCGAACGCCCAGCTGCCGAGCTGGAAACAGGCGTAGAGCGCGAGCGCCAGCACCATCGCGCGCGGCAGCCAGCGGGGCATACGGACCGGGCCGGCACCGGCCGGCGGCGCGGGTGGCGCGGCCGGCGGGACGGGCGGTGAAGCGGGCGGCTGGGTCTGGGCGGTCTCGTCTGTCGGTGCCACGGGAGAAGTCTCGCCCATCCCCGTGCCATTCGGCCGCCCGCCCCGGGCGCCGTCGAGGGGAACGGCCGCGTGGCGTCAACGTCGCCCGGTACCTCCGCTCTTCCGGGGGATATCGCCGACGCTCGCCCGAGGGCCGTCCGTGCGTCCCGGAGGGGCCGTCAGCGCTTTTCGGCGGGGACGCCGACCGCTGCGCAGACCCCGCGCCAGACATCCTTCGCGTCCCATCCGGCAGCCAGCGCCTCGTGCACCGTACGGCCTCCGAGCTCGGACATCACATGATCGCGTGCGAAGGAGTCCGCGTACCCCTCACCGAAGTGGTCCGCCATCCGCTCCCAGAAAATCGTCAACCGCATGCATCCATTATCCCGCTCCTGAGAGTGCAGCCGGGCCGCCCGACCTTGTCGACAGCGCTTTCCGCTCTACGGTCGGTCCATGGCTGGAACCGGAGCACATCCACTCGCCCGCGCCGAGCAGTTCATCTGGCTCACGGCCCGCGTCCTCGAACAGCGGCGGTTCGCCCAGGAGTTCCTGGGCGGCAGCGCGGACGCGGTCGAGACCGCGCTCGCCGCCTATCTGAACGAGGACGGCGGCTACGGGCACGCACTGGAACCCGATCTTCGCGGCCCCGTGAGCCAACCGCTGCACACCGCTCACGCACTGAGCGTGCTCGACTCGATCGGCCGGTGCACCGGCATGCGGGTGGAGCGCATCTGCCGCTATCTGACCGACGTGTCGACCAAGGAGGGTGCGCTGCCTGCGATCCACCCCTCGCAGCGCGGCTACCCGGCCGCCCCGTTCATCCCCGTCGTCGACGACCCTCCCGCCGAGCTGCTCGCCACCGGCCCCGTCGTCGGGCTGCTCCACCGCAATCAGGTGTGGCACGCGTGGCTGTTCCGGGCCACCGACTTCTGCTGGGCCGCCGTCGACGCACTCGAGCAGTCCCATCCGTACGAGATCCAGGCGGCTGTCGCCTTCCTGGACGACGTCCCGGACCGGGCACGCGCCGAGGCCGCGACGGACCGCCTGGGGCGACTGGTACGCGACCAGCGGCTGGCGGTGCTGGACCCGGAGCGGCATGCGGAGTACCCGGTGGCCCCCGGATACGCACCGGGTGAACACCACTTCCCGTACGACTTCGCACGTACACCCGGATCGCTCGCCCGCGGCTGGTTCACCGACGAGGAGCTGGACCGCTCGCTCGACCACCTGGCGGCCGGGCAGCAGGAGGACGGCGGCTGGCCGGTCACCTGGCGGCAGTGGGCACCGGGGACGGCCCTGGAGGGTCGGCCGCTCGTGACGCTCCGGGCGCTCCAGACACTGCGGGCGTACGGCCGCAGCCTCAGCTGATCCGCCCCCGGGTACCGGCGCCCTTCGCCGCCGAGCCCCTTACCGTTTGCGGACACCTACCCCAGGGCGCGTACTCCTGCCGTCACCGCTACGGCGGCCCCGACGACGACCAGGAAGGGGGCGCGAAGGACCAGGGCGAGGGCCGCTGCCGCCAGACCCGCCCCCCGGGCGTCGAGGACGAGCTGCTGACCGTCTCCGAACGTCTGCTGCGCGGTGAGCGCCGCCAGCAGTGCTACGGGCAGGAGCGCGGCCAGACGTTGCACAAGGGGACGTTCCAGCGCTCCGGCGGGAACGAGCAGTCCCAGGAGCTTTGCGAGATAACAGCCGGCGGCGGTGAGCCCGATGGCGATCCAGACGTTCATCGGCTGCGCTCCTCGTCCTGCGTCACAACGGTCGTTCCGCTCTTGCGGCGCCCCATCAGAAAGAGGACGACGGGTGCGGCGAGCGCGGAGAGCAGCACCGGAAGTCCTGCGGGCAGCACCGGCAGCAGTCCCAGAACGAGCAGGACGGCAAGGCCTGCCGTGACGCGCTCCATGGTGCTCTTGAGCATCGGCGCGAGCAACGCCAGGAATACCGCGGGACTGGCCGCGTCCAGCCCCCATGCGTTCGTGTCACCGAGCGCCTCGGCGCCGAGTGCTCCCACCAGGGTGGTCAGGTTCCACAGGACGTACAGGGTGAGCCCGGTGACCGTGAAACCGATCCGGGCCGCACGCCTGGTGGGCTGGGGCAGGGTGACGGCCGTCGTCTCGTCGATGACCCACTGCGCGGCGAACGGACGTACGGCGCGAGGCAGCGCGAGCAGTTGCGAGAGCCGCAGCCCGTAGAACGCGTTCCGTACGCCGAGGAAGAAGGCTCCGGCCGCCGCGGTGTACGGGTTCCCTCCGGCTGCGAGCGCACCCACCAGAGCGAACTGCGAGGCGCCGGTGAAGACGAGGAGACTGAGCGCGCAGGTCTGGAGCAGAGTCAGTCCGGCGCCGGCCGAGGTGACCCCGAAGGCGAATCCGGAGAGCCCGACAGCGATACCGACGCCGAGCGCGTCCCGTACGACCTCCGCATCGCGCTTCGGGGCATCGGGCACCGCCGTACCGGACGTGTCCGTACCGGGCGTTCCGGTCGCTCGTGCGTCCGGGCCGTCGGGTGTGCTGTCGTCCACGCGGTCGCTTCCTGGGGGTGCTATCTGTTCTGCCACGTCCGGAACGCTACGTGGAGATGTCCGTACCGGTCTTGTACGTTCTTGCGCGGCCGCGCTGGTACGCCCCTGGTGGTACTCCCACGATCCGGGTGAAGTGACGGTTGAGGTGGGGCTGATCCGTGAAGCCGACGGCTGCGGCGGCCTCGGCGGGGGTGGTGCCCCCGTCCAGCATGCGGCGGGCCCGCCTCACCCGGGCGTCGGTGAGCCAGGTGTGCGGCGGCATCCCGTACTGCTTCTTGAACGCGCGGAGCAGCGCGAACGGACTGGTCCCGAGCTCGACCGCGAGCGTCTCCAGCGTCGGCGGATCGGCCATCCGCTCCTGGAGTGCCGCCTGGGCCCGTGCGGCATCACGGGCACCCGCCGAGTGCGGTACGAGGGTGGGCAGCACCCCACCGTGCCGACCGAGGAGCCTGGCGACCATGACGCGGAGCAGGCTGTCCGCCGCGAGGGCGTTGCCCTCCTCCGCGGCCCGGTGCACCTCGGTGATCAGCCGGGCCGCGTGCGGGTCGAGCACGCTGGTCTCGGCGAACCCGACGGTGCCGCGCAGATTCGTCATATCGGCCGCGATGTCGTTGATCACCTGCGCGGAGGGGTAGAGCGTGGCGTACACCCAGCCCTCCGGGACGCCGGCGCGGGCGGTGTGCGGCACCTCAGGATTGATCATGACCACGGCGCCGGGGCCCGCATGCACGGTGCCACCGGGCAGGCCGACGTCCTCAACCCCTCGTGTGATCGTGCCGAAGACATAGCCCTCGTGGCTGTGGCGCCGGAAGGTGTGGCGAACGTAGCGGGCCCGCAGCAGATCGAGTTCGGGCAGTTCCGCGTACTGCCAGTACCGTGCCCACTCCTTCTCCGTCCCCACTGCCGTCATACGCAAATTCTCGCAGCTCCGGGGCCCGGCCCGCGGATCCCGGTCACCGTCATGGCCGCCGTCACCGGCCGTTGTCAGTGGCGAGGTGCACGATGGGGGACATGGCCGGTACCGCACTCGATTCGTTCGCCCCCGCGACCCGCAGCTGGTTCAAGGGGGCCTTCAGCGCGCCCACAGCGGCGCAGGAGGGGGCGTGGCGGGCCATCGCCGAGGGTTCGGACGTGCTGGTGGTCGCGCCGACCGGATCGGGTAAGACCCTCGCCGCGTTCCTGGCCTCGCTGGACCGGCTGGCCGCCGTCCCACCGCCCGCCGAGGCGAAGAAGCGCTGCCGTGTGCTGTACGTGTCACCGCTCAAGGCCCTCGCCGTGGACGTGGAGCGCAACCTCCGTTCGCCTCTGACGGGTATCCGCCAGGAGTCCGTACGCCTGGGGCTCCCCGAGCCCGAGGTGCGCGTCGGAATCCGCTCGGGAGACACCCCGCCCGCAGAGCGCCGCTCCATGGCGACCAGGCCCCCCGACATCCTGATCACCACACCCGAATCGCTGTTCCTGATGCTCACCTCCTCGGCCCGGGAAGCCCTCGCGGGCGTCGAGACGGTGATCCTGGACGAGGTGCACGCCGTCGCTGGCACCAAGCGCGGCGCCCACCTCGCCGTATCGCTGGAGCGTCTCGACGAGCTGCTGCCCCGGCCCGCACGACGGATCGGCCTGTCGGCGACCGTCCGCCCGGTCGACGAGGTGGCGCGCTTCCTGTCGCCCCAGCGGAAGGTGGAGATCGTCCAGCCGCCCTCCGCCAAACAGTTCGACCTGTCGGTGGTCGTGCCCGTCGAGGATCTGGGAGAGCTCGGTGGCTCCCCCGCCACCGACAGCGGAGCCGACCAGGCCGAGAAGCCCTCGATCTGGCCCCATGTCGAGGAGCGGATCGCGGATCTCGTCCAGTCCCACCGCTCCACCATCGTCTTCGCCAACTCCCGCCGCCTCGCGGAGCGGCTCTGCAACAGGCTCAACGAGATCGCGTACGAGCGGGCGACCGGCACCGTGTTCGACGAACACGCCGCCCCCTTGCCCGGGGCCCACTCCCCGGCCGAGATCATGGCCCAGTCCGGCGCCGCCAAGGGCGCCCCCGCACTGCTCGCCCGCGCCCACCACGGATCGGTCTCCAAAGAACAGCGCGCCCAGGTCGAGGAGGACCTCAAGGCAGGGCGACTGCCCGCCGTCGTCGCCACGTCCAGCCTGGAGCTCGGCATCGACATGGGTGCGGTCGACCTGGTGATCCAGGTCGAGTCCCCGCCGTCCGTCGCCTCCGGACTGCAGCGGGTCGGCCGCGCCGGGCACCAGGTGGGGGCCATCTCCACCGGGGTGGTCTTCCCGAAGTACCGAGGCGACCTGGTCCAGGCGGCCGTCGTCACCGAGCGCATGCGCGAAGGCAGCATCGAGGCCCTGCGGGTCCCCTCCAACCCCCTGGACGTGCTCGCCCAGCAGCTGGTCGCCATCGTCGCCCTGGACACCTGGCAGGCCGACGACCTGCTCGCCCTGGCCCGCCGTGCCGCCCCCTTCGCCTCGCTCCCCGAATCCGCCTTCACGGCCGTGCTCGACATGCTCGCCGGCCGCTATCCGTCCGACGCCTTCGCGGAGCTGCGCCCCCGCGTGGTGTGGGACCGCGTCGCCGGTACGGTCACGGGCCGCCCCGGCGCCCAGAGGCTCGCCGTCACCTCCGGCGGGACCATCCCCGACCGCGGACTCTTCGGGGTCTTCCTCGCCGGGTCCGACCCGAAGAAGGGCGGTGGGCGCGTAGGCGAGCTGGACGAGGAAATGGTCTACGAGTCCCGGGTCGGCGATGTCTTCACGCTGGGCACCACGTCCTGGCGGATCGAGGACATCACCCGGGACCGGGTCCTGGTCTCCCCGGCACCCGGCGTCCCAGGCCGGCTGCCGTTCTGGAAGGGCGACCAGCTGGGCCGCCCGCTGGAGCTGGGCCGTGCGCTGGGCGCGTTCCTTCGGGAGATCGGGGGGCTGTCCCCGCAGGACGCCAGAGCAAGGCTGCTCGCCGCCGGTCTGGACGACTGGGCGGCCGACAACATCCTGTCGTATCTGGAGGAACAGGTCCGCGCCTGCGGCCACGTCCCGGACGACCGGACCATCCTGGTCGAGCGGTTCCGGGACGAGCTGGGCGACTGGCGGGTGGTCGTGCACTCCCCCTTCGGAGCCCAGGTGCACGCACCCTGGGCGCTGGCCCTCTCCGCCCGTCTCGGCGAGCGGTACGGGATGGACGCCCAGGTCATGCATGCCGACGACGGCATCGTGCTGCGCCTCCCCGACGCCGACCTGATGGGCCTCGATCTCCTGGACTTCGATCCGGTCGATCCAGCCAGGGACCCGGGCACCGGCAGTGGCGGCGAGCGGGGCCTCACCCTGCCGGACGCCGCGTTCGACAGCGACCAGGCTCCGGTCGGTGCGGCCGACGTCGTCTTCGACAAGGGCGAGATCAGTCAGATCGTCACCGACCAGGTGGGCGGCTCCGCGCTGTTCGCCTCCCGGTTCCGCGAGTGCGCCGCACGCGCCCTGCTGCTCCCCCGGCGCAGCCCCGGCAAGCGCACACCGCTCTGGCAGCAGCGCCAGCGTGCGTCCCAGCTGCTCCAGGTCGCTTCCGAGTTCGGTTCGTTCCCGATCGTCCTCGAAGCGGTCCGCGAATGCCTCCAGGACGTCTTCGACGTCCCGGGTCTCACGGAACTGATGGGTGATCTCGAAGCGCGGCGCATCCGCCTGGTCGAAGTGACCACACAGGAGCCCTCGCCTTTCGCCCGCTCCCTCCTCTTCGGCTATGTCGCGCAGTTCCTGTACGAGGGTGACTCACCCCTCGCCGAGCGGCGCGCAGCCGCCCTCTCGCTCGATTCGCATCTCCTCGCCGAACTGCTCGGCCAGGCCGAGCTGCGCGAGCTCCTGGACCCCGAAGTGCTCACCGATCTGGAGCAGGAGCTCCAGTGGCTGACCGAGGACCGGAAGATCAAGGACATCGAAGGAGTCGCCGACCTTCTCCGCGTCCTGGGCCCGCTGACCGATTCCGAGCTGGCCGAACGCGGCGCGCAGCCGCAGTGGGCGCCGGACCTGGCATCGGCCCGCCGGGCGATCCAGGTCCGCATCGCCGGAGCCCCGCACTGGGCGGCGATCGAGGACGCGGGCCGCTTGCGCGACGCACTGGGCACGGCGCTCCCCGTCGGGGTCCCCGAGGCCTTCACCGAACCGGTGAAGGACCCCCTTGGTGACCTCCTCGCCCGCCACGCCCGTACGCACGGCCCGTTCACCTCCACCCAGGCCGCCGACCGTTTCGGCCTGGGCACCGCCGTCACCGACGGAGCGCTGCAGCGGCTATCCGCTTCGGGCCGGATCGTCCAGGGCGAGTTCCACCCGGCCGGCATCGGCCAGGAGTGGTGCGACGCCACCGTCCTGCGCCGGCTCCGCCGCCGCTCGCTCGCCGCGCTCCGCCACGAACTGGAACCGGTACCCCCCGCCGCCCTGGCGACATTCCTTCCCCAGTGGCAGCACCTCGGCGACAACAGTCTGCGCGGAATCGACGGACTGGCCCGCGCCATCGAGCAGTTGCAGGGCGCCCCCGTTCCCGCATCCGCGCTGGAGAAACTGATCCTGCCGAGCCGCGTATCGGGCTATACCCCCGCGCTCCTCGACGAGCTGACGACGACCGGCGAGGTCATCTGGGCCGGTGCGGGCGCACTCCCCGGCAAGGACGGCTGGCTCTCCCTCTACCTCGCCGACAGCGCGCCGCTGCTGCTGCCCCCACCGCACCCGCTCGAGGAATCCGCACTGCACGAGTCGGTCCTGACCACGCTCTCCGGCGGATACGGCCTGTTCTTCCGCCAGATCGCCGACCAGGTCCGCGCGACCACCCACCCGGACTGCACCGACCCCCAAATGGCCGACGCCCTCTGGGACCTGGCTTGGTCGGGCCGTCTCACCAACGACACCCTCGCCCCGCTGCGCGCGCTCCTCGGCTCCGGGCGCACGGCGGGCTCCACAGCCCACCGCGCCAGACGCAGCGTCCCGCGCGGCCGTTACGGGTCACTGACCGCCGCCGCCCGTCCGGCCTCCCGCACCGGCCCGCCCACGGTCTCGGGCCGCTGGTCCCTGCTCCCCGCGACCGAGCCCGAACCAACACACCGAGCGCACGCGCTGGCCCGGACGCTCCTGGACCGCCACGGCGTGGTGACGCGCGGCGCGGTGCAGGCCGAAGGCGTCGAGGGCGGCTTCTCCGCGACGTACCGCATCCTCGCCGCCTTCGAGGACAACGGGCAGGCGCGTCGCGGCTACGTCGTCGAGGGGCTCGGAGCAGCCCAGTTCGCGATGGAGGGAGCCGTGGACCGGCTCAGAGCCGCGTCCACAGCTCGCGACCGTACGGACCCGGGCACCACCCCACGCGCAGTGGTGCTCGCCGCAGCCGACCCGGCCAATGCGTACGGGGCCGCCCTGTCCTGGCCCGAACCACCGGACGGCGCGGGACACAAACCCGGCCGCAAGGCGGGCGCGCTCGTGGTCCTCGTCGACGGCGAGCTGACGCTCTACATGGAGCGCGGCGGGAAGACCCTGCTGGCCTGGCCGACCGACCCCGACGACCCGGCACTCCGTGCAGCGGCCGAGGCCCTGGCCTCCGCTGCGCGGGCCGGAGCTCTCGGCACCGTCACGGTGGAACGCACCAACGGGGCCTCGTCCCTCACCTCACCCCTGGGCCGCACCCTGGAGGCGGCCGGCTTCCTCGCCACTCCCAGGGGCCTACGCCTCCGCGCCTGACCCGACCGCCTCGCCATCCGCGCCGCCCCGCACCCCGCACCCCGCACCCCGCACCCCGCAAAATGGAGGCATGCCCGAAGGAGACACCGTCCTGCAGACCGCCGAGCGTCTGCACACCGCGCTCGCAGGTCAGGTCCTGACGCACTCCGACCTCCGCGTCCCCCGCCTCGCCACCGTCGACCTGACCGGCCGGAAGGTCCTCGACGTCACCCCGCGTGGCAAGCACCTCCTCACCCGTATCGAGGGCGGTCTGACCCTCCACAGCCACCTGCGGATGGACGGAGTCTGGCGCGTCTACGCGGCGGGCGAGCGCTGGCGCGGCGGAGCCGCCCACCAGATCCGCGCCGTCCTCGGCAACGAAGTCCACACAGCCGTCGGCTACCGCCTCCCCGTCCTCGACCTTCTCCGCACCCGGGACGAGGACAAGATCGTCGGCCATCTCGGCCCCGATCTGCTGGGCCCCGACTGGGACGCCGACACCGCTCTGCGCAATCTGCTCGCCGACCCGGACCGCCCGCTCGGGGAAGCGCTCCTGGACCAACGCAATCTCGCGGGCATCGGCAACGTCTTCAAGTGCGAGCTCTGTTTCATGGCCCGTGCCACCCCCTGGCTCCCCGTCGGCGCACTCCCCGCCACCACCGCCGCCCGCCTGGTCACCACCGCCAAGCAGCTCCTCGAAGCCAACCGCGACCGCCCCACCCGCACCACCACAGGCCCGACACCCGCCGCAGGCGCCTCCCGCACCGGCACGCACACGCCCGCCCATACGCCCACCCGCGCACCCACCCGAGCCCGCCCTCAGGAACACCTTTACGTGTACGGCCGCGAACACCGCTCCTGTCTGCGCTGCGGCACACCCATCAGGAAGGCCGACGAAGCCGGCCGCCCCACCTACTGGTGTCCGCGCTGCCAAGCAGGCCCCACACCATAGTTGACGGTCCATCAGATTCGGTCGTACGGTCCCGTCATGCCCCTCTCCGCGTACGACCTCACCGGCCGGTCCGCGTTCGTCACCGGCGCAGCAAGCGGCATCGGCCGGGCCTGCGCCGTCCTCCTCGCCGAAGCGGGAGCCACAGTCCACTGCGCCGACCTCGACGAGAAGGGCCTGCGCGCGACCCATGAGCTGATCAGCGGCTCAGCTGGCACGGCCCACACCCATCTCCTGGATGTGACAGACCGTAGTCAGGTCCGGTCCGCGGTCGCCAAGGCCGGCGAGGTGGACATCCTGGCCGCCATCGCGGGGATCATGCATACGAGCAGCGTCCTCGAGACCGAGGACGAGGATCTCGACCGGGTCCTGGCGGTGAACTTCAAGGGCGTGCTGTACGCCTGCCAGGAAGTGGCCCACAGCCTCATCGCCCGCTCCGCCCCCGGATCACTGATCACCATGGCCTCGGGCGCCATCGACTCCGCGAGCCCCGGTCTCCTCTGCTACAGCACCGCGAAAGCGGCGGTCGTCCAGCTCACCAGGACGCTCGCCACCGAACTCGGCCCGCACTCCATCCGGGTGAACGCCGTCGCCCCCGGCTGGATCCGTACGCCGATGACCGACCGCCACGACACGGCGCAGCAGCACCGGGCGGAAGCCGCGATGGTCCGCATATCCCCACTCGGCCGGGTCGGTGTACCGATGGACGTCGCCCATACGGTCCTGCATCTCGCATCGGACGCTTCGGCCTTCATGACCGGACAGATCCTCCGGCCGAACGGTGGAGTCGCCATGCCCCGGTGAAGCATCACCGTCCCAGGACCCCGGCGCCACCCTCCCCAGGTTCCGCAGACGAAGACCCCGGCCCGGCAGACGGAGATCCCGGCCCCGCAGCCCCGGCCCCAGCCCCCGCAGGCCGGCGCCCCGTACCAGCCGGCCGAGCGGCCGCCGCCACATGGACCGGCAGCAGACTCAGCCCCCAACCGCCCGCCGCCACCGCGCCCTCGATCACCCCGGCGTGTTCCGGCTCCAGCACCAGCCGCAGCACTGCCCACCACCACAGCCCGCCGAGGACGAGCGCCGGCACCCATCGCCGCGTCATGGCTGCCTCCTCCGGCCGACGCTAGTCCGGTACGCCCTCCCGACGGGAGGGCGTACCGGTGTGACACCGGGGCGCACAGCAAGGGCGGACCCGATTCACGCGCCTCCTGGGCAGTTTCCCCCCAGACCGACAGAGCTGCATCCGAACAGCCCCCACACCCGACCACCCCTCCCGCACACCCGCTTACAACCCCTCATACGCAGAAGCCCCGATCCACCCACGAGGGGGCGGACCGGGGCTCCGGTTCACACATGCATGACCGCGCGGATCAGGCGGCGACGACATCCACCGCTTCCGCGGGCGCCTTGATGGTCACCCGGCCCGTCGGCACACCTGCCACCGACGAAACGGAGACGGAATTGAGCATCGGGCGTACCGGTACAGGTACCGGATCACTGGCTGCTGCCGACTCGGCCAGTTCAGCCAGCGACAGCTCATCGCTCACTTCACGCATGAGCTCGGACATCCGTACGTCAAGCGCGTCGCAAATCGCGGAGAGCAGCTCGGAGGATGCCTCCTTCTGCCCCCGCTCCACCTCGGACAGATAACCGAGCGAGACCCGGGCGGACGAGGAGACTTCGCGCAGAGTACGGCCTTGGCGCTGGCGCTGCCGACGCAGCACGTCACCAAGCAGGCGACGGAGCAGAATCATCGGTGGCTCCCTCCTCGGACCGCGTAGCCGCATCCTTCACGCCCCACCGTACCGCCTTGCGCTGCGGCCGTGCGGGGAGCGATGTCGTGTTCACTCAGGGCTGCAAACATCAAATCCCCCCGATCTGTTCCGTATCCTGTGCCCTCGCATTTTCACCGAGTTCTCCGGACAGCAGTTCGAGCACGCTCCGTACGCTCTCTCTACGGATGTCCGCCCGCCCGCCGTTCAACCGCAACGCGGCGACTTTCTCCACGCCCCCGGGCCCGGAAACCGCTACGAAGACCGTGCCGACCGGCCGGCCGTCCTGCTCCTGCGGACCCGCGACCCCGGTCGTCGAGATGCCCCAGTCCGCGCCCAGCACGCGCCGCACCCCGGCAGCCATGCCCAGGGCCACATCGGGATCAACCGCACCGCGCTCGGCCAGAAGGGGCCCGTCGACACCCAGCAGGTCCCTCTTGAGGGCGGTGGCGTACGCCGTGACGGCCCCGCGGAAGGACTGCGAGGCACCTGCCACGGAGGTGATCTCGGCCGCGACCAGACCGCCGGTCAGCGACTCGGCGACGGCAAGAGTCTCGCCGCGCTCCACGAGCCGCCCCAGCACCCGGGCCGCGGCGGTCACCGCTCGGCCTCCGCCGGGCCCCGTGCCTCGGCACCAGTACGGGAAGCGGCCGCGCCGGCGTCCACGCCCTCGGAGCTCCCGGCCCCCTGCACATCAGCCCCCGATACATCGGCCCCCTGCGCATCGGCCCCCGGCGTATCGGCGGCGGACGTGACGGCCTCCAGGGCCGCGACCCGCTCGGCCGCGAGCCCCTTGCGCCGCAGCACCACGGCCTGGCGCACATAGTCGAGACCGGTGAGCACCGTCAGCGCGACGGCGATCATCATCATCCAGAAGCGGAGCGTGGCCAGCGGCCCCGTCATCACCAGGACGTACATGCCCACGGCCGTGCCCTGGGCCAGCGTCTTCATCTTGCCGCCGCGGCTGGCCGGGATCACCGCGTGGCGGATCACCCAGAAGCGCATCAGCGTGATGCCCAGCTCACGGAAAAGGATCACTCCCGTGATCCACCAGGGCAGATCGCCGAGGACCGACAGACAGACCAGTGCCGCACCCATGATCGCCTTGTCGGCGATCGGATCGGCGATCTTCCCGAAGTCGGTGACCAGGTTGTACCGGCGCGCCAGATGACCGTCGAAGAGGTCGGTGATCATCGCGACGGCGAACGCGGCCCAGGCGAAGGAGCGCCAGACCGGGTCGTAGCCGCCGTCGTGGAGCAGCAGCATCACGAAGCCGGGCACGAGCAGCAGCCGCACCATCGTGAGGATGTTGGCGATGTTCCACAGGCTGGCCTGGTTGACGGCCGTAGTGCCCAGCTTGCCGCCGCGGACCGGCTTCGCGCCGGACCCGCCTGCCGCGGATGCCGGGACTCCCGTCATCTGGCCACCTCCGCGAGCTCGTGGTGTTCGGCCACGAGGTCCACTCCCTCGGTGCCTACGACCTTTGCCTCGACCATAAGGCCCGGCACGAGACCCTCGCGTGTGGTGAAGACGACCTGCCCGTCCGTTTCGGGCGCCTGGTGTGCCGCACGGCCCACCGCGACCGGGCCGTCCTCGTCGTCCTCCACGGATTCGACGAGCACCTGAAGGGTCTCACCGATCCGCTCCTCGGCACGCTGCGAGGTCAGCTCCTCGGCCAGCTGCGAGATGTGGGCGAGCCGCTCGGCGATCACGTCGGCGTCCAGCTTGTTCTCGTAGCCGACCGCTTCGGTGCCCTCCTCGTCGGAGTACCCGAAGACGCCGATGGCATCCAGCCGGGCTCCGGTGAGGAAGCGTTCCAGCTCGGCGAGGTCGGCCTCGGTCTCGCCGGGGAAGCCCACGATGAAGTTCGACCGGGCACCCGCCTGCGGCGCCTTGCCGCGGATCGTGTCCAGGAGCTCCAGGAAACGGTCCGTGTCGCCGAAGCGGCGCATGGCCCTCAGCACCTCGGGAGCGGAGTGCTGGAAGGAGAGATCGAAGTACGGGGCGACCTTGGGCGTCGACGTCAGGACGTCGATCAGGCCGGGCCGCATCTCGGCGGGCTGGAGGTAGCTGACCCTGATCCGCTCGATCCCCTCGACCTCCGCGAGCTCCGGCAGGAGGGTCTCCAGGAGCCGGATGTCACCAAGGTCCTTGCCGTACGAGGTGTTGTTCTCGGAGACGAGCATGACCTCCTTGACGCCCTGCTCGGCCAGCCAGCGGGTCTCGCCAAGGACGTCGGAGGGACGCCGGGAGATGAAGGAGCCGCGGAAGGACGGGATGGCGCAGAAGGAACAGCGACGGTCACAGCCGGAGGCGAGCTTCACCGAGGCGACAGGGCTGGTGCCGAGCCGGCGGCGCAGCGGGGCCCGCGGGCCGGAGACCGGAGCGACACCCTCCGGCAGGTCCTCGGGGGCCGCGGCGACCTCCTGCGCGTGACCGGGGAGGGCTACGGAGGCGTCCTGGCGGTCGGCCGGGCTGATCGGCAGCAGCTTGCGCCGGTCACGAGGCGTGTGCGAGGCGTGGATGCCGCCGTTGAGGATGGTCTGGAGCCGGTCGGAGATATCGGCGTAGTCGTCGAATCCCAGCACTCCGTCCGCCTCCGGCAGGGCCTCGGCAAGGTCCTTGCCGTAACGCTCGGCCATACAGCCGACGGCGACCACGGCCTGGGTTCTGCCGTGGTCCTTCAGATCATTGGCTTCGAGGAGGGCATCGACGGAGTCCTTCTTGGCGGCCTCGACGAATCCACAGGTGTTGACGACGGCGACATCCGCGTCGGAGGCGTTCTCGACGAGCTCCCAGCCGTCCGCTGCCAAGCGGCCTGCAAGCTCCTCCGAGTCCACCTCGTTACGGGCGCAGCCGAGAGTGACAAGGGCGACGGTACGGCGTTCGGGCATGGACTCAAGACTACTTTGTCCCGGCACTGGCCCCGCCGTGCAGGGTTACCCCCTTACAGGCAGTAACAAAGACGGTGAGCGCCCGGCAGAACTTGCCGGGCGCTCACCGAGGTGGAACGGGGGGTCGGGGTCAGCCCGCTTCGGGGTCGCCCTTGGTGTACGAGAGCCGCTCGACCTGTCCGGGCTCGAACTGGTCCTGGACCTTCTTGCCGTTCACGAAGAGCTCGATCGCCCCGGCGTCGCCGAGGACGAGGTCGATGCGCTCCTTGTCCTGGAAGGTCTTGGACTGACCCTCGAGCAGCAGCCCGTCGAAGAGCTGCCGCCCGTTGTGGTCCTTGGCGGAGATCCAGCTCTTGCCCTGTACGGCGCTGAGCTTGACCGTCACCTTGTCCCGCGGAGCTGCGGCGATAGCGCTCTCCGAGGGCACGGGCTTGGGATCGGATGGCTTGGTGGTGGTCGGCTTGGGAGTGGTCTTGTCGGCGGTCGAGCCCTCGGCGACCTGAGCCGTTTTCGGGCTTTCGTCCTCGCCGCTGAACAGCGTGAAGCCGACGAAGCCGACCACGACGACGATCGCCGCGACCATGGCCGCGGTCCAATTGGGCCGTCGGGGTTCCGAACGGATGCGTTCGGCCTCGAACAGCGGCGCCGCGGGGGTGGGAACAGGACGGCCGCCGTGCTCGTCGTCGTACTGAGCGACAAGCGGGTCCGGATCGAGACCGACGGCACGGGCGAGCGTACGGATGTGACCGCGCGCGTAGACGTCGCCGCCGCAGCGCGAGAAGTCGTCCTCCTCGATCGCGTGCACGATGGGGATGCGCACCCGGGTGGAGCTGCTGACTTCCTCGACCGTCAGACCTGCGGCGATACGAGTCTGCTGGAGCACGCGACCGATCGAAGGCCGGTCGTCTTCGGGGGAGTTGCCGATGGACACGGGGGCGCCTTTCGAGCGTGAGCCACCTGCTGGATGTTCAGTCTAGGGGGGGTACGAAAGGGTGGGGCAACCGGGAGGGACGACTTTGTACGCCATCGGGTTTGCCGGACAGCCCTGCCGACAGGGCGGGGAGCGGAACATCCTTCCGTCCTTCCCCTCGACTTGACATACGACCGGGCGAAACGGTTGCCCACAAAGCCTCTACGAAGCGGTTTCCCCCCGAATGATGGCCAACACCCCGTCGAGCTCGTCCGGTTTCACGAGCACGTCTCGGGCCTTCGAACCTTCGCTCGGCCCGACGATGCTGCGCGACTCCATCAGGTCCATCAGCCGGCCCGCCTTGGCGAAGCCGACCCGCAGCTTGCGCTGGAGCATCGAGGTCGACCCGAACTGAGTGGAGACGACGAGCTCGGCGGCCTGGCAGAGCAGATCCAGGTCGTCGCCGATGTCCTCGTCGATCTCCTTCTTCTGCTTGGTGCCGACGACCACGTCCTCACGGAAGACCGGTGCCATCTGGTCCTTGCAGTGCTGGACGACTGCGGCGACCTCGGCCTCGGTGACGAACGCTCCCTGCATACGGGTGGGCTTGTTCGCCCCCATCGGCAGGAACAGTCCGTCACCCTTTCCGATGAGCTTTTCGGCGCCGGGCTGATCGAGGATGACGCGGCTGTCGGCGAGCGAGGAGGTCGCGAAGGCCAGGCGGGACGGCACATTGGCCTTGATCAGACCGGTCACGACATCGACCGAGGGGCGCTGCGTGGCGAGCACCAGGTGGATTCCGGCGGCGCGGGCGAGCTGGGTGATGCGGACGATGGAATCCTCCACGTCACGCGGCGCGACCATCATCAGGTCGGCGAGCTCGTCGACGATGACCAGCAGATACGGGTACGGCGACAGCTCACGCTCACTGCCTTCGGGCGCCTTCGCCTTACCGTTGCGCACGGCGTGGTTGAAGTCGTCGATGTGCCGGTATCCGTACGCCGCGAGGTCGTCGTAGCGCAGATCCATCTCCCGTACGACCCACTGAAGCGCCTCGGCGGCCTTCTTCGGGTTGGTGATGATGGGGGTGATCAGATGAGGAATGCCCTCGTACGCGGTCAGCTCGACCCGCTTCGGGTCGACCAGCACCATGCGGACGTCGTCCGGGGTCGCCCGCACCATGACCGAGGTGATCAGACAGTTGATGCAGGACGACTTGCCCGATCCGGTCGCGCCCGCGACCAGGACGTGCGGCATCTTCGCGAGGTTGGCCATCTCGTAGCCGCCCTCGACGTTCTTGCCGAGTGCGACCAGCATCGGGTGGTCGTCCTCCGCCGCGTCCGCGAGACGCAGGACGTCGCCGAGGTTGACCATCTCGCGGTCGGTGTTGGGAATCTCGATGCCGACGGCGGACTTGCCCGGGATCGGCGAGATGATCCGGACGTCCGGGCTGGCCACGGCGTACGCGATGTTCTTGGTGAGGGCGGTGATCCGCTCGACCTTGACGGCCGGGCCGAGCTCCACCTCGTACCGCGTGACCGTCGGGCCACGGGTGAACCCCGTGACGGCCGCGTCGACCTTGAACTCCGTGAACACATTCGTCAGCGAGGCCACGACCACGTCGTTGGCGGCGCTGCGCGTCTTGCCGGGCCCACCGCGCTCCAGCAGGTCGAGCGAGGGCAGCGAGTACGTGATGTCGCCGGACAGCTGAAGCTGCTCGGCACGGGCGGGCAGCGGCTGGGAATGCTCGGGGGCCGGCTTCGTCAGATCGGGTACGCCGCCGGACGGCGATGCCACCTTCTCGCCGGCCCTGGGCCTCTCCGCCTCGCGGGCCCCGGGCACCGGCGTACCGGACGACCGCTCGCGGCCGCGTTCACGGTCGACGGAGACGCCCTGCGTCAGGTCGGCGACGATCGGCGAGGGCGGCATGCCGTTGAGGACCGCACCGTCGAGCGCCGCCGCGGCGGCTGCCGCGACGTCCACGGCGTCCAGGGTGCGGTTCATGGCGGGCTGCACGGACGGCCTGCGCGGCCTGCGTCGCCTGGAGAGCGCCGCCGACTCGGCGTGATCGGGGTCGTAGTCGGCATCCGCCTCGGAGCGGCGTGCGGTACGGCGCGACCGCTCGGGCAGCGCTTCGCGCCACTGCTCGTCGTACCGGTCGTCGTCGCTCTCGCCCTCCGCGCCCGGCTCGTACGCCGGTTCGACGATACCGAGCTTCACGCCGAGCAGACGCAGCCGCTGCGGAATGGCGTTGACCGGGGTCGCGGTGACGACCAGCAGCCCGAAGACGGTCAGGAGCAGGAGCAGCGGTACGGCGAGCACGTCGCCCATGGTGAAGATGAGCGGCTTGGACGCGGCCCAGCCGATCAGCCCGCCCGCGTCCTGCATCGCTTCCGTACCGTCCTCGCGGCCGGGTGACCCGCACGCGATGTGGACCTGTCCGAGCACCCCGAGCACGAGGGCGGACAGACCGATGACGATGCGGCCGTTGGCCTCGGGCTTCTCGGGATGGAGGATCAGCCGTACCGCGACGGCGCCCAGCAGTATCGGTACGAGCAGATCGAGTCGGCCGAACGCCCCGGTCACCAGCATCTCGACGAGATCGCCGACGGGCCCGCGCAGATTCGACCAGGTGCCGGCGGCCACGATCAGCGCGAGGCCGAGCAGCAGCAGGGCAAGCCCGTCCTTGCGGTGGGCGGGGTCGAGTCCCTTCGCACCACGCCCTATGGACCGGAACATCGCTCCGACGCCGTGCGCAAGCCCGAGCCAGATCGCGCGAACGAGCCGGTAGATGCCCCCTGTCGGGGACGGCGCGGGCTTGGGCGCGGCCTTTTTGGCAGGCGCTTTCCTGGGCGGCGCGGTCTTCTTCGCGCCGGACTTCTTGACGGGCGCGGCTTTTTTCGCCGGCCCCTGGGTACGGCCGACGCGCTTCGCGGTGCCCGCCGTGCCCTGGGAACCCTTGCCGGACGTACGTGAGGCCATGGGCCCGAGGTTACCGGTGCCGACGCAAGTGGATACGTGTGCCTACTGCTTCACCCGACCGTGTCGCCGTACAGGGGACGGAAACTGACGTGTGTTCATGCCGTACGGGAGCCGGGCGGCCCCGTACCGCACGGATGGGACCCGGGAGGCCGCGGTGTCAGCCCTGCGAGGGCAGTACGGCCGTGGAGCCGCCGGTGCCCGGTTCCAGCGCGTCCAGCGCACGGCGGAGCCCGGTGAGCTTGCGTTCGAGATGGGCCGCGGTCGCCACGGCCGCCGCGTCCGCCGACTCGTCGTCGAGCTGCTTGGAGAGCGCTTCCGCCTGCTCCTCGACCGCCGCGAGCCGCGCCGAGAGTTCGGCCAGCAGACCGGTCGGCTCCTTCTCGTGATCCGCGCCCACGCGACCGCTGCCCTCGAGCTGGAGCCGCAGGAGCGCGGCCTGCTCGCGCAGCTGGCAGTTCTTCATGTACAGCTCGACGAAGACCGAGACCTTGGCGCGCAGCACCCAGGGGTCGAACGGCTTCGAGATGTAGTCCACCGCACCCGCCGCATAACCCCTGAAGGTGTGATGCGGCCCGTGGTTGATCGCGGTGAGGAAGATGATCGGGATGTCGCGGGTCCGCTCCCGCCGCTTGATGTGCGCGGCGGTTTCGAAGCCGTCCATGCCCGGCATCTGGACGTCCAGCAGAATGACCGCGAAGTCGTCCGTGAGCAGCGCTTTGAGCGCTTCCTCCCCTGACGATGCCCGTACCAGTGTCTGATCGAGCGCAGAGAGGATGGCCTCCAGCGCCAGCAGATTCTCCGGCCGGTCATCGACCAGGAGGATCTTGGCCTTCTGCACCATGGCCCGTCCTCCTCGCCCCGGAATCGCACCGGGTGCCGCCCCAGGGGACGACTCCCTTACGCCGTCCGACCTTGTGCCGGTCATGGTAGCCGCACCCCGCCCGTCACCACACCCTGTCACCGCGATGTCACTGTGCACGAACCGAAAACGCGGTGGGAGACCAGAAGGTTCCCCGGATACCCCGTACTCACACCCGTTCAGACAGAGTCGATCAGCAACTCATCGTGATTCTTTCATTGGCCATCACTCTCCGCGCATCCACTGCTCCATGACAGACAACAAGTGATCAGGATCGACCGGCTTGGTGACATAGTCGGAAGCACCGCAGTCGATCGCCTTCTCCCTGTCACCCTTCATCGCCTTCGCGGTGAGCGCGACAATCGGCAGCCCGGCGAACTGCGGCATCCTGCGGATCGCCGTCGTCGTCGCGTAACCGTCCATCTCGGGCATCATGATGTCCATCAGTACGACCGTCACATCGTCGTGCTGCTCCAGGACTTCGATGCCCTCCCGGCCGTTCTCCGCGTACAGCACCGACAGACCATGCTGTTCCAGCACGCTGGTGAGCGCGAAGACGTTACGGATGTCGTCGTCGACGATCAGTACCTTCTCGCCATGGAACCGGAACGTCCGTCGCGACTCCTGCTCCTCCTGCCCCGCCGGCGCTTCCTGCACCCACTCCTCGTGCGCGGCGCTCTGCCGGCCGGCCGGCAGAGCGGTCTGCCGAGCAGAACCGCCCAGGGCCTTGCGCCGACGCCGGAACATCCCGGCGGTACCGGCCGGATCACCCAGCGGCAGTTCCGCCCCGATCGTGTGGCCGGCCGGAGCCTCCGGACGCAGACCGCTCTCGACCGCGTTGCCGTGCGCCTCGATGGGGCCGGGCCCCATCTGCGGGTAACCCTGCGGTGGCAGTTCGCTCGCGTGCAGCGGCAGATAGAGCGTGAAGGTCGAACCACGACCCGGCTCGCTCGCCGCATGGATCTCACCGCCCAGCAGCCGGGCGATCTCCCGGCTGATGGACAGGCCGAGGCCCGTACCGCCGTACTTGCGGCTGGTCGTCCCGTCCGCCTGCTTGAACGCCTCGAAGATCACCAGCATCTTGCTGGACGCGATCCCGATACCGGTGTCGGTGACCGAGAACGCGATGAGATCGGCGTCCGCGTCCCGCAGCGAACCCGCCTCCAGCAGATGCTCCCGGATGGAGTTGGGCACATCGGCGCCGGCCGGCCTGATCACCAGCTCGACGGCCCCGCTGTCGGTGAACTTCACCGCGTTGGACAGGAGATTGCGCAGCACCTGGAGAAGCCGCTGCTCGTCCGTGTGCAGCGTGGCCGGAAGCTCCGGCGACACCCGTACGGAGAAGTCGAGCCCCTTCTCCGCGGTGAGCGGCCGGAACGTCGCCTCGACGTAGTCGACCAGCTGGACCAGGGCGATCCGGGTCGGACTGACATCCATCTTGCCCGCCTCGACCTTCGAGAGATCGAGGATGTCGTTGATCAGCTGGAGCAGATCGGAACCGGCCCCGTGAATCGTCTCGGCGAACTCGACCTGCTTCGGCGAGAGGTTGCCCTCGGCGTTGTCCGCGAGCAGTTTGG
Source organism: Streptomyces sp. NPDC057136 (assembly GCF_042670885.1). Classification (NCBI taxonomy): domain Bacteria; kingdom Bacillati; phylum Actinomycetota; class Actinomycetes; order Kitasatosporales; family Streptomycetaceae; genus Streptomyces; species Streptomyces sp. NPDC057136. The sequence continues at coordinate 49,777 of NZ_JBHUUV010000040.1, forward strand.
CCAGGATGAGCAGCGAGTTGAGGGGCGTGCGCAGCTCGTGCGACATGTTCGCCAGGAACTCGGATTTGTAGCGCATGGAGACCGCGAGCTGTTCCGCGCGCTCCTCCAGCACCTGCCGGGCCTCCTCGATCTCGGTGTTCTTCACCTCGATGTCACGATTCTGCTGGGCCAGCAGCTCGGCCTTCTCCTCCAGTTCGGCGTTGGACGCCTGGAGAGCCTTCTGCCGGTTCTCCAACTCCTGCGACCGGTCCCGGAGTTGCTCGGTCAGCTCCTGAGACTGCTCAAGAAGCTTCTCCGTCTTGGTGTTGACGCTGATGGTGTTGACGCTCGTCGCGATCATCTCGGCGAGCTGATTGAGGAAGTCCCGCTGAATGTGCGTGAACGGCTGGAACGAGGCCAGCTCGATCACACCGAGGACCTTCCCCTCGAAGAGCACCGGCAGCACGATCACATGCGCGGGCGGCGCCTCACCGAGACCGGAGGAGATCTTCAGATAACCCGGCGGCACGTTGTCCACCTGGATCGTCCGCTTCTCCTCAGCCGCCGTCCCGATGAGCGTCTCGCCGGGCCGGAACGACGTCGGCATCGAACCCGCCGAGTAGCCGTAACTGCCGCGCATGCGCAGCACGTACAAGCTCTCCCTGCCGCCGTCCGCACCCACCTCATCGGTGTCACCGGGCGTCATGGCCAGGAAGAACGCACCGTGCTGGGCCGAGACCACCGGAGTCAGCTCGCTCATGATCAGCGACGCCACGTCGTCCAGATCGCGGCGGCCCTGCATCAGACCGGAGATCCGGGCGAGGTTGCCCTTGAGCCAGTCCTGCTCCTTATTGGCCAGCGTGGTGTCGCGCAGGTTCGCGATCATGGTGTTGATGTTGTCCTGCAGCACCTGGATCTCGCCGGCCGCGTCCACGTCGATCTTGAGATTGAGATCGCCACGGGTCACCGCGGTGGCGACGGCCGCGATGGCCCGCACCTGCCGGGTGAGGTTCCCTGCCATCTCGTTCACCGACTCGGTGAGGTCGCGCCAGGTGCCGTCCACGTCCCGGACCCGGGCCTGGCCGCCCAACTGCCCCTCGGTACCCACTTCGCGGGCCACCCGGGTCACCTGCTCGGCGAACGACGACAGCTGGTCCACCATCGTGTTGATGGTGTTCTTCAGTTCCTGGATCTCACCACGCGCATCGATGTCGATCTTCTTGGTGAGATCACCCTTGGCGATGGCCGTGGTGACGGTCGCGATCTGCCGCACCTGACCGGTCAGGTTGGACGCCATCGAGTTCACCGACTCGGTGAGGTCCTTCCACGTACCGGAGACGCCCGGGACGCGTGCCTGGCCGCCCAGCTCGCCCTCCGTACCCACCTCACGCGCCACACGCGTCACCTCGTCGGCGAACGAGGACAGCGTCGTCACCATCGTATTGACGGTGTCCGCGAGCTCGGCGACCTCGCCGCGCGCCTCGACCGTCACCTTCTTCGTCAGATCGCCGTTGGCGACGGCGGACGAGACCCGCGAGATGTTGCGCACCTGGCTGGTCAGATTGTTGGCCATCAGGTTGACGTTGTCGCTGAGGTCCTTCCAGATGCCCGTCGCGCCACGCACCCGGGCCTGACCGCCGAGAATGCCCTCGGTACCCACCTCACGGGCGACCCTGGTCACCTCGTCCGCGAAGTTCAGCAGCTGGTCGACCATCGTGTTGACGGTCGTCACCAGTTCGAGGATCTCGCCCTTGGCATCGACGGTGATCTTCTTGGAGAGATCGCCCTTGGCGACCGCCGTGGTCACCTCGGCGATGTTGCGGACCTGCATGGTCAGGTTGTTCGCCATGCCGTTGACGGACTGGGTGAGGTCCTTCCACGTACCGGACACACCCTGCACCTCGGCCTGACCGCCCAGGATGCCTTCCGTACCCACCTCACGGGCGACCCGGGTCACCTGCTCGGCGAAGTTGGACAGCTGGTCCACCATCGTGTTGAGGGTGTTCTTCAGCTCCAGGATCTCGCCCCGGGCATCCACATCGATCTTCTGCGACAGATCACCCCGAGCCACCGCCGTGGCGACCTGGGCGATGTTACGGACCTGAGCGGTGAGGTTCCCCGCCATGCCGTTCACCGAATCGGTCAGATCACGCCACACGCCTGCCACACCGGGCACCTGCGCCTGCCCGCCGAGCCGCCCGTCCGTGCCCACCTCACGGGCCACCCGGGTCACCTGCTCCGCGAAGGCGGAGAGCTGGTCCACCATCGTGTTGATGGTGTTCTTCAGCTCCAGGATCTCGCCCCGGGCATCCACATCGATCTTCTGCGACAGATCACCCCGAGCCACCGCCGTGGTCACCTGCGCGATCTGACGCACCTGGGAGGTCAGGTTCCCCGCCATGAAGTTGACGGAGTCGGTGAGCTCCTTCCACGTACCGGAGACACCGTCGACCCGCGCCTGCCCGCCGAGGCGGCCCTCCGTACCCACGTCCCGCGCCATCCGGGTCACCTGGTCGGCGAAGGACGACAGCTGCGCCACCATCGTGTTGACGGTGTTCTTCAGCTCCAGCATCTCGCCGGCCACATCGACCGTGACCTTCTGCGACAGATCACCGTTGGCGACCGCTGTGGTCACCTGCGCGATGTCCCGCACCTGACCCGTCAGGTTCCGGAACGCCGTGTTCACCGAGTCCGTGAGGTCCTTCCACGTCCCCGCCGCACCCGGCACCTCGGCCTGCCCGCCGAGGCGGCCCTCGACGCCGACCTCCCGGGCCACCCGGGTCACCTCAGAACCGAAGGACTGGAGCTGGTCCACCATCGTGTTGACGGTGTTCTTCAGCTCCAGCATCTCGCCGGCCACATCGACCGTGACCTTCTGCGTCATATCACCGCTGGCCACCGCTGTGGTCACCTGCGCGATGTCCCGCACCTGGGTCGTCAGATTCCGGAAGACCGTGTTCACCGAGTCGGTGAGGTCCTTCCAGGTCCCCGCCGCACCCGGCACCTGGGCCTGCCCACCGAGCAGACCCTCGCCACCGACCTCACTCGCGACCCGTGTGACCTCGTCCGCGAAGGTCCGCAGCGTCTCGGTCATCTGGTTGATGGTCTCGGCCAGCTGCGCGACCTCGCCGCGCGCGCTCACCGTGACCTTCTGGGACAGGTCACCATTGGCGACCGCCGTCGTCACCTCGGCGATACCACGCACCTGGGAGGTCAGGTTCCCGGCCATCGTGTTGACGGAGTCGGTGAGGTCCTTCCACACCCCGGCCACACCCGGCACCGTGGCCTGACCGCCCAGCTCGCCCTCCGTACCCACCTCACGCGCGACCCGGGTCACCTCGGAGGAGAACGACGACAGCTGGTCCACCATCGTGTTGACGGTGTTCTTCAGCTGAAGCATCTCGCCGGCCACATGAACGGTGACCTTGCGCGACAGATCGCCCTTGGCCACCGCCGTCGTCACGAGAGCGATGTCACGCACCTGCGCGGTCAGCCGGTACGCCATGGTGTTCACGGAATCCGTGAGGTCTTTCCATGAACCGGACATACCGCGCACCTGGGCCTGTCCGCCCAGCTTGCCCTCGGTACCCACCTCGACCGCGACCCGCGTCACCTGCTCGGTGAACGCCGACAGCTGGTCGACCAGGTTGTTGACCGTGCGCGCGACCTTCAGGAACTCACCGCGCAGCGGCCGTACCGTCTCGTCGGCCGTGTGCGACCGCAGCTCCATACGCTGCTCGAGATCACCGTCGGCGACCGCCGACAGCACCCGCCCGACCTCCGAGACCGGCCGTGCCAGATCGTCCACGAGCTCGTTGGACGCATCGATGGCAGCCGCCCAGGACCCCTCGCAGGCCCCGGTCTCCAGACGCTCGGTGAGCTTTCCTTCACGTCCCACCACACGACGTACACGTGCCAGCTCGCCGGTGAGATGAAGATTCCGGTCCGCGACCTCGTTGAAGACCGCCGCGATCTCGGTCAGCACACCGTCGCCGGAGACGGTCAGCCGCCTGCGGAAGTTGCCGTCCCGCATCGCCACGAGGGCCGCGAGCAGTCTGTTCAGAGCTGCCGCGTCCACATCGATGGTGCCATTGCGCTGTTTTTTCACGGACTGTCCGCCTTTTGTGCGCGTGCCTGAACCCCGCGCCGCCACGCCAGACTCCACCGTGTCCCTCCCGCAGGGGTTGACCGTATCGCTCGGGCCTATCCGGAAGCTTGCCCAGTTCTTCTTTGGCTCACCGCCACAGGACACCGTCGACGGGTGACCATGCGGACGTCAAATCGTTGAAACGTACCAGGCCACAGCCGGCCGGGGTGGAAGCTCCGGCGGTTACCCCCCATCCTCCCTCCTGAAGGCCACAGTTGTGCGCCCGCGCACGACTACCAGACCTCCTCCGTACCGAAGTCGGCCCTCGTGTACCCGGGACGGTGAACGAGCGTCTAGCCTGGCTAGGCGAATCGAAGCGGCAAGAATCGGGCACAGGACTCGGGGAAGCGACGAGACACCATATGGGGAGTGCTGTGATCACCGCGCGCGCGGCCGCCACCTTCGAGCCGGTCGGGCGCTCGGTCGCGACCGCCCGCGCCTTTGTCCGTGACACGCTCCAGGGGTGGGGATACACCGACGTCGTCGACGACGCCGTCGTCCTCACCAGCGAACTTGTCACCAACGCCGTCGTACACGCGGGGACCGCGGCGGACGTCCTGTGTCTGCGCACGGAGGACGGCGTACGTATCGAGGTCTCCGACCACTACCCCGAGCGGGAGATCCCGCTCCAGGGCTCCGGCATGGACACCAGCCCGGAGCGCGAGAGCGGTCGCGGCCTGCTGCTCTGCGCCGCACTGGCTTCCCGCTGGGGCGTCGAGTACACGCCCACGCACAAACACGCCTGGTTCCAACTCGATCTGCCCGAACGCCCCGTCGGCATCCGCTCCGCGGGCCCCCTCCTGCCCACGGCCCTGCTTCCCGTCACCGATGAACGGGTACGCGTGGCCGTCGTCCAGATCGACAGCACCGGCGCCGTCACCGCGTGGAACGACGACGCCGCCTTCCTCTTCGGATACCCCGCCGACCAGGTCACCGGCAAGCAGCTCACCGACTTCGCGGCCTGGCCGCAGACCCCCGGCACCAGCACCGGCATCGCCGACGCACTCCAGCTGTCCCGCTGGGAGGGCAGCTACGGATTCCGCGGCGCCGACGGCCGCGTCATCCCTGTCTACGCCTCGCACCTGCGGGTCCGCGACACCCAGGGCGAACCGTCGACGGTCTGCCTCCTCGTCCGCGACTACGAGCGTGCCGTGCTCCAGTCCCCCGTACGCACACCGGTGACCGACACGGGCACGGAGAACCGGGCCACGGACCCGTTCGAGGTCTTCATCGGCTCCCCCGCCCCCGACGACCTCGACGGGCTGCTCCAGCGCACGGTGGAGCGGGCGCGCGACATGCTCGACGCCGACTCGGCGTTCCTGCTGCTCGCCACCGACGACGAGACCGAACTCGAGGTACGGGCCACGACCGGCCTCCCCTCGGCCCGCCAGCGCTTCGCCCGGGTTCCCGTCGAGGCCGGCACCGGACGGTACGGCTCCGCCAGAATGCCCGCGGTCCACGAAGACCTCAACGCAGTGCCCGGCGCCGTCCCGCTGCTCAGCGACACAGGCATGCGGTCCGTCGTCACGGTGCCGCTCAAGGTCGAGGGACGCCTCACCGGCTCCCTCGGCGTCGCCGCCGAGGCGCCCGGCCGCTACTCCAACGAGGAGGCCCTGCGCCTCCAGTTCGCCGCCGACCGCATCGCCCTGGCCGTCGAGTCCGCCCGCCTCGGCGAGCTGGAACGGCTGCGCCGCGGTTCCCTGTCCTTCCTCGTCGAGGCGTCCGACCTGCTCGCAGGCACCCTCGACCGGGACCAGACGCTGGCACTGATGGCCCAGATGACGGTCCCCACCCTGGCCACCTGGTGCGCCGTCTACACGATCGCGGACCAGTCCTCGGAGCCGTACCTCTCGTACGTCCTCCACGAGGACGAGGAGCGCATCGACGGCCTCAAGGCCCTGCTCTCCAAGATCGCCCCTCCGGACCCGGTACCGGCCCCCGGAGCACGCGTCTGGACCGCCCCGTCGGAGGCCGCTCACCAGGCGGCCCTCCACACATCCATGCGCAGCCTGGACCGCGACGCCCCCCTGAGCATGGGAATGGCGACGCGCACCATCCTGGCAACGGCCTCCGCGGTGGGTGGCGAGACGGTGGTACTCCCCCTGGTCGCCCGCAACCGCGTCATCGGCATGCTCACGCTGGGCAAGCCCTCGGACGACCATTTCCGCCAGGAGATCCTGGAACTGGCCGAGGACCTCTCCCGCCGGGCCGCACTGGCCCTCGACAACGCCCGCCTCTACTCGGAGCGCATGGCGATCAGTCAGTCGCTCCAGCGCAGCCTGCTGCCCCCGGGCCTGCCCGATGTACCGAACGTCGAGATCGAGGTCATCTACCGCGCCGCCGGCGAGGGCAACGAGGTCGGGGGCGACTTCTACGACGTCTTCCCGATCCATGACGGCGCCTACGGCTTCGCCATCGGTGACGTCTGCGGTACGGGCCCCGAGGCCGCAGCGGTCACGGGCCTCGCCCGGCACGCCCTGCGCCTGCTGGCACGTGAGGGCTTCACCGGCCCCGCGGTCCTGGAGCGCCTGAACGCGGCCATCCTGGACGAGGGCACCCGCAGCCGCTTCCTGACCCTCCTGTACGGGGAGCTGTGGCCCCAGGAGGACGGCAGCGCGCTCCTGAAGGTGGTGTGCGCGGGTCACCCCCTGCCGCTGCGTCTGCGGCAGGACGGTTCGGTCGTCGCAGCCGCGGAACCTCAGCCCCTGCTCGGCGTCATCGAGGACCTGGAGCTGTACGAGCAGGAGATCACCCTCGACCCGGGCGACGTCCTGCTGTGCGTCACCGACGGCGTGACCGAACGCCGCGAGGGCGCGCGCATGCTCGGTGACGACGGCCTGGCCGACGTCCTGGCCACGTGTACGGGCCTCACGGCCGGCGCGGTGGCCGCACGCATTCTGCGGGCGGTCGAGCGCTTCGCCGCCGAGCCGGCATCCGACGACATGGCCATCCTCGCCATGAGGGTGCCCGAGCCACACACCGTATAGATATCAAAAAAGGCCCCCGCCAATGGCGGGGGCCTTTTTCATTACTGAGCCCCAATGCGGAATCGAACCGCAGACCTTCTCCTTACCATGGAGACGCTCTACCGACTGAGCTATTGGGGCCTTGCTGCCCTGCGGCAACGAGCTAAAGCATACCCTGAGTTCGAGGGTACGCAAAACCCGTCGATCACCGTGCCGGAGCGCCGGCCGCGGCACAGGGCACAGGACGCGGGACCGTCGGTCAACAGCCCCGCAGGACATCCACACGCATAGTGTCCGTAAACGCAGAAAAGCCCCGTACCTTGCGGTACGGGGCTTTCCCGGAATAATTGTTCGGCGGCGTCCTACTCTCCCACAGGGTCCCCCCTGCAGTACC
>NZ_JBHUUV010000041.1:0-56817 GCF_042670885.1 Streptomyces sp. NPDC057136
CACCGCAAACAATTGTCAGCTTCACGCTGCTCGTTGGTACGTAAGTCGACGCCCGCGCGGACCAAAGACCGGCGCGGGCGTCGACGGCGCGTCAGTACCCGTTCCACCAGCGCGACACGGCCTGCCACAGCCGGGCGGGTGCTCCCGCCCGGCGCTGCCCGGGAATCGCGGGTGCACGGTCCGGCGCTCCCGGCTCCTGCGGGGAGGTGCCGGGAACGTGGGCGGGCGGCGGAACAGCCGTGCCGTGACTCGGCGCGGGGGTCGGCCGGGCCGGGGACGACACCTCCCAGTCGCTGCGCGGCCCGGGCCGGCTCATCAGCGTCAGCGGGTCGGCGTCGATCTCGTGCTGCGGGCCCGGCATGAACTTCACCGGCAGTTCCACCAGATGCCGGGACATGATGTTCCCGATCCAGCGCAGTTCGCTCTCCTCGACGCCGAGCTCCATGTCCGGCAGCCGCATGAGCAGCGCGTCGACCCCGACGTCCGCGATGGCACGTCCGATGTCCTGGCCCGGGCATTCGTGCGGGCCGCCACTGAAGGCCAGGTGGGCGCGGTTGCCCTCCATGTTGGCGGTGAGGTCGGGGCGTACGTTCGGGTCGGTGTTGGCGGCGGCGATTCCGACGAGCAGGGCGTCGCCCGCCTTGATCTGCTGCCCGCCCAGCTCCGTATCGCCCACGGCCCAGCGGCCGAACACGGCGGTGAACGGCGGTTCGTCCCAGAGGGTCTGTTCCACCGCTTCGGGGACCGTCATATGGCCGCCACTGAGCCGGGCCCGGAAACGTGGATCGGTCAGGACCATGCGCAGCACGTTGGCGATCAGGTTGGCGGTCGACTCGTACGCGGCGATGAGGATCAGGCGGAGATGCTCGGTGACCTCGATGTCGGTCAGCGAGGCAGGATGCTCCAGCAGCCAGGACGCGAGGTCCGGGGCGGGATCGGCACGCCTGTGCTGGACGAGCCGGCTGAGTGCGCCGACCACATAAGCGTTGCTCGCCACGGCGGTCTCGGTGCCGCGGGTCATGTCCCGGGCTGCCTGCACGAGACGGTCGTCGTACTCCTCGGGCATGCCGAAGATCGCACACATCACCATCATCGGCAGATGCTCGGCGAACTGGCTGACGACATCGGCGGTGCCCTTGAGGCAGAAGTCGTTGACGAGCCGGTTACTGAAGCGGTTGACGTGCCTGCGAACCCCGCGGGTGTCGATGCGCGCCATGCTGTCGGTGACGGCGCCGCGCTGGCGCTCATGGGTCGCGCCGTCGGCGAAGACACAGACCGGCTGCCAGGTGAAGATCGGCGCGAGCGGGTGGTCGGGGGCGACGCTGCCGTCCTGGAGGGCCCGCCAGCGCCGGGAGTCCCGGGAGAACTGCGAGGGCGTCCGGGTCATGTGCAGGTTCTCGCTGTGCCCCAGGACGAGCCAGGCGGGTACGTCTCCGTGCAGCAGCACCGGTGCCACCGTGCCGTGTTCGGCGCGCAGTTTGTCGTAGAGGCCCGCCGGGTCGTTCTCCGCCTCGGGGCCGTATAACCGGCGCAGTCCGCCGGGGGTGAGGCCGTGCGCGGGGCACTCGGGGGGCGGCACGGGCCCCGGGGCCGTTCCGGGTTCGTGGTGGAAGGGCGTGGTCACAATCGCTCCAGGGGTCGGGCCGCCCGGTGTCCGGGCGAGGGGCGCGCGGGGTGCGGCCGCGCGGGCGGGACGTGCGCGGACGGAAGGTGCGCGCGGGGGCGTACGCGGGCGCCGCGAGCGCGCACCTTCGTCAGGCGAGGGGAACGGCGACGCTGTGCAGATACCGCATCAGGGTCATCAGCACGTCACGGCTGGAGACCCGCAGCCGGGCATCGCAGTCGATCATCGGGACCTCGTCCGGCAGGTCGAGTGCGGTACGCAGCGCCTGGACCGGGTGATGCGGCGCGTCGGGGAAGGTGTTGACGGCGACGACGAACGGCACGCCGCGCTCCTCCAGCCGGCCGATCACATCGAAGCTGACCTCGAGCCGTCGGGTGTCGATCAGGACGACTGCCCCGAGAGCTCCTTCGAACAGCCCGTTCCACAGGAACCAGAAGCGTTCCTGGCCCGGGGTGCCGAAGAGGTAGAGAATCAGTTCCTCGCTGAGACTGATCCGGCCGAAGTCCATGGCTACGGTGGTGGCGGTCTTGCTCTCCACCCCGGCGTTGTCGTCCACGCCGACACCGGCCTGGGTCATGGTCTCTTCGGTCGTCAGGGGCCGGATCTCGCTCACCGAGCCGACCATCGTGGTCTTGCCGACCCCGAACCCGCCGACGATCACGACCTTCACCGCGGCCGTGGCCGTGGTGGGTAGGACGTCCTCGCTCCTGGGGCCAGTGATCGTGTCAGAGCTTCTGAAGTCCATGCATCACCGCTTCGAGAAGGGATCGGTCCGGGAGGGTGGCGCGGACGATGGGCGCACGTGATTCGATCTGTTCGCTCGCGAGCAGTTCGGTCAGGAGCGAGGTCACGACACTGAAGGGCAGGCTCAGATAGGCCGAGATCTCGGCGACGGACAGTGGCGCCCGGCAGAGCCGCAGGATCGCGGCCTGCTCGGGCTGGACCGTCGGCGAGGGCTCCGCCTGCGAGACCACCATCGTGACGAGGTCGAGTGCCGCACGCTCGCCGTCGGGATCGCCGGTGATGACGTACAGCCGTTCCGGATCGCTCAGCGCCGGGTCGGCCTTTCGGCGTTCTCGTCGGGGAGCATTCATCCGGCCTGCCCGTCATGTCGGGGCGGGCTCGAGAGGTGGGCTCCGATCCGGACGACCATGTCGCGCATGCGTGCTCCCACCAGTCCGGCGTCGACCGTTTCGTCGGCCAGGACCGCGAGGTACGAACCCGCTCCGGCGGCCATCAGATAGAAGAACCCGCCGTCCACCTCGATGACGACGAGGCGCATCAGGCCGTCGCTGTAAGGGATTTCGGAGGCGACGGCGGCCGCCAGGCTCTGCAGCCCGGCGCAGGCCGCCGCGAGACGGTCGGCGACGTCGGGGTCGCCGCCGTGCCGGGCGATGCGCAGGCCGTCCGAGGAGAGCACCACGATCTGGTGGATGCTCGGCACGTCGTCGGCCAGTTCCTTGAGCATCCAGTCCAAGTTCCCGCGCTGCTGGATCACTTCAGGTCTCCCTTGTCCCACGCATCATCAGAGTCCTCGTCGTTCTTCGGTTCCTGGGGCACACCGTTGACGGCCTGGGTGAATGCCTCAAGCCAGAGCCCGGGCGGCGGCGGCTCGCCGTTGCTCCGCCCGCCGTTGTGCCCGTTCTGCGCTCCCGCGGCGGGGACGGCCGGCTGTGCCGTCTGCTGCGGGAGGTTGTGCGAACCGAGCGGCGCGCGCCCGCGGCTGCGGCGCTGCGGGAGCCCGCCCGCGGTCCACTCGGTCACCACGGGGACGTCGTCCTCCAGGGCTGCCGCCGGGACCACCGGGCCCGTCGGGGTGGCCGGCTTCTCCGTGTAGCCGGGCATGCCGGCGGCCACCGAGGGGGGCAGCTCCGTGGAGACGGGCCGGGGCTTGCGCTTGCCGGGGGGCGGGACGACGTGCTGGAGCTGCGACATGTCGAGCGAGCTCTGGGGCCGCGAGGTGGCGCCGATGCCGTGGGCGATACCGGGAGCGGCGCCCGTGGTGAGCATTTCGCGCGGCACGATGACCACGGCACGTACCCCGCCGTAGGCGGACTGCCGTAGGGAGACCTGGAGTTGGTACATCCGCGAGATCCGGCCGACGACGGCCATGCCGAGGCGCGGGGACTCCCCGAGGTCGTTCATGTTGATGCCGGCCTGTGCCTGGGCGAGCATGTTCTCGGCTCGGGCGCGGGCCTCCTCGCTGAGGCTGACGCCGCCGTCCTCGATCTCGATGGCGATGCCGGTCTGGACCTCGACCGCGGTGACGTGCACACGGGTCTGCGGCGGCGAGTAGCGCGTCGCGTTGTCCAGGAGTTCGGCGCAGGCGTGGATGAGCGGTTCGACCGAGGTGCCGACGACGGCGACCTTGGCGATCGAGTGCAGATCGACGCGCTGGTATTCGAGAATCCGGGACATCGCACCGCGCAGCACGCTGAACAGCGGTACGGGCTTGGGCCATTGGCGGCTGGGGCGGGCACCGCCGAGCACGGCGATGGAGTCTGCGAGCCGTCCGATCAGCGCGGTGCCGTGGTCGATACGGAGCAGGTCGTCGAAGACCTCGGGGTTGCGCCCGTGGTGGTCCTCCATCTCCCGCAGCTCACTGGCCTGCCGGTGGACAATGGCCTGGACACGACGGGCGACGCTGACGAACGCGCGCTGCGCGGAGTCACGCATCGCCTCTTCGTTGTCGATGATGTCGAGGATCTGGAAGACCAGGCCGCGCAGGGCCTTGGGGAGGTTGCGGTACGACTCGTCCGCGTCGACGATGTCGCGCATCACCTCTTCGGGCGAGTTGCTGGCACGCAGTCGACGGATCGCGGTCGGCAGCAGTTCCTTGGTCATCCGCACGGTCTCCGCGTCGTGCGCGGCGATGCGGTGTTCCAGGTGTGCGATGCGCTGTTCGTAGTGCGCACGCTGGACGTTCATGGCGCGGCGGCGGCGGTTGAGTACGACGGTGAGCACGGAGACCACGAGCGTGGCGATCGCACCGCACCAGACGACTGGTATCCGCGCGGGCTCGGTCACCAACGCCGCGCCGGCGGCAGTGGCGCCGGCCATCAGCACAAGGGGCAACACCACAGCACGGACCACGGGGATTTCTCGGTCAATCGGTGGTGATTCAACACGAACCATCTAAACCCTCTGGCGGTTGATTCGGGGGGCATTCGGAAGATCTGCGCACTTGTGATGACAGTCGCGAACAAGTGCTCGAATTCATATCAACTCGACTTCGATGCGCGTGAGCTTAGCCAGATCAGAACACCACTTCGGCATATTCACCCAACCCCCTGCGCGAGCACTCCGGCAGTAATACACTCACCAGTTTTTGCACTGAACGGCGTCGGGCGTGCGCGGGGAGTAATCGGTGACGGTGGCGCGTGGGTACGACGCTGCGGCGTCCCGTGGTGCGGGATGCTGAAGTACGGCCCTGGCAGCGGGGCTTGACGGATCGTCGGGACTGCCCCGTAAAGGGCCACCCCGAACAGGGAACATAGGCGACCTATTCGATTCCTGAGCGATTTACTCCGTCCCTCATGACGGGACAGAGGCACAGGTGATCGAACCGGATCGAAAGGAGCAGATTCATGACCGAAGGACTGATTCACCGAAAAGAAGCCATCGCGGCGACGCGGGGCTGCACCATCGAGTCACTGGACACCGGCCTCCGGCTGATGCGACTTTTCCTCACCCACGACACACTCACAGTCTCCGGGGCCGCCGAGCTCCTGTCCGTCGGCCGTTCCACCGCGCACCGGGTGCTCTTCACCCTGGAGGGGCGTGGCTTCGCGACCCGGGACCCCTCCGGCAGCGGGTACTCGGCCGGCCCCGAGCTGATCCGGCTCGGCCGGCCCGCCGGCTTCGGTGCGGCGCTGCGGGCGCGGCTCGGAGACGTACTGGAGGATGCCGCCCGGCGCACCGGCGAGACCGTGCAGAGTGCCGCGCTGATCGGGGACCGGGTCATCGTCACCGACGGCCGCGAGTCGTCCCAGCCGGTGCGGGTGGTGCTGGAGATGTGGCGCACGCACCCCGCCCACGCGACGTCGGGCGGCAAGCTGCTGCTCTCCCGGATGACGGCCGACCAGGTGTGCGTCCTGTATCCGCAGGAGGTGCTGTCGGCAGCCACCCCGCACACCCTCACCTCGCGCGCGGCGCTGCTGGACGAGCTGGCGGAGATCCGCGACCTCGGTCACGCGGTCAGCCGCGGCGAGTCGGTCCGGGGCATGAACGCCGTCGCCGTCCCCCTCGGCGGGGCGGGCCCCCGGGACCGGCTGGCCCTGACCGCGTCGGCGCCCGCCGATCGCGGGGACGACACGGCACTGGTGGAGTTCGCACGCCAGTTGCGGCGGTCGGCCTCGCTACTGAAGGCGGCGGACGCGTCCTGATGCTCGGAGCCGGGTCAGCGGCGGGCGCCGCCGATACGGCCCTCCAGCTGCACGAGCAGTTCGCTGAGCTGCGCGCTCAGCCGGCTGCGGGCCCCGTCGTCGAGGCCGGAGAGGACGCTGCGTTCGTACGCGAGCTGCTGGGGCAGCAGCCGGTCGACCAGGGCACGGCCCTCCTCGGTGAGGCGGACGTGGGCGACCCTGCGGTCGCGGTCATCGCCGCGGCGGTCGACGAGGCCGCGTTCCTGGAGGGCACGGAGGCGTTTGGTGACGGCGGCGCCCGACGAGAACGTTTCGCGTGCCAGCTCGCCGGGTGTGAGTTCGCGGTCGGTACGGCGGACCGCGCCGAGCAGGTCGAATTCGGCGCGCGTCAGTCCGGCGGAGCGCAGCGGGGCGTCCTCCGCCTGCTGGAGGAGCGCGGCGCAGCGGTTGATGCGGCCGATGAGCTCCATCGGGCCAGTGTCGAGCTCCGGGTTGACGGCCTGCCACTGCCGTACCACCGAGGCCACGATGTCGTCGGTCACACCGCTCCGTTCTGAGGAGGCCGGAGGGCGGTCAGCCCTTGCCTTCGTGCTGTTGCGGCGAGCGTACGGTGTCCGGCCTGCTCGGCCGCGAGGAGCTGTTCCTCGGGCAGGGCGCGCTGCCACCATTCGCCGGCCGCGGCGTCGGTGGCCATGCGCAGTTCGACGAGGGAGCCGGTGAGCCCGCGGCGCGCTCCGTCGAGCTCGGCAGGTCCGGATGCCGGGTCGGCGATGGTCCGTACGGCGTGGACGCGGGCCGCGTCGGTCGCGGCCAGCGTCTTCTCAACGTACCCGGAGGCGCGCCGGTTGGTGACGGCCGTCGCGGCGAGGAAGCCGACGACCGCGCCGACGAGGGTGTCGAGGACCCTGTCCCCGATGAGTTCACCGGCCGGGTGGGTACCGCCGAACTCCAGGACCAGGAGGGCCATCGGGGTGACGGCGATCGAGCCGAGCCAGTAGTTGCGGGTGATCAGGGCCTCGGCGGCGAAGTTGAAGAACAGACAGCAGGCGATGAGGGCGAGCGGACCGGTCCGGCTGACCGGGAGGACGGCGGCGAAGACCAGCACGCCGATGAGGTTGCCGAGGGTCCGCTGAAGAGTCCGGTTCCAGGACAGGGTGACGTTGGCCTGATAGAGGGAGGCGGCGGTGACGATCGCCCAGTACGGGCGGCCGATGCCGAGGGCGGCGCAGACGTATCCGGCAAGTGCGCAGCCGATGAGGGTGCGGGCGGCGATGGGCAGCAGGGGGGAGCCGGGCGCGAGCGCACGCAGCACCGTGCGGCGGGCACGGAGCTCGCGGTGGGCGGCCCGTTCGGCGTCGACGCCGAAGATCTCGGCGGTGGTGCCCGGCGCCGGTGGCGGGGAGGGCACGGGACCGCGCGCTCGCGTCGCGGCGGCCCAGGCGCGCAGCTGTGCCGGACCGGGTGCGGGGGTCGCGGCGGGGCCGGGTCCGGAGGAGTGCGGGGCTGCCGACCGGACCGGTGCCTCACGATCCGGGGCCCCGTCGAGGGCCGTTGAGGCGAGTGCAGCCTCCGCGTGGATGACGAGGCGTGCCAGCTCCCGGCGTACGGGGGTGGCGCGGCCCGTGGCGAGCAGGGACTGCCAGGCGCCGTGCACGGCGGCGGCCGCGGCATGCCGGGTGCGGTGGCCGGGGGCGGCGGCGTAAGCGGCCGCGGCGTCGAGTGCGCGGGCGGTGGCGCGGCGCTCCGGGCCCTCCCTGCGCAGCAGTGCGGGGCAGACGGTGACGAGCCAGGAAAGGGCTCCCGCGGCGAGGGCCAGTGCGAGGTGCCCGGGCACCTGGCCGAGTTCCTGTGGGGTGAACAGGGCGGCGGAGGTGACGAAGGTGAAGATCACATGGCCGGGCGGCCCGATACGGGTCGCGTCGCAGAGCGCCTTCTGCGCCGCGGCCAGCAGGGCGGCGACGGCGATCAGAATCGCGGTCGAGTCCGTGACCGAGGCGGTGACCAGCGACAGCGCGACGCCGACGAGCATGCCGAGCACCACGCGTGCGACGGTGGCGGCCCGGCGGGCGTACGGCAGGCTGTGGCCGTAGAGCGCGCAGAGCGAGCCGGCCATCGTGTACATCACGAGGTCGAGCCGGTCCAGGGCGAAGAGCAGCAGGTTGGGCACGGCGGAGGCGACGACGACGCTCAGCGCCGGCTTGAACCAGGTGTCCGAGGGGCGCGCGAGGCGCAGCGCCCCGGCTATCGGGAGGCTGCGGACGGAGGGCCGCCGGGGTCGAATAGGTGTATCGCTCACTCAAATACCTTAGCAGGTATTACACCCGTAAAGCATTTGTCTCCGGAGCGGCCCGATGGCAGGCGGATCCGGCCGGTCATAGCGTGCAAGGACACACGTGGGTTGATGAACGTCCGCATGATCACAGAGGGAGCGGAATGAAATACTCCAAGCCGCTGGACAGCGGCCCTTGCTGGGTCGAGCTGAGCACGTCGGACATCCCGGCCGCCAAGTCCTTCTATACGGCCCTGTTCGGCTGGCGGTCCGAGACCGATCCGCGCCCGGAGGCCGGCGGCTACACCATGGCCCGGCTCGGCGACGCCGCGGTGGCCGCGCTCAGCCCGGCCTACCAGCCGGATCAGCCCCCCGCCTGGACGGTCTCCTTCTCCACCCAGGACACGGACGCCACTGTGGAGAAGGTGACATCCGCGGGTGGGACGCTGCTGGTCGGTCCGATGGACGTCTTCGACCTGGGCCGGTTCGCTGTGGTCGCCGATCCGGACGGCGCGGTGTTCTCGCTCTGGCAGCCCCGTACGTTCGCGGGCGCCGAGCGTCTCAGCGATCCGGGCGCCCTGGGCTGGGTCGAGCTCTCCACCCGCGACACGGAGAAGGCCCTCTCCTTCTACCCGTCGGTCCTCGGCTGGACGGTCAACGCCGGGGAGTCCTACACCCACTGGGGCGTGGGCGGCGCCGATTTCGGCGGCATGATGGCGATGGACGAGAAGTTCGAGCCGGAGGTGTCCCCGTACTGGCTCCCCTATTTCGTCGTCACGGACGTCGACGCCACGGCCGCCACGGCGCTGAGCGCGGGCGGTGATCTGCTGCTGCCGCCCACCAGCATCCCGGACGGACCCCGGATCGCGGTCCTCCGCGACCCGCAGGGCGCCGCGTTCGGCATCCACAAGTCGTACGAGGGCTGAGGCACCCGGACGTCTCAGCTGCGCAGGTTCGCCGTCGCGTCCCGTCAGGTAGAGACGCGCGGCGAATGTACCGATTTCTGGTGTGCCTGTTCCGCCGCCTGGCTAAGGCTGCCGGTGGCGGCGCTTACGAAGGTGTGATCCCCGCCTGCCGCTGCTGCCGCACACGCCGCGTCATAACCGCACCGGGGATGGCGACCGCGAGCAGGACTGGGATCGCGGCGGCGATCCCGAACCAGAGAAAGATGGCGAGGTAACCGTAGGCAGCGTTCCCCACGTCCTTGTCCGCCTGTACAAGGAGGACAAGGCTCACCACGAACGCAACCACCATGAGGACCGCGATGATGATTGCGAGCCAGATGAGAATGCTGGCCCATCGCCGGTAGCCGGCGCTGACCCCCCGGGCTTGCGGTGGCGCGTACGCCTTGGGCGCACCGGGCATCTGGGCCGGGTGAGGGGCTGGCTGCTGGTCAGACATGGGGCCCAGTTCTACTGTGCGCGGCCCCGAAACACCACCCACACCGCCGCAAGCGGGCGCCGCGCCAGGGCGTTCCCCAGCCAGCACTCGGCCCATCCGGCCAGGTCGGAGCGCTTGACGGTCTCGCGCGAGCGGCCGCACTCCGCCGGCGTGGAGTTCACGATCCACACGTCGTCGCTCCACATGGAGGTGTCGGTGGCCAACAGTGGGGTGACCCGACGCAGCAGCTCGGCGGCCTTGCGCAGACGCTTGTTGTAGCCGGGCTGCTTGGGCAGGTACGGGAAGAGATGCCGCAGGTGAGCGCAGGCGCGGCGGAGCCATTTGGCCTCGGAGGCGAAGCCGAGCACGGCCTGCATCATCGCGAGCGTGACCAACTCGATGAATGAGTCCGATGTTTCAGTGGGCATAGGCGATCAGGGGTCGTTTGATCTTGGCCCCGGTGGTGGTCCAGTTGTGCCAGACGCCGGCTGCGAGGGCGAGGAGCCTATGGCCAGTGCGGGCGAAGACTCCGGCGAGGGTTCTGCCGCCGTGTTGTTCCAGGCTGAACTGGCCTTTGAGGGTGTCGAACACGGCCTCGATCCACTGACGGACACGGGCGGGGCGGCCGTGCCCTCGGCAAGGGACGGACGCGGCCGGCGGCGGATCGACCGGTCACTTCTTCCTGGCGTCCCACGAGCCGGCGTTGAAGCTGCGCAGCAGGACGACCAGCGTGGCCCCAAGCCGCCAGTCCAGTCCCGGCGCGTGCACATGCAGCTTGTCGCCGCGGGATCTGAACTCCAGCGGCATCTGCCCACCCGCGCGCCACCTGATGCGCCGGGGGCCGCGCGCGACACCACCCTCGTTGCCGGGGACACTGTCGAAAACGCTGAACACGAGGATCAACAGCTGAAATGGCACCGACAGCCACCACATGCACCACCACAAGATCCGGCCCTTGAAGCCCACCGCATCGGGGCCGCCGGGCTGAGTCACCGTCCAGCGGGTGCGCAGGCCCCTGCCACGGAGCGCCTTCTCGCGCACGAGCGTGCCGATGAGCTCGCCCTGCGCACCGAGCGCCTGAAACGTCGCGACACCGCCGGTGGCTGACAGGGTCACCAGGGTGGCCACCCGCTCCCGGCGGTGCTCGTCGGCCCACAGGACGAAGGAGCGAGCGCCGCTGCTGCGGGCCGCGAGGTATGCGGGTATGCCGCCCGGCGGCAGCTCGCGCTCCACGTACGCGACCACCCGGTCCGGTCCCGATCCGTCGGAGAAGTCGACCACGTTGACCGGCGCCGGAGCGCCGTCGTGGACTCTTTCCAGGAGGCCTCTCATGGTCAGTACATTGCTCACCCGACATGCTCCTTCGTGCTCGGGCAGGTGCGGCGCCAGTAGCGCCCACTCAACATCTGTCAGATAACCCCGCCCCACAGGGGGCGGAACTATTCACCGGCCAGCCCGTCACGTGTGGCCCGTCGGACAGGTCCTGGAAACCGTAGTGGTCGCATGGTGTCCCTCGCCGCCCGGGCAACCGCCGTCGCGCCGCGCGGCGTTCGCCGCGCGTGGACGGGCAGCGCCGCAGCCACCGCGCCTTCCCCAGGACGATACTGATCACGGTGAGCGTACCCAGGTGGCGGCTCGGACGGAGCCGTTCCGGACCCACTGATGCCGAAGACCGGCACCGCCCGCCGCTCCGTGCGGGTCGGCCCGCAGCGTACACTCACGGGCGCACCGTCGAGCGATGGCGAACCCGGGGGGGAAGACACTGTCCGTGCATGACTACGACGCCCCGGCCTGGGGGCCGCTTCCCGTCCGCCCGGCCGCACTGCGCCGGCTGCTGCTTCTCCCCCTGCCCCTGGTGTTCCTGCCGCTGTGTTGGGTGGTGTGGGTCTTCCTCGCGGTCTGCTTCTACTGCGTAGCGACGGTGGCCGAGCTGATCGTCTACATGGTGCCGCGTGCCGAGAACGGCGCGATACGGGTGCTGGACACCACGCTGGGCCGGGTGCCGTTCGTCCAGCTTCGGTGCGTGACCCCGGTAGCGCTGGTGCGGGAGGGCGACACGGCGTACTACCAGGCGCACAGCACGGATCCCGGATATCTCGCCTACGAGCAGTCGCTCCGCGACAGCGGGTTCCTGACGGATCCTGACTCGTCGGGTAGCAACGTAACCGCCGTGGACGTCCACGGCGGCCGGAAGCACTGATGGGCAAGGGCTGGGAACGCCGCAGGCGTCGGCTTGTGAACCGGATGTCTCAGGCGGGGCCGGTCGGCGGCGTGCTTGCGGCGCTGCTCAGCCTGGGGCGGGCGAGGAACTCCGACTGCGAGGACGTGTTCGCGGAGACGGCACTCGCCGTCGACGGCGTGGTGTCGGCCGAGTTCGACTGCAGCGACATGTTCGGCGGAGGCTGGCAGCGGGGCAAGGTGGTCCTGCGGGCCTCGTCACGCGACGAGGCGATTCGCATCATGGACGCGCTGTTGCGGGCGTTCGCTGCCGAGCCGCGCCTCGAACCCCGGTGGGCGACGCCGCAGGAGTACCGCAACGAGGACGGGTCGATCGTCGTGGGGGCGGGGGCCGTCGGGTTCTCGGCGGTTCCGAGGATCCGTGAGGTGCGCGAACACTATGGAAGGGACTGATGAGTGATACGACGTGAGCGAATGCGGTTGTTGCCGGCCGTCGTGGTGGCGGCGCTGGTGCTCCCAGTCTCGGCGTGTTCGTCCGGCAGTGCCGCCAAGTGCGAGGAGGCGTTCACCGCGGCGGCGATGTCGGTCGCCGGCGTGGCCTCCGCGGAGTGGGAGTGCAGCGACAGCTTCGGCGGCGGCTGGCAGCGCGCTGACGTGGTGATCGAGGCGACCACCGAGGACGAGGCCATCGCGGTGATGGACGCGACCCTGCGGGCCCTAGCCGCATCGCCCGACCTCGAGGACGGTTGGGGGACCCCGCAGGAGTACGTGACCGAGGACGGGTCGATCATCGTCGGGGCGAACGACCTGGGGTTCAACGGCCCGCCAAATGTCGGCGAGGTGCGCGAGCACTACGGCATCACGCCCGGCTGACACCGCCAGTACCTCCGGCCGCACCCGGACTCAGCCCGATTCCCGCCCGGCCCCGGAGACAGCCGCCGAGGCCCTCGCCGACGCAGAGGAGGGCGCGGCCCGGATGTCGCGAGTGTCGCCGCGGCCACCGCCCGGCAGGTGCCCAGGTGGGGATCGGCGAAGCGGTCGCCCGAAACGCAGAAGGACATCGAGCGGTTCGCCCTGCGGGCGGCAATGTGGGCTGCTCTACAGACCGCGGGCGAGCGGGCCCAGCTCACTGCCAGATGGCTGCTCGAGTCCTACGCTCTGCTCCCTCTCCCGGACGGTGGGGACGATCGGGAGGAGCCCTGGTTGAGCCTGTTCGCACTACTCGACACCAGAAGGTCGTTCTCTGTTGCCACCTGCGCCTGTTTCGCGTGGGGGGAGGACCTCAACTCTTGACGGCCTCTGCGATCTGCAGGGCGGCCTGGGCGGGCGTGAGGTGCGTGGTGTCGACGACCTCGGCCTCGCCGTGTAGCCACGTGCGGGCCGCCTCGGCGTAGGGCTCAAGGTATTTGAGACGGAATGGGGAGGGGCCAAGAAGAGTGTCCCCCTCGATGCGCCCGCGGAGGGTGTCTTGGTCAGCGTGGAGGACGAAGTGCCGTACCGGAATGGCATGTTGGGCGAGGCCCGTGCTGATCTCGCGCCAGTACTGCTCGACCAGGACAGTCATGGGCATCACCAGAATGCCGCCGGTGTAGTCGAGTACGCGGCGGGCGGTCTCGACTACGAGCGGCCGCCACGGCGGCCAGTGCTGGAAGTTGTCCGTCCCGGGCAGCCCCGGCGTGATGTCCATGAGTGTCTCGCCGACCTTCTCGGCATCGAACACCCGTGAATCCGGGATCAGCTGCTGCACGAGTGCACTGGTCGTCGTCTTGCCTGCGCCGTGAGTGCCGTTGAGCCATACGATCATGGGGCCCAACGCTAGCGCTGTGCGGGCCGCGGGAACGGGCACAGCAAAAGAAGGGCGTCGGCCCGGCGCACCGAGGTGCCGGTGGGCCTCAGCCCAGGCCGCGGGCGTCCTGCTTGAGCGCGGTGTCGACCGTCAGGGCCGTGGCGACGACGAGGCTCAGCAGCGGCTCGGGCAGCTGGTAGTGGATCTGGAGCACGTAGTTGTCGGCCGTGGTGAACATGGTCTTCGCGAGGCCTTCCCAGGTCTTGGTGATCCGGGCTATCTCGGCGTCGTTGTGGTCGACGATCGCGAAGTTCCAGGCGCGCCAGTTCTCCGCCTTGATGGCGCCGATCTTCTGACCGTCGACCATGATGGCGAAGTTGATCTTGCCGATGGCGTTCTGCTGGACGATCTCACCGACCGGCTGTCCGTCCGGGCGCTGGACGACGACCCGGGACTTGATGAACTTGGCCGGCCGCGTCAGCAGCAGTTGCGGCTGACCGTGCGCGTCGCGGATCTCCAGCCGGTGCGTCAGGTACTGGTCGATGCTCGCGACGAACCGCAGCACCTTGCGCAGTGCGCTCTGGCCGACCTGCACGACCGAACCGACGGTGTTGCCCTGCTGGTCGAAGACCTTGTACTCGGTCGTGACCTCGATCAGCTTGGCCTTCTGGTTCACGACCAGGACCTGCTGGTTGAAGAGCGAGCCGGCACTGGGGACGCCCTGCTGGGGCTGCATCGCCTGCTGGGGCTGCATCGCCTGCTGAGGCGCCTGGTGCGGAACCTGCGCCTGTACGGGAACCTGACCCTGGACCTGACCCTGAGCCGGGGCCTGCTGGCCCTGCGCCGGGTTCGTGTGTTCGGTCCACTGGGAGCCGTCCCAGTAGCGCAGCAGCTGAGGTGCGCCGTGGGGGTCCGGATACCAGCCCGCAGATACGTTCGAGTGCGTGGTCACCGGGGCACACTATCCCGCGAACCTGTGACCCCATACTCCTTGAATCTTCACACACCATTACGATGGCGGCGATGACCAGGCTGAGCGAGCGGACGGACCGGCGACGGAGCGGCACACGCGTGCCCGCCGCGGTGGGCTGGGTCCTGGTCCTCCTGGCGATGGTGTTCTGTTGCTCACTGAGCACCGCGGCTGCTGCCCCGCCGCCGGGCGATGCCCGGCTCGCGGCCCCCGCACGGGCCATGACCCCGACGCCGGCCACCGCCGCGTCGCTCGTGACGGCGCACGCACCGGACAACCGGGGCATGGGCAGTTCCTGTCACGGCACCTCGGACCACTCCTCGGCCGTCGTGCTGCCCGGCCCGCCCGCGCTCGCCGGCCTTCCCACCGCTCTCGCCCCGGCCCCGGCCGTCCCGCTCGCCGGAGCAGCCGCGATCCGCGGCCCCTCCAACGACGCCGTGGGCGCCGTCGACCATCTCCGACTGCAGATCCAACGGATCTAGAGGCCACCGCCGCCTCTTCCTTCCCCACGCGACGCGCACGCCCGCGCGCTCGCGTCCCGTTGAACCCGAGGATCTGCCATGGCTTCCGCCAAGAACAAGAACCAGAACACCCCCGCCGCCGCCCGCCGGGCCAAGCTCGACGAAGCCCGCCGCAAGGAGCGGGCACGTGAGCGGCGCGTCCGCATCATCACCATCAGCGCCTCCGTCGCCGTGGTCGCCGCACTCGTCGCCGGAGGCGGCTATCTGATGGCCGCGGCCGACGACAAGGACAAGGCCGAGGAGCAGGCCAAGTCCTCTCCGGTCAAGGGCGAGCGGACCTGGGACAAGCTGAAGCAGAACCATGTGAGCAAGAAGGTCGACTACCCGATGAACCCGCCCGTCGGCGGCGACCACAACCAGGTGTGGATGAACTGCGACGCCGACGTCTACACCGCGGAGATACCGAAGGAGAACGCGGTCCACTCCCTGGAGCACGGCGCGGTCTGGGTCACGTACAACGACAAGGCGAAGGACGCCGACATCGAGGCCCTCAGCAAGCGCGTCTCGAGCACCCCGTACTCCCTGATGAGCCCCGTCGCGGACCAGGACGCCCCGCTGATCCTCAGCGCCTGGGGCAAGCAGGTCACGGTGAAGAGCGCCACCGACGCGCGCGTCGCCCAGTTCTTCAGCAAGTACGTCCAGGGTCCGCAGACGCCTGAGCCGGGCGCCGCCTGCTCGGGTGGGCTGGACAAGTGACCTCCGCCGTACGCGTCCCCCGCCCGCTGGTGCTGGCGGGCGCCGTGGTGTTCCTGCTGGCGCTGGGGCTGATGGTGCTCACGATCGGACAGCCGTCCTCGGCGGCCTCGTCCGCTTCCGGTACGTCCTCCTCGGCCTCGGCCGCGCCCGCGGAGACCTCCGCCGATGTGGGCTTCGCCCGCGACATGTCGATCCATCACCAGCAGGCGGTGGAGATGTCCTTCATCGTCCGGGACCGGACGGACGACGTGGACGTACGCCGTCTCGCGTACGACATCATCAACACCCAGGCCAACCAGCGCGGCATGATGCTGGGCTGGCTGGAGACGTGGGGCAGGCCGAAGAGTTCGGAGCGGCCGCCCATGGAGTGGATGGGGCACACCGTCACGGCCACGGGTGACGGCTCGCTGATGCCGGGCATGGCCACCGACGCGGAGCTGGACGAGCTGCGGAAGGCCAAGGGCACGGCGGCCGAGATCCTGTATCTGCGGCTGATGACCGTCCACCACCGGGCGGGCGCCGAGATGGCGCAGGCGGCGGCCGGTGCGGCGGTCACGGAGGAGATCAAGAACCTGGCGGCGGGCATGGTCCGCGGCCAGAAGTCGGAGATCGGGCTCATGGCGGACATGCTCAAGGAGCGGAGCGCCACCGCCTGACGGGCGACGGATCATCCTTGGACGGGCCGCCCCGTCGGCCGGTACGCCGGGCGACGGGGTGGCCCTTTCGCGCTGTTCGGCGGCTTGCGGAGGGCGGCCGGGAGATAGGGTCGACGACTATATGAAGAGCAACCTCACACCCCTGGGGCCCAAGGCGGACAAGGACACCGTGCGACGTCACAATCTGAGCCTCGTGCTGCGGGCCGTCCGGGACGAGGGCGAGGCCGGGGACGCCACGAGGGCAGGAGTGGCCGGCCGGGTGGGGCTGACCCGGGCCGCCGTGTCCTCCCTGGTCGAGCAGCTCATCGACAGCGGATTCCTCACCGAGTCGGGCAAGACCTTCAGCGGGCAGGCCGGGCGTCCCGGTACGGCCCTCAAGGTGGCGCGTACGGGCCCGGCCGGCCTCGGCGTGGAGATCAACATCGACTACGTCTCGGTGTGCGTCGTGGATCTGGCGGGCACGGGACGGGTCCGCCAGACCGAGCACCTCGACAACCGGGGCGCACCGCCCGGTGAGGTACTGGCCCGGGCGGCGGGGATCGCCGCCCGCACCCTGGACTCGGCGCGCGAACAGGACCTGCACCCGGTCGGAGCGGCGCTCGCGCTGCCGGGCCTGGTGTCCGGTGGTTCGGTGCGCCAGGCGCCCAACCTCGGCTGGAACCAGGTACCGGCCGAGGAGCTGTTCGCGAGCGCGCTCGCCGGGCTGCGCCCCGGCCGGGCGGCGCTGCCGGTGAGCTCGGAGAACGAGGCCAATCTCGCTGCGCTGGCCGAGCTGTGGTTCGGCGGCCTCGACAAGGCGCGCAGTTTTCTCTATCTGACGGGCGAGATCGGGGTCGGCGGGGCCCTGGTGCTCGACGGCGAACTGCTGCGTGGTGCACATGGTTTCGCCGGGGAGATCGGGCATGTGGTGGTGGACCCGGCGGGTCCGCAGTGCCGTTGCGGTTCCCGGGGCTGCCTGGAGCAGTACGCGGGACAGGCCGCGCTGTTGCGGGCGGCGGGCATCGACGAGGGCGCCACCGGCCCGGTGGCCGAGCTGGAGAGACGTGCGCGGGCGGGCGACGCGCGTGCGGTGGCGGCGGTGGCGGAGGCCGGGCGCATGCTGGGCAGAGTGCTGTCGGGCGCGGTGAATCTGATCGACCCGGAGGCGGTGGTGCTCGGTGGCATCTACCGGAGCCTGATGCCGTGGCTCGCGCCGCCCGCCGACGAGGAACTGACGGGGAGAGTGGTCTCCGGCCTCTGGTCCCCTGGCAGCGGACGGCTGCGCGCCTCGTCCGTCGCGGGGGACGCGGCGCGGGGCGCGGCAGCCCTGGTGATGCAGGACGTGCTGGCCGACCCGGTGGCGTACGCGGGCCAAAACGAACCGAGGGTGTCACGATGACCGAGACCTGGGACCCCGCCGACGCGGGTGTGCTGACCTTGCCTTCCGGCCTGCTGGTGCGTGGACGGGGACTGCGCCGTCCGCTTCCCGACGGGGCCCTGCCCACCTTCGGGGTGTATCTGCTGGGCAAGGAGCCGGCGCCCGTCGCATGGGAATCGCGGTGGGTGCGCTGGCCCGACTTCCGGCTTCCCACGGACCGGCAACGGGCCCGGGAGGTCTTCGGCGAGGCGCTGGCGCGGGCGGCCACGGACCGCGTGGAGGTGGCCTGTGGCGGTGGCATCGGACGTACGGGAACGGCCCTGGCGTGCCTGGCCGTGCTGGACGGGGTCCCGGCGGACCAGGCCGTGGCGTTCGTCCGCCGCGCCTACTACCACCGCGCCGTCGAGACCCCCTGGCAGCAGCGGTTCGTGCGGCGCTTCGACGCCCTCGTGTAGGCGACGCCCTCGTACAGACATGGACGCGGGCGGGCGCGGGCCCGGGTGCGTACGACCGGTGTGGGAAGGAAACCGCCGTTTCCCTCCCACGCCCTCCGCAGACCCGCTCCCGCGCCCGGTTTCGTACGCGTCCCGGGTCAGCGCACCCCGAGCAGGTGGTCCATCGCCAGCTGGTCCAGGACCTCGAACGCCATGCCGCGCTCCGCCGCCGCCGTGATGTCGAACTCCTCGTACGCCGAACGGTCGGCGAGCAGTCCCGCCACCCCGTCCTCGGCGGTCGGCAGGGCCAGCTCGTCCAGGCGGGACGCGCGCAGCGCCTCCTGCACGGCCGGGTCCGCGCGGAAGGCCGCGGCGCGCTCCTTGAGGATCAGGTAGTTGCGCATGCAACCCTCGGCGGAGGCCCAGACGCCCGTGTAGTCCTCGGTCCGCGGCGGCTTGAAGTCGAAGTGGCGCGGGCCCTCGTAGCCACCGGTCTCCAGCAGGTCGACCAGCCAGAACGCCTGGCGCAGGTCACCGGCGCCGAAGCGCAGGTCCTGGTCGTACTTGATGCCGGACTGGCCGTTGAGGTCGATGTGGAAGAGCTTTCCGGCCCACATCGCCTGGGCGATGCCGTGCGGGAAGTTGAGCCCGGCCATCTGCTCGTGGCCGGTCTCCGGGTTCACGCCGACCAGCTCCGGGCGCTCCAGGCGCTCGATGAAGGCGAGGGCGTGGCCGATGGTCGGCAGGAGGATGTCGCCGCGCGGCTCGTTCGGCTTGGGCTCGATGGCGAAGCGGAGGTCGTAGCCCTGCTCCGTGACGTAGTCGCCCAGCAGGTCGAATGCTTCCTTCATCCGGTCGAGCGCGACCCGGACGTCCTTCGCGGCGCCGGACTCGGAGCCTTCACGCCCGCCCCACGCCACATAGGTGGTGGCGCCCAGCTCGACGGCGAGATCGATGTTACGGAGGGTCTTGCGGAGCGCGTACCGGCGCACGTCCCGGTCGTTGGCGGTGAAGGCCCCGTCCTTGAAGACCGGGTGGGTGAAGAGGTTCGTCGTGGCCATCGGCACCACGAGCCCGTTCGCGTCCAGCGCTTGCCGGAACCGCTTGACGAGCCCCTCCCGCTCCGCGTCCGTCGAGCCGAACGGGATCAGGTCGTCGTCGTGGAAGGTGACTCCGTACGCGCCGAGCTCGGCGAGCCGCTGCACGGACTCGACCGGGTCGATCGCCGCGCGGGTCGCGTCACCGAACGGGTCGCGTCCCTGCCAGCCCACCGTCCACAGACCGAAGCTGAACTTGTCCTCCGGTGTGGGCGTGAAGCGTTCCGTCATCGTCTGGCCGCCTTCGAGTGCTGTCGGGTCCGGTACCGGCAGCACCGGCCGACCCTATTTGTTCAGTGTCATGACTAATCATGCACGGGGCGCCCCGGCGACGTAACCCCCCGCCCCCACAAAACCGAAACAGGCCCTGGTCCAGGGCGCTGCGATCACGTAATTTGTTTGCGACACGATCAAATCTCCGAGTGCAGAGTTCCTCCGCACCGTTCCCCAGGCGAGAAGAGGTAGCCCATGCCGCCGCGCAGCGTCGTCATCGGCGTGGACAGCTCCACCCAGTCCACCAAGGCGGCGGTGACCGATGCCGTGACCGGCGAGCTGCTCGCCGTCGGCCGCGCCCCGCATACGGTCACCGGTGAGGGCGGGGCCCGCGAGAGCGACCCCGAGATCTGGTGGCAGGCACTGTCCCTGGCGGTGGCCGCCGGAATCAAGGAGTCCGGCGTCGGCGCCTGTGCCATCACCGGCCTCGCCGTCGCCGGGCAGCAGCACGGCCTCGTCGTGCTCGACCGGGAGGGCCGGCCACTGCGCCCGGCCATGCTGTGGAACGACACCCGGTCCGCCCCGCAGGCCACCGCGCTCACCGCGGCGCTGGGCGGCCCCGACGCCTGGACCGCACGCACCGGCTCCGTGCCGGTCGCCTCCCTCACCGCGACGAAATGGCAGTGGCTGCGCGAGAACGACCCCGGCGCCGCCGCGGCCGCCGCCGCCGTACGGCTCCCCCACGACTTCCTGACCGAGCGGCTCACCGGCACCGCCTTCACCGACCCCGGCGACGCTTCGGGCACCGGCTGGTACTCCACGGCCACCGGTGCGTACGACCCCGAACTGCTCACGCTCCTCGGCCTGGACCGGTCCCTGCTGCCGGAGGTGGCCGCCACCGGGGCGACCCGGACCGGTTCCCTGACCACCGCCGCCGCCGAGGCGCTCGGCCTGCCGGCCGGGATCGCCGTCGCGGCGGGCACCGGGGACAACATGAGCGCCGCCGTCGGCCTCGGCCTGGGCGGCGCCGGGCTCCTGGACCACCCGGTGCTCAGCCTGGGCACCTCGGGGACGGTGTTCGCCGCGTCCCGAACCCGGCCCGTCTCGGCGGCCCTCTCCGGCTTCGCCGCGGCGGACGGTACGTACCTCCCGCTGGCCTGCACCCTCAACTGCACGCTCGCCGTCGACAAGGTGGCCGCTCTCCTGGGCCTGCACCGCGACGACGCGACGCCCGGCGGCGATGCCGTACTGCTGCCCTACCTGGACGGCGAACGCACCCCCGACCTGCCCCTGGCGTCCGGCCTGCTCACCGGACTGCGGCACGACACGACCCCGCAGCAACTGCTGGGCGCCGCCTACGAGGGCGCGGCCTTCACCGTGCTGCGCGCACTCGACGAACTGCTGCGGGCCTGCGGGCTGGACCCGGCCGATCCCGCCGTCGCGGCCCGTCCGCTGCGGCTGATCGGCGGCGGGGCCGGTGGCCGCACCTGGCTGGAGACCGTGCGCCGCCTCTCCGGCCGCCCCCTCGTCGTGCCCGCCGGTGGCGAGCTGGTCGCCCGCGGCGCGGCGGCGCTCGCCGCTTCGGCGGCCGGCGGCGGCGATCCGGTGGCCGTGGCTGCCTCCTGGAACACCGGCGAGGATGATCGTCAACTCCCGCCGGTCGACCGGGACATGGACACCTGGGAGCGGGTCGGATCCGTGCTGGAGCGGACCGC
The DNA here is from genome assembly GCF_042670885.1 of Streptomyces sp. NPDC057136. Lineage (NCBI taxonomy): Bacteria > Bacillati > Actinomycetota > Actinomycetes > Kitasatosporales > Streptomycetaceae > Streptomyces > Streptomyces sp. NPDC057136. The sequence goes on from NZ_JBHUUV010000041.1 coordinate 21,261, forward strand.
CGGGCCCGTACTCGGAGGCTGAGACCGGGCCGCGAACGGGCCTTCGCCGCACGCGTTTTGGGATGCCACCCGATCTTCAATAAGATCCGGCGATGATCATAAGAAGACGGCTGCGGGCCGGAGTGTGCGTACTGCTCGCCACCCTGGCCGCGTGGCTCGGCACCGCCCTCCCTGCCGCCGCCGACGAACCCACCGGCACCACATCCCCCAAGGTCGAGCTGGTTCTCGACGTCAGCGGCTCCATGCGCGCCCGCGACATCGACGGCCAGTCCCGGATGGCTGCCGCAAAGCAGGCGTTCAACGAAGTGCTGGACGCGGTGCCCGAAGAGGTGCAGCTCGGCATCCGGACGCTCGGCGCCGACTACCCGGGCGACGACCGCAAGACCGGCTGCAAGGACACCAAGCAGCTCTACCCGGTCGGCCCGCTGGACCGCACCGAGGCCAAGACCGCGGTCGCCACCCTGGCCCCCACCGGCTGGACCCCGATCGGCCCCGCGCTGCTCGGCGCGGCCGACGACCTGGAGGGCGGTGAGGGCACCCGCCGGATCGTCCTCATCACCGACGGCGAGGACACCTGCGGCCCGCTCGACCCGTGCGAGGTGGCCCGCGACATCGCCGCACGCGGTGTGCACCTCGTCATCGACACGCTGGGCCTGGTGCCCAACGCCAAGATCCGCCAGCAGCTGACCTGCATCGCCGAGGCCACCGGCGGTACCTACACGGCCGTCACGCACACCGAGGAACTCTCCGGCCGCGTCAAGCAGTTGGTGGACCGTGCCGCCGAGCCCGTCGTCACCCCGGTGGCGACCGAGGGCGCCGACAGCTGTTCAGCGGCCCCGGCTCTCAAGGCGGGCCTCTACACCGACCGCGAGAAGTTCGGCGAGCACCGCTGGTACCGGGTGGATGTGCTGCCCGGTCAGGAGCTGCGCGCCTCGGTGAGCGTGGCGGCCGACCGTGCCGTCAACAACGACTACGGGGTCCTGCTGCGGGCCCTGACCGTGCACGGCCGCGAGATCGTCCGCGGTTCGGAGGCCGGCACGGGCCGTACGGATGTGATCTCGTCCGGGCTGCGCTACCCCAAGGCCGAAGAGGACGGCACGGACGACGAGGACCTGACTCCCGAGGCCGTCTGCCTCCAGGTCAGCAACTCCTTCTCGGCCCCCGCGTCGGTGAAGACCTCGCCCGGCCTTCCGCTCGAGCTGACCATCGACGTGGTGGACGCTCCGGACGAGTCCGCGGACGTGGCCGCTTTCGGCCTCGGCCGCGGCTGGTGGCTGCTCGGCGTACTGGTCCTGACCGGACTGGTCGCGGGCCTGCTGACCGGCTGGATCTCGCGCTGGCGCGTCGCCGTATGGAGGACCAACTGATGCGTACGACACGTGCACTGGCGAGCGGCCTGCTGGCCGGCCTCGCCCTGCTGAGCTCGGCGGGTTCCGCGACGGCCGTCGCCCCGTCGGTCCAGAAGACCGACGCGAGCCCCAGTACCAGCCCCGGCGTAGGAACGGACGGCGAGGCCGGACCCACGGAAGCGGGCACCACCTTCCGTACCGCCACCGCCGTCCAGCAGGGACAGCAGGCCACCGCCGAAGCCTCCACGGGTGACTACCTCTACTGGGTCTTCCCCGCCGACGCGGGACAGCGGGCGACCGTCCGCGCGAAGATCACGCTCCCCGAGAGCGCGACCCGGCACGGCGCGTCGACCTGGCAGATCGACGTGTACGACGGACTGCGGCGGCGGCAGGCGTGCATGTACGGCCACCAGACGCGCAAGGCGGCTGCGGACGCGGCCACGGTCGAGCTGACCTGTGTCCTGCGGACCGTACGTGCCTGGTCGGAGCCGTGGGCCGACGATCCGCTGCCCGGCAGCTACTACGTACGCCTCACGGTCCTCGATCTGCCCGCGACGGACCTCGGGCTCCCGGTGGGTACGGAGCTGGAGGTCACGTCCGTCGACGGGGGCGGCGCCCATGACGTGGACGGCGCGCTCGCCGAGCCGCTCGTTCCCGGCGCGTCCTCCGTGGCGCAGGCCTCGGACGACGGCACCTCGCAGGACCGGGTCTCGCTCGGCAGCGAACCGGAGGACGGCTGGGGCTCCGGCTGGTGGACGGACCGCTGGCTGTGGACCGTGGGCGGCGGCGTGCTCGGTGCGCTGGCAGCCGTCTTCGGCTACTCCCTGACGCGCGGCAACGGCCGTCCGTCCCGGGTGCCCGCGGGCGTCTGACCGACTGTCACTCAGGACGGGTGCGGCGCCGTGCCGGATCCGTCCTGAGTGGCAGGCATTCGAAAGTTTCGGGCGACCGCAGAGCCCCCACCGCTGTTCTCGCCGTCCTAGGCTCGCCCGGAATCCTGCTGTCCGCCCCAGAGCGAAGGAATCCCGGCTGTGACGACGAGCCGTTCCTCGGCCGACCCCGGCACCCCTCCCGTTTCCGGCTCCGGCCGCCTCCGAGTCGACCAGGTGGAAAACGTCGACTCCGTGGAGAACTTCGACTACGTGGAAAGCCGTTCCCCCGGTGAGGGCCGTCTCGCGCCGCGTGCCGGTTTCGCCTCCGACGCGGCGGTCCTCGGACTCGACGGCGTGTGGAGCTTCCGGCTCGCCGCCGGGCCGCACGATCTGACGCCGGGGTTCGAGGACCCGGCGCTCTCCACGGCGGAGTGGGAGACCATCGCCGTACCCTCCTGCTGGCAGCTGGACGGGATTCCCGGCCCGCCCGGCCGTGGTGCGCCCGCCTACACGAACCAGGTCTTCCCCTTCCCCGTGGACCCGCCCCGTGTGCCCGATGCCAATCCCACGGGTGAGTACCGGTACGCGTTCGCCCTGCCCGAGGACTGGCCCGGCACGGGCGGCGCGAGTGTGCTGCGTTTCGAGGGCGTCGATTCCTGCTTCGCCGTCTGGCTCAACGGGACCCGGCTCGGCGACGGCAAGGGCAGCCGGCTGCCCACCGAATTCGATACGGCCGGGGAGCTGCGCCCCGGCCGCAACGTCCTCGCCGTACGGGTGCACCAGTGGTCGGCGGGCAGCTATCTGGAAGACCAGGACATGTGGTGGGTCTCCGGGATCTTCCGTTCCGTCCGGCTGCTGCACCGCCCGGACGGCGGGGTGCGCGACCTGTTCGTCCACGCCGACTTCGACCATGTGTCGGGTGAGGGCATGCTGCGCGTCGACGCCGACGCGGGCCCCGGCGCCCGGGTCACCGTCCCGGAGCTGGCGCTCGACCTGGCCGTCGGCGAGAGCGCGCGGCTGCCCGTCGAACCCTGGACCGCGGAGACCCCCCGGCTGTACGACGCCGTGCTCGTCACCGATACGGAACGCGTCCCGCTCCGCATCGGCTTCCGTCGTGTCGAGGTCGCCGACGGTCTGCTGACCGTCAACGGCCGGCGCATCCTGCTGCGCGGGGTCAACCGCCACGAGTGGCACCCGGAGACCGGCCGGACGCTCGACCGCGAGACGATGCTGCGTGACATCGAGCTGATGAAGCAGCACAACATCAACGCCGTCCGCACCAGCCACTACCCGCCGGACCGGACCTTCCTCTCGCTCTGCGACGAGCTGGGTCTCTGGGTGATCGACGAATGCGATCTGGAGACACACGGCTTCCACCTCGTCGGATGGCGGGACAACCCGAGCGCCGACGTGCGCTGGCGGGAGGCGTATCTCGACCGGATGAGCCGCATGGTCGAGCGCGACAAGAACCACCCCAGCGTCATCATGTGGTCCCTCGGCAACGAGGCGGGCACGGGCGACAACCTCCGCGCCATGGCCGAGTGGACACGCGAGCGCGACCCCGGCCGCCCGATCCACTACGAGGGCGACTGGGACAGCGGCTACGTCGATGTCTACAGCCGGATGTACGCCGACCACGACGAGACCGACCGGATCGGCCGCCGCGCCGAGGAGCCGACGACCGACCCGGAACTGGACGCACACCGGCGCGGGCTGCCGTTCATCCTCTGCGAGTACGCGCACGCCATGGGCAACGGCCCGGGTGGACTGAGCGAGTACCAGCGCCTCTTCGAGCAACACCCGCGCTGCCAGGGCGGATTCGTCTGGGAGTGGGTCGACCACGGAATCCGGCAGCGTACTGCCGACGGCCGCGAGTTCTTCGCGTACGGGGGCGACTTCGGCGAGGTCGTGCACGACAGCAACTTCGTCGCCGACGGTCTGGTCTTCCCCGACCGGACGCCGTCCCCGGGGCTCGTGGAGTACAAGAAGGTCATCGAACCCGTGACCATCGGCATCGACGCCGACGCCCGTACGGTGTCCGTGCGCAACGGTCAGGACTTCGCGGACACCGGGCATCTGCGCTGGATCTGGCAGATCGAGGACGACGGAAAGCCGTGCGCCAAGGGCGAGTTGAGCGTCCCGTCGGTGGCCGCGGGCGAGAGCGCCTTCATCTCCTGGCCCGAGGAGTTCACCGCCACCGCGGCCGAGGGCGAGCGGTGGCTCACCGCGCGCGCGGTACTCGCCAAGGACCAGCCCTGGGGCGCCGCCGGCCACGAAGTGACCTGGTCCCAGCACCAGTTGGCGTCGACCCCGACTGCACGGCCGCAGGGGCCGGCACTCGCCCCGGTGCGGGACGGCGACATCGTCACGCTCGGACCGGCCGCGTTCGACGAACGCACCGGCCGGCTGATCCGGGTCGGCGCGCATGCCGTCGAGGGTCTGCGGCTGGATCTGTGGCGTGCGCCGACCGACAACGATCTGCGCGGCTGGCGCGGCTCGGTCGCCGAGAAGTGGCGTGCGGCCGGTCTCGACCGGCTGGAACACAAGGTGCTCGCCGTGGAGTTCGACGGTGCCGGGCTCGTGGTGCGGACCCGGGTGGCGGCGGCCGGTACGGATGCCTCGATGGCCGCCGACTACCGCTGGTCGGTGCGGGCGGACGCGCCGGACGAGCTGTGGCTCGGACTGGAGGTACGGCCGCAGGGCGACTGGCCGTTCCCCCTCCCCCGGCTCGGTGTACGGGCCGCCGTCGCCGGTGCGCTCTCGACCGTGACGTGGTTCGGTGCGGGCCCGGGTGAGGCGTACGCGGACACCCGTGCCGCCGCCCGCGTGGGGCGGTTCACGTCCTCGGTCGAGGGTTTGCAGACCCCGTATCTCTTCCCGCAGGAGAACGGCAGCCGCGCGGACGTCCGGTGGGCACGGCTGACGGACGGGGAGGGGGCGGGGCTGCTCGTCCTGGGCGCCCCGCACGTCGCCCTCACGGCACGGCCCTGGACCAGCGAGGAGCTGGACGCGGCCGGGCATCCCACGGATCTGGTCACGGGCGATGCCGTGCACCTCCATCTCGACCTCGCCCAGCAGGGCATCGGCAGCGCCTCGTGCGGCCCCGGCGTCCTGCCCGCACACCGGCTGCTGCCGGGTCCTGCGGTCCTGACCGTCGGATTCCGGGCACTGGAGGTCTGACGCGGTCCGGGTGCGCGTCCCCTTCGGGGGAGGGGACGCGCACCCGGACCCGGGGATCACTTGGCGTACAGCAGGGTCCCGAATCCCAGCTGGTCGAAGCCACCGCTGTTGGGCCCGTAGTCCCCGCCACCGCCCTCGGGCCTGCTCTTCTCGGCCATGGCGGTGATGTACGGGACGGCAAGGCCGCGGCGGCGTGCGTAGTGGTAGTGGAGCATGTCCCACACCGGCCGGACCTGTCCGCGTGAGATGTCGGAGACGACGGTGTGCTCCCGGTAGGCGCAGTTCTGACCGGTGCCCCACCCGTAGGTGGTGAAGGGCACGCTCTGGCCGAGGTTGTACTTGGCGACGTACTGCGCGGCCTTCATGAACCGGTTGTCGTCATAGCCGTAGAGGTCGTCGCCCTGGCTCCAGGCCATCTCGCATATGGCCCCCATCTGTCCCATGCCCATCATGGTGTGGCCCTGGTCGCGACCGGATTCCTGCCACTGCGCGAGTCCTTCGTCCGCTCCCCCGAACACGAAGGGGACGGCCTTCTTGATCGAGCCGTTGCCCGCGCCGTTCTTGAAGTAGTCGACGGCGCGGTCGTACAGGGCCGCGTCGTCGCAGAGGATGCCGATAGCCATCACCGAGGCCATGTTGCAGAGGTCCCAGTTGGCCCAGTAGTTGGTGATGCAGGCGTCGTTGTGGCCGGTGAGGAACTGCTCGTTGAGCGGGTGGAAGACGTTCTTCAGCATCGTGCGGGCCGCGTCCAGGCGGAAGCCCGGGTAGTCGCGCATCAGCTCGGCGGCGTTGGCGAACTGCCAGCCGTACAGTCCCGCGGCCAGGAACCGGTCGGCGTTTCCGGTGATGCCGGTGAGCGTGGCCGACCAGGCGTTGATGATGTCGCGGGCGCAGTCGCCGTGCGCGGTCGTCCCGGCGATCTTCCAGCGCAGCGCGTTCTGGTAGGCGGCGTGGATGTCGTTGTAGAGCGTGCCGTAGTTCTCCCCGGTACCACCACGTATGACGGTCTCGCGCGGGTTGGGGGTCCAGGTGGACTGTGCGTGGGGGTTGGCCGTCAGTCGCTGCCAGCCGGCCAGCCAGGGATCGTTCCCCGCGGCGACCCGTACCTTCGCCCGGTTGAGCTCGCCGTAGGCGTGCAGCATGCCGGGGTGGGTGAACACGGCGGGTGCGGCGCCGGCGGTGACACCGGTGAACAGGGCCGCTGCGCCGCCGACGGCCCCGGCGGCGGCGAGGCCGCCGGTGAGTCCGAGGAGGCTGCGGCGGCTCAGCCGGTGGGTGGGTGCGCGGCGGGTGGAGTGTCGTGACATGGGGGGATCTCCGTTCAGGTGGGGGGTGTTGAGGGGGGTTGGGGGCCTCAGCCGCCGTGCTGCCTCGTCACGTGGCGCAGGCCGCCGAGGAGGTGGGTACGGAAGACCGGATCGCGGTACGCCTCGCCGGTGTGGCCCAGCGCGGTGTAGAAGACGGGGGCGCCCTCGTGTTCGTGGGTCCAGACGAGGGGATGGTCGGCGCCCATGCCGCCGCCCTCGTAGCTGGACTCGTCGGCGGAGGCCAGGACACGCACCGTGGACCGCGGGCTGGTGCGGAAGTCGTACCACTCGTCGGTGAAGTCCCAGGTGGCGCCCAGGTGTCCGGTGGCGGGGTGGTCGTGGTCCTCGACCGTGACGGTCCCGGGCTGAAGCTCCGGGTGGCGGGCGAACCGGGCGCCGAGGAGCGCGCCGTAGAACGGCCAGTCGTACTCCGTACAGGCCGCCGCGTGCACCCCCATGAAGCCGCCGCCCCCCGCGCAGTGCGCCCGCAGCCCGGTGCACCCCGCGGCAGTGAGGACGTCGCCGCTGGTGGAGAGGAACACCACGGCGGTGTACGGGCCGAGTCCGTCCGCGAAGACGTCGGGGTCCTCGGTGGCGTGCACGGCGATGCCGTGTTCCGCGCCGAGCTCCTGGAACGCGGCGATCCCGTCGGGGATCGAGTCGTGCCGGTAGGCGGTGGTCCGGGTGAAGACCAGCACTGCGGAGAAGCTGCGGGAGGGCATACGTGCTCCGGGGACGAGGGCGATCCCCCATGATGTGCGGCGCGGGAACGTGGAGTCGCACCGAAGCCCGTGATACGAAACTTTCGCTCGGCCGGACCACCAGCCGTCCCAGACCGCGACCCTTTACGCTCGCCTCCATGCCACCGCACCCGGTCCACCTCCACCACACCGATCGGCCCGGAAATGGCCCCACGCTGCTGCTGGTGCACGGCTGGGGCGGCGACGGCGCCGAGTGGTCCGCGCACCGCCGGCTGTGGGTCCACCGCCGTGTCGTCGTTCCCGATCTGCGGGGTCACGGCCGTTCCCCGCGCCCCCGGTCCGGCTACGGCCCCCGCGACTACGCGGCCGACCTCGCCGCGCTGCTCGATGAGCTGGGGACGGGACCGGTGGTGGCCGTGGGCCATTCCATGGGCGGCCAGGTCGTCACCGCTCTCGCCGTCGAACACCCCTGGCTCGTACGGGCGTTGGTGGTTCTCGATCCGGCGTACGGGGCGGACGCGGCGGAGCTTCAACGCCTCCCCGGGGAGCAGCGCGCGCTGCGCGCCGAGGGCCCGGCCTGGGCGGTGCGGTTCCTCGCCGGCGCCTTCCGCGCCGATGCACCGGACGGCCTGCGGGCCGTCCGGGCCCGGCACGAGACACTGATGGGCGCGATGAACCCGGAGGTTCTGGCGCTCAGCCGCGACGGCATGTATCTGGCGCCGGACGCCTTCGGGGCGCGGGACGCCGCCGCCGCGTATCTGGCGCGGCGGCGCTGCCCGGTCCTCGCGGTGTACGCGACGCACCGGGCAGCCGTCTGGGAGCGGACCACGGCTGCCCCCGCGTGGTCGCGGACCGTGGAGTGGGAGGGCTGCGGCCACTATCTGCACGAGGAACGGCCGCGCGCACTCGTCGAGTTGGCCGACGAGTGGACGCGTGCCCTCCCATCCCCGCACGGTTCCTGATCCCTTCCGTCAGTCCTCGTCGGGCAGGTAGGACCAGAACTCCACCTCGGCCAGATTCGCCCGGCCGTCGTGGTTGTCGTACAGGCGGAGCCTGCGGTACGAGGCCCGTTCGGCGAGCTTCGCCTCGTACCACTGGCCGTCCGTGACCTCGCCGATGGTGTGCAGGGCCGTCCAGTCCGTGCCGTCGTCCGAGCCCTGGAGGACGGTGCCCCTGGCGCGGGCGGCCTGGCCGGAGCGGGGCAGGACGCGCAGGGAGTCGACGGTCAGTGGCCCGGCGTCACCCGCGTCGATGTCGATCCAGCTCTCGGCCGCGAGCGTGTCCGTGTAGGTGGTGGCGCTGCCGTCGAAGGCGCGCCAGCCGTTGGACGCCTTGGTGCCCGTCCCCGGCCATTCGACGGTCGATGCCACGACCATCGCCGGGGTGACCGGGAATTTGCGCAGCAACGAGTCGATGGGCACGAGGAGTTCGTACGCGGCGTGGACCGCGTCGATCAAGGCGTCCTCGTCCGCGCCCGGCTTGCCGCCCGCCGTCCCGATGCGGGCGATCTCCGCCGTGAACGCGGCGTAGCTGCGTTTCGTCCAGTCGGCCGGGTCCTTCCGGCCGGCGTCGGCCAGTACCTCGGCGAGTGTCTGGGCGCGGGCGGCCACCGCATCGGTGGTGGTGCGGGTGCCGCCGCCCGCCAGGGCTGCCGTGACCTTGTAGTAGCGCGTGCCGTGGCGGAGCCGTTCGTCCGTGTGGGCGAAGGCGGTGGTCGAGGTGACCGGTGTTTCCCAGTCCGCGAGCTTCTTCGTCGGGTCGGTGGTGCGGTGGAGGGTGAACGCGACGGCGTCCTCCGGCTTGTTCCAGCGGATCACCGCGGTATCGCCCGTGCGCTCCACGAAGGCGAGCACCGAGTTCGCCGGGACCGGGTCGAGGGCCACCGCGCCGAAGGTGGCGTCGCCCGTCGCGGAGAGACCCGTGTGCACGGCGTAGGGGAGGGGGGTGAAGAGGGAGCCGATCGAGGTCCAGAGCTTTCCGTCCGCGCTGACCTGCGCCTGGACGCGGTGGGTGGACAGGTCGCGGACGAGGCGCAGATATGGGGTGGCCGCCACGGTGTGGCCGGTCGGCCCCGCGGTCAGGGGGCTGCGCAGGTCGTCCTGCCAGTCGTGGCGGCTGTCGCGGGTCCGGTTGCGCAGAACGAGGTTTCCGTCGGCGTCGGGGCCGAAGGAGAGGTAGCGGGCGTTGGCGGCCGTCCGGTCGCGGAGCATCAGTCCGGTGAGCGGGCCCCGATGGGCGTCGATGCGCGCGGTGAGGGCGAAACTGCCTTCGGCTGGGCGGCTGACGTAGTGGAGCGCGTCCTCGATGTCCCGTTCCAGGAGCCGGTTGTCGTCGCCTTCGGCCGGTCCGGCCCCCTTGGCTCCGATGACCCGGAAGGTGGTGCCGCGGGCGGTGGTGCTGCCGTCCCTGGCAGATCCGAACGCGTCGTCGCGCCAGCCGGAGCGGACGAGACCGGGCGAGGCGGAGGGTTTCAGTGCCGCGCGCACGGCATGGGAGGCCCAGCCCCGGCCGTGTGCGTTCACGGCGGTGACGGTGTAGTAGTACGTGCTGCCCGGCCGTGCGGTGGAGTCGAGGAAGTACCGGCCGCTCGCCTTGGGTGCGAGGAGTGCGTACGGGCCGCGGCTGCGGCCGGCCCTGCGGACCTCGTAGTGGGTGGCGCTCGCGGTGGTCTGCCAGGTCACGGCGACGGCGCCGTCCCCGGGAAGTGTGTGGACGAAGTCGACGTGAGCGGGTGCCGGGGCGCCCTGGTCGGAGGCTTCGGCCAGCCTGAGTACGTAGCCCCGCCGGGGCGCGATCTCCACCGCGCCCTTGACGACGGGGAGTTCGTCGCCGGTGACCAGGTCGACGACGGTGGCGCCGGGGTGGTCGGAGGGCAGCTCGACGGTGAAGGTCTGCTCGTTCCCGTACACCGCGCGCGTGGTGTTGAAGACGAAGAGGTACCGGCCGTAGCGGGCGGTCAGCAGGTCCGGGTAGCCGGAGTAGGCGGTGTCGGCCTCGAAGTTGTCGCGGTGCACGGTGCCGACGCCCGGCTGGAAGGTGATCGGGGCGATCTCCCCGGCGAGGGCCTGGGGTGCGGCGCCGTCCTTCGTCTGCTGGTCCTCCATGAAGTCGACGTCGATGTTGTCGTGCCGGACCCAGTAGTCCTCGTACCGGAAGCGGGCGTTGGTCTGGATCTGCACGATGTTGTCGTGCGTGCCGTTGATGACGTGCAGCCTGCCGTTGCGGGCGAAGCCGCGCTGGCGCTCGTTGAGCTGGCCGAACAGCCGCAGGTCGCCGTCGCGCAGGGAGACGAACATGCAGTCCACGTCCACCCAGGCGAAGCGGGTGTAGTCGGCCGGGTCGACGCCGAGCGCCTTGATCTCGGCCGGGGTGTAGTAGGCGAAGTCGGTGTGCGGGTGGACGACGCCGGCCGGTTCGCGGTCCTTGAGGTAGGCGTAGGTGGCGGCGAGCTTCAGGTCGCAGTTCTTCTTCGCCATGACGGCCGAGAAGGTGTTGAAGTACTGGTGATCGGCGAGCTGTTGCTGGGCGTATCCGACGGCGGCGCGGGCGTGCTGCCAGGTCTCCTTCCACCCGGCGCCCCGGTAGCGGTCGGCGTGGTCCTTCATGTGCTTTTCGAGGGAGACGTAGTTGAGGATCTTCCCTTCGGAGATACGGAGCGCGTAGCCGGGGAATCCGGGGTAGTTGGCGTTGCGCTCGTCGATCACCATTTCCATGCGCATGACACGCTTGAGCTTGTCGTCGAGGTCCGTGTGGCGGGCGTGGCCGCGGGCGTTCAGGTTGCGCAGGGCGAGCTTGAGGATCTGGTCGTTGAGGTCTTCGTCGCCCTTGTGGCCCCAGGTGCGGTGGAACCACTCCGGGAGGTAGTTCGTCGACTCGCCGTAGTTGGCGACATAGCCGTTCTCCCGGGTCAGCCCGGCCGCGCTGATCGTGGTGAAGTGCTTGCCGAACGGCAGCCGCCGTACGACGTCCCCCCGGGCGTCCCGCTTGCTCTTCGCGAGGCCCTTGATGACGTAGCGGACGTAGTCCTCGGTCCAGCGGGCCGTGCTGTCGTGGTAGAAGAGCGAGTGGTAGAGGTCAAGTTCCTGGCCCCCGGGTCCGACGAGGACCTCCTCGCCCAGGAACGGCAGCCAACCGAGGGCCTCCCCGGCGATGCGGTGGCTGCGTTCCTTGCCCTCGTAGAACGCCGACCCGATGACCCGCAGCCCCTCGTGGGCCTCCCAGGCGCCCTCGTAGGTGTACATCACCTGGTTGTAGATGTACGAGAGCCGGGAGCGCGCGTAGTCGAAGTTGGCCTTCAGGACCCGGCCCCAAGCGGCGCGCCTGGTGAGCGGCCCGCCGTCGAAGTCCACGTCCGCCAGTGAGGTGTCACCCTCCGTCGTCCCCGTGACGAACGGCTCGTCCAGGTAGGCGTCGAACGCATCCGTACCGAAGACATCGTTGTCGGCGAGCAGGTTCTCGACGAGGTAGAGGGCCTCGCCGAGCGCACCGTAGTAGCCGCCCCAGTCGCCCTGGTGTCCACCGCGGGCGAGCAGCTTCGTGTTGCCGTAGTAGTCCCTGGTGTGGTTGTCCACGCACTTCAGGACACGCCCGACGGCCGCCCTCCGCGCCTCGGGCGTCGCCGCCGGGCACCACTCGGCGGTGAGCGCGGAGGCGTAGAAGCGCAGCTCGTCCTGGTACCGGACGATCGAGAGCCGCCCGTCGGCCGAGGCGTCGACCTTGGCCGAGTAGTCGTCGAACAGCTTGATCTGGGCGGCCAGATAGCCGTCGACCAGTGCCTGCTTCTGCACGTCGGAGAGGTCGGCGACGGCTTCGGCCGGCGGGGTGAAGTCACCCTGCGGCTCGCCCGTGACGTCCAGCAGGGCCCCGGTGTGGGTGTAGGCGCGGTGGTAGCCGCGCGACTCCTCGGTGACGTTCTTCGCAAAGCCGCTGTCGTACGTGCGCAGCGTGATGCGGACCCGGTCCCGGCCCCGGGTGGACTCCAGGGGCAGCATCACCGTGTTGTAGAAGAAGCGGCCCACCAGCGGCTGGGAGCCCCCGATGTTGATGGCCTCGTAGTCGCCGGAGCGGCGGTAGCCGATCTGTTCGCCGTTGATGTAGGCGATGGTCTTGTACGTGGAGGTGTCACCGCCCCAGAACTTCACCGTCAGATAGTTCTGCGCGACGGGGTCGGTCCTCATCGTGAAGACGAGTTCACCGCCCTTGATGTCGGGGGTGGCGAGGGGCTGCGCGACCCGGGCCCGGTCGCCCGCGTGGCCGTCGGTGACCGTGGTCGATTCGGCGGCGAGCGTGTGCGCGGACTCGGAGCCGGATTCGCCGAAGTCCAGGGTGTCCAGTGGGCCCGAACGGGCCTCGGGAGCGGTCTCGGCGGCAGCGGCGGCCGGTATGCCGGAGGTCCATAGCCAGCCGCTCGCGGCGATCGTGCCGGTCGTGGCGGCGGCGGTGCACAGCACTGATCTCCGGCTGATCTCGGTGCTCATGGGGTTCGTCCTCTCAGAGCTGCGGGAAGGGAAGGGTGCGCATGCGGGCAGGGGGGACCGGCCCGGCGCGCACGGCGCCGGGCACGGGGGTCCCGCGGAGGGTGCTACTTGAGGGAGCCGAGCGTGACGCCCGAGCGCCAGAAGCGCTGCATCGAGATCATCAGGACGACCATCGGGATGAGCGACAGCATCGAGCCGACGACGACCATGCCGGTGAGGTCGGCGGAGGCGTCCACCTTGACCTTCAGCCAGGAGTAGAGCCCGACCATCACGGTCCACTTCTCCGGCGTCCGCAGAAACACCAGGGGCCCGAAGAAGGAGTTCCAGGAGCCGACGAAGCCGAGCAGGAAGACGGTGGCGGCGCCCGTCGACATCAGCCGCGCCCCGATGGTGAAGAAGATGCGGTACTCCCCCGCCCCGTCGATGCGGGCCGCCTCCAGCAGTTCGGGCGGGATCGCACCCTCGGCATACACCTTGGCGAGATAGACGGAGAAGGCGTTGAAGAAGCTCGGCGCGATGATCGCCCAGGGGGTGTCGATCATCTGGAGATCCGTGTAGAGCAGGAAGGACGGGATGGTGAGCAGGGCGTGCGGCACCAGGAAGGAGCCGATGATGCAGCCCATCAGGATGCCCCGGCCCTTGAACTCGTACATCGCGAGGCCGTAGCCGCAGGCCACACAGAGCAGCGTCATTCCGGCGGTGCCCACGACACCGTAGAAGATGGTGTTCCACATCCACTTCAGGAAGATGCCGTCCTGGTACGTGAACAGTTGCCGGAGGTTGTCCATGAGGTGCATCTCGGAGAACCACAGGCCGTTGGTCGTGTACAGGTCGCGCTGGCTCTTGGTCGCGGAGACGATCAGCCACCAGATGGGGGCCAGCGAGTAAATGGTGAAGAACACCAGGCCACCGATGACGAGGGCCTTGGTACGGGTGGTGTGACGGACCCGGCCCGTGCCGGTGCGCGGGGCCACCGGCCGGCGGCGTCCGGTCTTGACGGGGGACGTCCTGGGGTCGTCGAGCGTTGCTGTCATGAGGTGGGCGCCTTGTTCGTGAGCCGGTAGAAGAGCGCGGAAGCGGCGCCGACGACCAGCGCCAGGATGATCGACAGTGCAGCCGCGTAGTTGAAGTTGCCCTGCTGGAAGGCCCAGTCGTAGATGGCCATGATCGGGGTGAAGTCGCGGGTGATGGTCTCCGGAGTCATCGACTTGAAGAGCATCGGGTCGCTGAAGATCTGGAGGGTGCCGATGATGCTCAGTACGGAGGTGAGCACCAGCGACCTGCGCACCAGCGGCACCTTGATCGACCAGGCGATGCGCCACTCGGACGCGCCGTCGATCCGGGCGGCGTCGTAGACACCCATGTCGACGGAGCGCAGTGCCGCGTAGACGATGAGCATGTTGAAGCCGATGCCGCTCCAGGCCATCAGATTGCCGATGGACACCCAGATCAGCTCGCCGCTGTAGAAGTCCGCGTCGATGCCGAACAGGGCGAGGAACGGGGTGAGGGGCCCGACCGCGGGGCTGTAGAGATAGATCCAGATGAGGGTCGCGACGATCCCCGGGATCATGTACGGGACGAGCAGCGGGAGCCGGAATCGGTCGGCGACGCGCTGGGCGGCGGCGTCCAGCAGCAGGGCGAGACCCACGCTGGCCACCTGGATCAGCGGGATGCTGACGACCGCGAAGAGGGCGACGCGCAGCATCGAGGCCCAGAAGCGGTCGTCCGTGAAACCCTGGACGAAGTTGTCGAGGCCGACGAACTCGACCGTCTTCTCGCCGAAGCCGAGACCGGACCCCTTCTCCGTGTACAGGCTCTCCTTCAGCGCCATGACCATCGGGGTGACCGTGAAGAGGGCGAACCCGAGGAAGAACGGGACGGTGAACGAGGCCCCCTTGAGGGCCATGATCCGCTGCCAGCGCAGACGCGGCGGCCGCAGGGCGGGCTCGGTGGAGGCGGAGGCGTCCATGGTGTGGCTCACGGTTGCGGCTCAGCCTTCGACGTTGATGTTCTTCGACTTCAGGTCCTTGACGGTGAACTCCTGAAGGTGCTTCAGCGCCTGCTCCACCGTGGTCCTCTTGGTGACGATGCGGGCCCACTGGTCCTGCAACTCTGCGAAGACACCGGTGTAGTTGGGGCCGACGGTCCAGGAGTCCCTGGCAGCCTCGACGGACTTCAGGATCACGCCCCTGGCGGCGTCCTTGCGCGGACCGAAGAGCTTCTCGGGGACGGCGGAGTCGACCCACGGCGTCACATCCGGAAGCGCGCCCGGCCAGGAGTACTGCTTGGTGTCCTTCTGGTAGGTGGCGTCGATGGCTTCCTTGGTGCTGTTCATCCACACCCCGGCCTCGACGGCCTCCTTCACATGCGCACACCCCTTGGGTATGAGGAGCCCGCTGCCTGCGCTGTGCGCCGGGGTGGTGAACTGCGCCGCGTCGGAGAACTGCGGGAGGTCGATCGGCTCCCAGTCGCCCAGCGACTTCTTGTAGTTGAGCTCGTAGTTCGGCAGCTGCCAGGTCTGGGTGGGGAGCGAGACCATCTTGCCGGAGTCGAAGTAGTTGATCAGCGCCGGACGGTCCTGGTACGTCTGGTTGGCCACCATGTCGTTGTCGACGAGCTGCTGCACGATGTCGGCCGCCTTGAGAGTCTCGGGCGAGAGGAAGTCCACCTTCCACGCGTCACCGGACTGCTTGTACCAGGTGCCGCCGGCCTGCTGAACCAGGTTGACCAGCGTCGAGGGGTCCTCACCGGCCAGGTTCATCACATAGACGCCGTGCTTCTTCAGCGCCTTCCCGGCGGTGATCAGCTCGTCCCAGGTCTTCGGGGGCTGGACGCCGTACTTGTCGTACACCTTGCGGTTGATCATCAGGAACGAGGGGTTGAAGCCGGTCGGCACGGCGAAGTACTTGCCGCCCGCCTGTACGGCCGGCAGGGCCGCCTCGTTGAAGAGGCCCTTCTTCGCGTACGGCTCGAACTCCTCGGTGATCTCGGAGAGCAGGCCCTCGCCGACCAGGCCGGGCACCTCGCCGAAGTTCTTCACCAGACAGGGCACGTCCTTCCCCGAGGCGACGACATTGCGCACGTTCTGCGCGGTGCCCGGATTGTCGGCCTGCTTGACGAGCTTGATTTTGATGTCGTCGTGCGTGGCGTTGAACTTCGCGGCCACGGGCTCGGTGTACTTGCTCTCCTCCCACGACCACCATTCGACAGTGACCGGTCCCTTCGAGGCCGCGTCCTCCGTGTCGTCACCGCTGCCGCAGCCGGTCAGTACGACGGAGAGCGCCGCAGCGCTCGCAACGGCCGTTCTCAGGTGCTTGCCGTTCATGACCCCTCCTCGGGGATACTTCTGGGGGTGGTGGTGTGACCGTAGAAATCGGTCTCTATGGAAGCTAGAGCCGCGTCCATGGCCGGGCAAGATGTCACACGGGAAAATCTTGCGTTACGGGGAAGAAACTGCTCCATGTGCGATATTTCGAACCGTTCAGGGTCCCTGAGGGCATGCTTCGGCCACTCAAGCGGGGTGCGGTGGCCGGGAGTTGCTCAGAGATCGGTTTCTAGAACGGTCGGAGCGGGACGCGTTGTCGGGGCGTACGGGTGGTTCGAAATGTGCGGGCCCGGACGTGCGGACGGTCAGCGGCGGGGGCCGCGCGTCGATCCGCGTACCACGATGTGCGTACCGAGCATCTGGTGCTGGCTCTCCGGGAGTTCGTCCCGGTGCAGCGCGAGCCGGACCGCGGTGCGGCCCAGCTCCTCGTGCGGGATGCTGACGGTGGTCAGAGCGGGCACGACGTCGATCGCCACCGGCACGTCGTCGTACCCGACCACGGACACGTCGTCGGGCACCCGCACCCCTGCCTCGCGCAGTGCCTGCATGGCACCGGCGGCGACCATGTCCGTGGCGGCGAAGACCGCGGTGAAGTCGGCCTTGTCGGCCAGTAGCTTGCGGATCCCCTGATAGCCGTACGAGCGCGAGAAGTTGCCCTCGCGGAGCAGGTCGGGATCAGGGGTGAGGCCCAGCATCTCGTGCGCGCGGTGGAAGCCGTCGAGACGCTGCCGGCTGGTGCTCAGACCGGGTACGACGCCGAGGTAGGCGATCCGCTGGTGCCCGGAGCTCAGCAGGTGGGTGGTCATCGCGAAGGCGCCGCCCTCGTTGTCGTACTCGACGACGGTGGCGGGCACCCCCTCGCCGAGCGGCGGGCGGCCGACCAGCACGAGGCGCGACCCGGCCCGGTCCAGAGCGTGGGCGAAGTGCGTCATCCGGTCCTGGTAGGTCTTGTCCTCCCAGGCGCCGCCGACGACGATCACCGCGTCCGCGCGCTGTTCGCGCATCATCTCGACGACGGCCAGCACCCGCTGGGGGTCGCCGTGCGTGGTGCAGAGCATGCACAACCGGCCCTCGGCCGACGCCTGTTCCTCCACCCCACGGGCGATATGGGCGTAGAACGGTCCGGTGACGTCGTCCACGACGAAGGCCACTGTTTTGTTGGTGGCGCCGCCGAGGGCGCGTGCGTGTGCGTTGACGACGTAGTCGAGGTCACGCATCGCGCGCAGCACCCGGGTCCTCGTCGCCGCGGCCACCGGATACGTGCCGCCCAGGACGCGGGAGACCGTCGAAGCGGAGACCCCGGCGCGCTTGGCGACGTCCCTGACCGTGGAGGCATCGCTGCCGGTGGCGCCTGGCGCTTTTCTGTCCACGTGTCCGTTCCCCTGTCCCCTGCCCCGGCCCGGAATCAGTCCCTGTCCCGGCACCCGGCCTGCTGCGTGTGCGCTCACGATAGTGGAGCCCCGTCCCGGGTCAGCCGCCACAGCCTCGCGGACGGCGCCGACGGCGCCGACGGCAGAGTGACCCGCAGCCTCCCGCCGACGGGGTCGAGGACGGCCTCCCCCGGCGCACCGACGGGATAGACCGATTCCACCCGGGTCGTCCCGGCCGGCACCGGCAGTTCGCGTACGGTCTCGTCCCCTCCTCTGCGCCAGACGGCGAGCAGTGTCTCCGTGCCGGTGTCGAGGGCGAGGGCGAGCCAGTCGTCGCGCCAGCCGGGCAGCCCGAGCGGCCAGGACGGCAGGGCATGGGCGAGGGACCGGCGGTAGCCGCGGTACGCCGTGACGGCGTCGGTGACCAGTCCCGTCTGCCGCGGATCGAGCAGGTCGAGGCGCCCGCTGAGGTGGATCCGGCCGAGCATGGCGGACACCATCGTGAAGGTGATCTCCTCGTCGCTCCATGCCGCGTCCGGATAGGCCCAGACGGCGCCCTGTTCCGGAGGTACGGCCGTGGGCGCGGCGGCGGCGACGGCCGCGATGAGCAGGGCGTCCTGCTGATCGGTGAGCGACTGGACGGGGACGTGGGCGAGGGTGGCGTGGTCGATGCGCATGCCACCGGCCGCGCAGCCCTCCACGACGAGGCCGGGATGCCGGTCGTGAACTCCGTCGAGCCAGCGGAGATAGGCGCGGTTGTGTTCCAGGAGGCCGTGCCCGGGATCGTGCGGGGAGCTGTCCGTACCGGCGCCGATGTCGATGTTGTAGTCGAACTTGAGGTAGCCGAGGCCGAATTCGGTGACGAGCCGGTCCACCGCCGCGTCGAGGTGGGCGACGGCCGCGGGGTGGCGCAGGTCCAGCTGGTGGCGGCCCCATTCGGTGATCCGTTCGCCGCCCCGGCGGAAGAACGCCTCGTCGGGCAGGGTGGGGACGATCCCGCTGCGTACGCCGACGACCTCGGGCTCCAGCCAGAGTCCGGGGATCATCCCGGCCGACTTGATGGCGTCGGTCACCTCGGCCAGTCCGCCGGGGAAGCGGGACCTGGACGGCTCCCAGGCGCCGACCGCGTCCCACCAGCCGGGTACGCCGCCCGCGCCGGGGCCCGCACGCTCGTCGTCGTACCAGCCGGCGTCGATACAGAAGTATTCGGCGCCCGTGACCGCGGCGGCCCGGACGAGGGGGAGCAGCCGTTCCGTGGTCGGGTCGCCGAGCAGGCAGTTCATGAAGTCGTTGAAGACGACGGGGAGTTCGACGGTGTCGGGGTGCGGGCGGCGTACGGCCCGCCGGTGGCCGGTGAGGGCGGCGAGCGCTTCGTCCCGGCCGGCGGCGAGCGCGAGGGTGGCGCGGGCGGTGGTGAAGGTCTCCCCAGGTGCGAGGTGCACGGCCCACTGGTGTTCGCGCTGGGCGGGTCCGGACAGCAGCAGGTAGAGCTCGTCGTGCCGGTCGGCCAGTTCGGCGAGCCAGGAGCCGTTGTGCTCGATCTGCCAGGCCAGGGTGGCGTCGGGGCCGGTCAGCCAGCCCATGGGGAGCCGTTCGGACGAGGGCCAGGAGCCGGTCCCGGTCAGGGCGATGCGGTTCTTGGTGCCCGTCTGCCCGTAGCGGGTCATGCCCGTGTCGATCAGCCCGGCGTCGGCGAGCGGTACGCCGCGCCAGCGGTATTCGCCGCTCCACGGGTTGTCCGCGGTCCACAGCTCCATGTCGCGCTCCCAGCGGGGCGCGCCGAGCGCCGAGCCGAGGCCGGCGAGGACGAAGCTGCTGACGCTCTCGGCACGTACCTCCTGGGAGCCCGCGGTGATCTCCGCCCAGGCGGTGACGACGGGCTGCGCGCCGGTGAGCCGGTAGTGGGCGGCGACCCGCAGGTCCGTCTCCGGGTCGCGCAGCCGTACGGTCAGCTGCTCGGCAGTCGCCTCGTGACCGGCGTAGCGCATCCGTGCCGACACGAGGCTGTCGACGTGCCGGGTGCCGGACGTGCCGCTGCGGCCGTGTCCGGCGAGCTCGATCTCGACGAGCGGGAGGGCCGCACGGCCGGCGGTGGAGCCGTTGAGGCCGGTGAGGCGTACCCGCCCCTCGGGCTCGGTGGTGAAGTGGAGGGTCAGGGCCTCGTTGCCCCAGGTCTCGATCATCGCTACGTCTCCTGCCGCGCCCGGGCTCATGCCGCACGTTCCAGGGAGGCGCGGTCGATCTGGTGGGAGAGCGGCAGTCCGTGCAGCAGCCGTTCCAGTTCCTCGGCGACGCAGAGCCCCAGCCGGGCCAGTTCGTTGCCGTGGGAGCCGGCGAGGTGCGGGGTGAGGAAGGCGTTTGGCAGGTCGAAGAGCGGCGACGCCGACGGCAGGGGTTCGGGGTCGGTGACGTCGAGTACGGCGGCGATGCGGCCCGCGCGCAACTCCTCGACCAGGGCGTCCGTGTCGACGAGGCTGCCGCGTGCGGTGTTGATAAGCACCGCGCCGTCGGGCATCAGGGCCAGTTCGCGGGCGCCGACGAGATGCCGGGTCTCCGGGGTGGCGGGGGCGTGCACGGTCACGATGTCGCTGCTGCTCATCAGCGCGTCCAGGCTCATCGGGGTGACCCCGAGAGCGCTCGCTTCGGCGGCGTCCACGTACGGGTCGGCGAGGGCGATCCGGAAATCGAAGGGGCGCAGCAGCTCGATGAGCCGGCGCCCGATCCGGGAGGCGCCGACGATGCCGATCCGGCGCCCGAAGTTGCCGATGCCGGGCATGACTTCGGCGAGGGTGAACGAGCGCGCGGCACGGTAGCGGTCGCGGGCGGCGAAGAGGTCCTTGCCCACCAGCATGATCATGCCGAGGGTGTACTCGGCGACGGGCAGCGCGTTCGCGTCGGCAGCGGACGAGACGACGGTGCCGCGCTCCCAGCAGCCGGGGCCGATCAGGCCCTTGACCGATCCGGCCGCATGCAGGACGGCTCGCAGCCGGGGCGCCGCCGCCAGCACGGCCGCGTCGACCGGCGGACTGCCCCAGCCGGTGATGAGAATCTCGGCCTCGGCGAGGGCGGCGCGCACCCCGTCGTTGCCGGGGCGGTCATCGAAGGATTCGGCGATCAGCGTGGGGTCGATGTCCACGACGGCCCGGACGCGCCGCAGCACATCGGGCGGAAAGAGCGACGGCAGGTTCTCGGCACTCATGGCGAACAACGCCAGGGGACGCTCAGGCAAGGGAAGTGGCCTCCGGCTCATGTTCTTGCGCACCTCATCGAGGCACGTCGTAGCAACCGGTCTCTACGCTAGGCATCAGGTCTCGGCACGGTCAATGGCCTGTTCATCAAAATCACGAGGGCAGAAGGGGGTTGCACTCGCGCGCGGGCACGGATTGGCTTGTCTCATGCAGCGACCGGTTTCTCTGCCACGGCAGCCGTCCACGCTCGACCACCGATACCGGGGCGAGCATCCGATCCGTACACTCGGCTATCTGCTGCGGCCCGACCGGCGGCGCCTCGGCCTCGCCGTGGCCGCCTTCGTCGTCAAGCACAGCCCCGTCTGGCTGCTCCCGCTGATCACCGCGAACATCATCGACGTGGTCGTCCAGCACCGCCCCGTGCGGGAGTTGTGGCTCAACGCGGGAGCCCTGCTCGTCGTCCTCGTACTCAACTACCCGCTGCACCTGCTGTACGTCCGCTGTCTGTACGGCAGCACACGGCGCATGGGCACGGCCTTGCGCGACGCGCTCTGCCGCCGCCTCCAGCAGCTCTCCATCGGCTATCACGCGCGGACGAGCGCGGGCGTCCTGCAGGCCAAGGTCGTCCGGGACGTGGAGACCGTCGAGCAGATGACGCAGCAGGCCGCCGACATGGGGCTGGCCGCCGTCATCACGCTCATCGGCGGGCTCACCGTCATCGCGTTCCGCGTGCCCTCGTTCCTGCCGGTCTTCCTCGTGGTCGTCCCGGCGGCGGCCCTCCTCGTCATGAAACTGCGCTCCCGGCTGCGCAGCCACAACGAGTCCTTCCGCCAGGAGGTGGAACAACTCTCCGCCCGCGTCAGCGAAATGACCAGCCTGATCCCCATCACCCGGGCGCACGGTCTGGAACGTGCCGCGCTCGGGCGGGTCGACGGCTCGCTGCGTCAGGTGTTCCTGGCCGGCCTGCGCCTCGATCTGCTCAACGGGCGGTTCGGGGCGCTCGCCTGGATTCTGCTCAACTCTCTCGGCGTGGCCTGTCTGGCGGGTTCGGCCCTCGTCGCGTATCACGGCTGGCTGCCGATCACCGCGGGCGACGTCGTCATGCTGAGCGCCTTCTTCACGACGCTCACGGGCTCGATGTCCACGCTGCTGAGCCTGGCCCCCGTCATCAGCAAGGGCCTGGAGTCGGTCCGTTCGGCCGGCGAGGTGCTGGAGGCGCCCGACCTGGAGAACAACGCGGGCAAGGACCTGGTGGAGCAGGTCGAGGGCCGGATCGGCTTCGAAGGGGTCGGCTTCGCGTACGAGGGGTCGGGCGGCGCCGCGGTGGAGGAGTTCACGCTCTCCGCGCGGCCCGGCGAGACGGTGGCACTGGTCGGCGCGTCCGGCGCGGGCAAGTCGACGGTCCTGAATCTTCTGATCGGCTTCATCCGCCCCACGTCGGGGCGGATCATGCTCGACGGCACGGACATGGCGACGCTGGATCTGCGCAGCTACCGGCAGTTCCTGTCGGTCGTACCGCAGGAGTCGATCCTGTTCGAGGGCACCATCAGGGACAACGTCACCTACGGGATGGGGGACACGGACGAACGGACCGTCCGCGATGCCCTGCGGGACGCGAACGCGCTCGAATTCGTGGAGGGTCTGCCAGACGGCATCCACACGGTCGTTGGTGAGCGCGGGGCGAGGCTGTCAGGCGGGCAGCAGCAGCGGCTCGCCATCGCCCGTGCCCTGATCCGCAACCCTCGGGTGCTGATCCTGGACGAGGCGACCTCCGCCCTGGACACCCGGTCGGAGGCCCTGGTGCAGGAGGCGCTGGCCCGGCTGGTGCACGGCCGTACGGTGTTCGTGGTCGCCCACCGGCTCTCCACGATCCGGGCGGCGGACCGGATCGTGGCCATGGAGCACGGGCGGATCGCCGAGGTCGGCACGCACGAGGAGCTGGTGGAGCTCGGCGGGGTGTACGCGGGGCTGCAACCGAAGCAGTCGGCGTAGGGCCTGCGTTCGCGCACGCCGTTGGGCAAACCGCTGGCAGCCGGGCATCCACCGGGTAAGGATGATGCGATGCCTCATCCCGCAACCGACCCCGAGCTGATGGACCTGGTCCGCCGATTTGTCACGCCCGGACGGCGGTACCTTCGGCTGGGTGGAAGCATGTTGCGGCTGAGTGGGCCTGAGCGCGTGGTGTTCGCGGGGGAGCTGGTCCAGGCTGCCTCGGAGATCACTCCCGCTGAGATCGGCATCCTCTTCGAAGGTGGGTGGCGAGAGCGCAAGACTGCTTCCTGGCTGGTTGTTGTGGCCCGCAGGACCGAGTTCCGCAGCCGTATCAGCGACCATCTGCTGGACAGCGAGGGGCCCTATGCCGGCGCGGCCTACTGCGTCACCCTTGCCACGTTCGGCGACAGTGCGGACGCCGATCTGCTGTGCGGATATCTTGATCGCTACTTGCCGCGCCCTGACCTCGACTACGACCAGGGCTTCGCTCTGGGCGCACTGCTTCACCTCGATGCCGCCCTCGGGTCCGAGCGCGCATCCCGATACCTTGCCGCAGGTGGCCTGTGGCAGCAGTGGACCGGCGCTCAGCCCCGCAGGGGCCGGGCTCCGCAGGAGTATCGGCAGGTCGTGGACCAGCTGTGCGCATTCGCCGGCGAGTGCGCACAGCTCTTCCTGCTCAGAGGTCGCGCAGTTCGAAGCTGTCGAAGTCGGCCGGGGTGCCCGTACCGCCCAGGTCCTGGGCGCACAGTCCGACGAACGCGCCTGTGAACCGCAGTCGGCTGCCGTAGTCGTCGGAGAGCTTGCTCGCGTCGAGGACCGGGCCGATACGGCGCCAGTCCGCCCCGTCCGGTGAGGCGGAGAAGCGTAGTTCGGCGCCGGTGACGCGGGCCCGCAGATGGATCTGCGGCCAGGCGTCGACCGGGGTCCGGGTCTCGGGCCACTCCTGGTACGTACCGTCGTCCGTGCCCACGAGGCCCAGGACCCGGCCGCCCAGTTCCTCGTCGTGGGTGACGCGCAGGTAGTAGTGGGTGGTGGTGTCGTACCAGCAGACGAGCCCGGCGAGCTGGGAGTAGTGCGTCGGGTGGTGGTCGAGGACGGTGGTGGCCTCGCAGTCGGCCGAGCGCAGCCGCTGCGCGACCAGGCTCTGGTCGAAGCGCGAGTGCAGGCTCTGGCGCCCGCGCAGCCGCAGTCGGCCGGGGCGTTCGGTGAGGCTCAGCCAGGAGGGGTCGGCGGGCACTCTCAGCGTGCTCCAGCGCGGGCCGAGCACGGGGGCGTCGAAGTCGTCGCGGTCGGGTACGGCGGGTACGGGCGCGGCGCCGTTCCGTGCGGCGCGCGGTGCGGGCACCGCCAGGTGGGGGTGGTGCCCGCCCTGGGCCAGCCGCAGCCAGCCGGTGTCGGACCACTCGACCCGCTGGAGGCAGGTCTCGCGGCCGAGGACGCACCGGGGCCCGTCCGGGGTGTGCACGGGCCGCGACGCCAGATGGGCGAGGTACCACTCCCCCTCCGGCGTACGGACCAGTTCGCCGTGCCCGGCCTTCTGCAACGGTTCGTCGGGGGCGTCGCGGGTGGTCAGCAGCGAGCCCTCGGGGTCGAGTTCGTACGGTCCGGCCAGGCTGCGGGAGCGGGCCATCAGGATGCCGTGGTTCCAGCCGGTGCCGCCCTCGGCGAGCATCAGGTAGTACCAGCCGTCCCGGCGGTAGAGGTTGGGGCCCTCGATCAGGGTGTCCTGGCGCAGCACGGTCCGCGGCCGGCCGATCAGCGCCCCCCGCTCGTGGTCGTACTCCTGGAGCACGATCCCGGCGAAGGAGTTGTGCCCTTCCCGGTGGTCCCACTCCAGATTGACCAGCCACTTCCGGCCGTCCTCGTCATGGAAGAGCGAGGGGTCGAAGCCGGAGGAGTTCAGGAAGACCGGTTCCGACCAGGGGCCTTCGACGGCCGGGGCGGTGACGAGGTAGTTGTCGACGTCCTTGTAGGGGCTGCCGACGGTCCGCACGATGCTGTAGATCAGCCAGAACTGCCCGTCGTGGTACGAGAGCGAGGGCGCCCACACCCCGGCGGAATCGGCCACCCCGCGCAGGTCGAGCAGTCCGGGCCGGTCCAGGATGTGGCCGACGGGCTCCCAGTGGACGAGGTCGGCCGAGCGGTGCACGGGGACACCGGGGAACCATTCGAAGGTGGACGTGGCGAGGTAGTAGTGGGAACCGGCCCGCACGATGCTCGGGTCCGGGTGGAAGCCGGTCAGTACCGGATTGTGTATCTGGCCCGTCATGGTGCTGGTCCTCCGCTGGTCCGTGCTGCCGACGTCTGGGTCCGTGCTGCCGAACGTCTGGTTCGGGGTGCCGAACACCCCACCCCCGTACCGGCTCGGGGCTTCCCGAAGAGCGGGGACCGCCTTAATGTAGAAACCGGTTTCGGAGCGGTCAACGCCGCAGTGGATCATCCGCGCCCATCCGAAAGCTTTCGATGGCGCCCACGGCCCGTGCGGATGTCGACAAGGAGGCACGATGGCACCCCGCGCCAGTTCCGGCGGCCCCACCCTGGCAGTCGTCGCCCGCGCCGCCAGCGTCTCCGTGCCGACCGCGTCCAAGGTCGTCAACGGCCGGGAGGACGTGGCTCCCGACACCCGCCGCCGGGTCACCGAGGCGCTGGACCGGCTCGGTTACGTCCGCCGTGTCCGCTTCGACGCCGCCCGAAGACCCGCTCTGGTGGACCTGATGGTGCACTCCCTGGACAGTTCCTGGTCGGCCGCGATCCTGCACGGCGCCGAGTCCGCCGCCCACGAACTGGGCCTGGACGTCGTGGTGTCGGCGGCGCTCACCCGGTCCGCCCGGAGCCGGCCGGGGCGCGGCACCCTGGACCGCATCGGTACCCGTGGCTCGTCCGGGGTGCTGTTCAACCTCGCCGAACTGACCCCGTCCCAGTACGCATGGCTCGACCAGCACCGCATCCCCTTCGTGATGCTCGATCCGGTGATGGACCCGCCGCCCGGCGTCCACGCGGTGGGGGCCGCGAACCGGCAGGGCGGCCGGACGGCCACCGAGCACCTGCTCGCCCTCGGCCACCGGCGGATCGCCGTCATCGGCGGCTACCGGCGCAGGATGTGCAGTACCGCGCGCGTCGCCGGCCATCACGCGGCACTGGCCGAGGCCGGCGTCCCGCACCGGCCGGAGTACGTACGGCACGGCAACTTCGACGAGACGGCGGCGCGCGGCGCCGCACTCGAACTCCTGGGCCTTCCCGAGCCGCCCACCGCGGTCTTCGTCTGTTCCGACGCGATGGCGCTCGGTGTGTACGCCGCCGCGCGTCAACGGGGGCTGCGCATCCCGCAGGACCTCAGCGTCGTCGGCTTCGACGATCTCCCGGAGGCACGGTGGGCGGCGCCCGCGCTCACCACCGTGCGTCAGCCGTTCTCCGAGATCGCGGCGGACGGTCTGCGGCTGCTGGTCCGGCTCATCGCGGGCGATTCCCCCACGGAGACGCGCAGGGAACTACCGACCGAACTGGTCGTACGGCAGAGCACCGCGCCGCCGCGTTCGAACAGCTGACCTCTTGCGACTACGCTCGACAACTCACGTACTCCTCAAGGCCGATGACGGTTCCCGGCCATGCCGTTCGTACGCCCTGCCGGAGTGCTCCCCCGTCATATTCGATGGGGGGCGGGTCACTGCGTACCGGCTGCGGTGCGCCACCAGGGAGCGGAGTTTCATGTCCAGGGA
The DNA here is from genome assembly GCF_042670885.1 of Streptomyces sp. NPDC057136. Taxonomy (NCBI): domain Bacteria; kingdom Bacillati; phylum Actinomycetota; class Actinomycetes; order Kitasatosporales; family Streptomycetaceae; genus Streptomyces; species Streptomyces sp. NPDC057136. Next base: position 47,738 of record NZ_JBHUUV010000041.1, read on the forward strand.
TACGGATGCGGGTACGGGCACAGGTACGGACAGCGGCACGGCTGCCGTGGCCGAGCCGCGCGGCCACGCCCTCGTACCGGGCCCCAGAGGGTTGCCGTTCCTCGGGAATCTGCCCCGGTTCGCGAAGGACCCCCTCGCCTTCTTCGAGCGGCTTCGCGGTCACGGGGACATGGTGAGCTGGCGCTTCGGCCGCAACCGCTGTGTGTTCATCTCCGACCCCGACTGCATAGGCGAGCTGCTCACCGAGACGGAACGCACCTTCGACCAGCCCGCGTTGGGCATCGCGTTCCGTACGGTGATGGGCAACGGCGTCGTGGTGGCGCGGGGGACGGACTGGCGGCGCAAGCGTTCACTGGTCCAGCCGTCCGTGCGGCCCAAGCAGGTGAAGTCGTACGCCTCGACGATGGCCCAGTCCGCGGTGGAGCTGGCCGACAGCTGGTCGGGCGGTGAACGCGTCGACATCAAGCGGGAAATGGCGGCGCTGACGCAGAAGATCGCGGTCCGCACCATCTTCGGCGTGGACACCCCGGCCGACGCCGAGTCCATGGGCCGGGCGATGGATGTCGCCCAGCAGGAGATCGGCAAGGAGTTCAGCGGCATCGGTGCGATCCTCCCCGACTGGGTGCCGACACCGGGCCGGACGAGGATCAAGAAGGCCGCCGCCGTCATCGACGCCGAGGTGGCCCGGGTGGTGGCCCGCCACCGCGACGGCGACGGGGAGCGCCCCGATCTGCTGAGCCGGCTCCTCACCGCGGTCGACGAGACCGGCGCGCACCTCACCGACGAGGAGATCCGCGACGAGACGGTCACCCTCTACATCGGCGGCCACGAGACGACCAGCTCGACGCTGGTGTGGGCCTGGTATCTGCTATCCCGCAATCCGCGGGCTCGCGCGGCCCTCACCGAGGAGCTGGACCGGGTGCTCGGCGACCGCGAGCCGGGTTTCGACGACTACGCCCAACTGACCTACACCCAGTCGGTGGTGAAGGAGACCCTGCGTCTGTATCCGACGATCTGGCTGGTCACCGGGGTGGCCAAGGAGGGTGCGCGGATCGGCGGCGTACCGATGCCCGAGGGCACACGGGTGTGGAGCAGTCAGTGGTCGACCCAGCGCGACGCGCGCTGGTTCCCCGAGCCGGAGGCCTTCCGGCCGGAGCGCTGGGACCCGGAGGACGGCGACGAGATCGCCGAGTACGCGTGGTTCCCGTTCGGCGGCGGCCCCCGGGTCTGCCTCGGTACACGTTTCGCGATGGTGGAGGCCGTCCTGATCCTTGCGGTGCTGGCGCGCCGCTTCGATCTGGAAGTGGACCCGGGGACCATCGGCCACGTACCGGCACTGACCTTGCAGCCCGACCGGGATGTGACGGCGACGGTGCGGGCCCGCTGACCGTGAGGGTGCTGCCGGGGAGATGGTCCCCGGCAGCACCCTCGCCTCAGGCCTGTCCTACTTCTTCAGCCATTTCTTCCACACCTGCGGGTTCTTCTCGATCCAGCGCTCGGCCGCCTCCTGCGGGGTGAGCTTCTCCGAAGCGATCATCGTGGACACCTCGTTCTGCGCGCCCTCGGTCCAGTTGAACTTCTTCAGGAAGTCGGCCGCCTCGCCGCCGCGCTTCGAGAAGTCGGCGTTGAGGTACTTCTGCAGAGGTGTCTTCGGATAGGCGCAGTCGATGTCCTTCGGGTCCTTGGCTCCGCAGGCGTCGGTGTACTCGGGGAGCTTCACCTCCACCATCGGCACCTCGTTGAACAGCCACTGCGGCTGGTACCAGTAGCTCAGGAAGGGCTTCTTCTCCTTGGCGAACTGCTGGATCTGGGTGATCTGGGCGGCCTCGGAGCCCGCGAAGACGACCTTGTAGTCCAGGTCGAGGTTCTTCACCAGCGCGGTGTCATTGGTGACGTAGGACGGTGAACCGTCCATGAGCTGGCCCTTGTCACCGCTCTCCGGGGTACGCAGTTCGTCGGCGTACTTGTCGAGGTTCTTCCACTCCGTGACATCGGGGTGCTTGTCCGCCCAGTACTTCGGTACGTACCAGCCGATGTGGCCGGTGACGCCCAGGTCACCGGCGGAGACGATGGTCTTCTTGTCCTCGACGTACAGCTTCTCCTGGTCGGGGTGGCCCCAGTCCTCCAGGATCGCGTCGACACGGCCCTGGCTCAGGGCGTCCCACGCGGGGACCTCGTCGGTCTGGACGAGGTCGACGCGGTAGCCGAGTTCGTCCTCCAGCAGCTTCTGGGCGACGGCCACATTGGCCTGCGCGCCGACCCAGGACTGCACGGAGAGCGTGACGGTCTTGATGCCCGCCGGGGCGGCGAAGGGCGAGGCCTGCTTCGTCATGTCCGCCGCGCCGCAGCCGGTGACGGCGAGCAGGGCGGCGGCCGACGAGACGGCCGCGAGGACGCGGGTACGGGTACGAATCGGCGTGCGAGCCATGTCAGCTCTCCTTCCGCGCGGTGCGCGTGGTGGGCTGTGTGACCCGGTCCAGCATCAGCCCCAGGCAGACGATGGCGGCGCCGGCCACGAGGCCGGTGGCCAGCTGACCCTGGGCGAGGCCGAGCACGACGAGGTATCCGAGCCCGCCCGATCCGACGAGCGCGCCGATGATGACCACGGCGAGGACCAGGACGACGCCTTGGTTCACGGCGAGGAGCAACGCTGGCCGGGCCAGCGGTAGTTGGACCTGGCGGAGCTGCTGGCCGCTGGTGGCACCCAGGGAGCGGGCGCACTCCATGGCGGCCGGGTCGACGCCGCGCAGCCCCTGGGTGGTGATGCGGATGACGGCCGGGAGTGCGTAGACGATCGCCGCTGCTGCGGCCGGGGCGCGGCCGACGCCGAACAGGGCGACGACCGGGATGAGGTAGACGAACTGCGGCATGGTCTGGAAGACGTCCAGGACCGGGCGCAGCAGGCGTTCGAACCGTTTGCTGCGGGCAGCGCCGATGGCGATGCCGAAGCCGAGGACCAGGGTGACGGCGACGGCGGCGACGACCTGGCTGAGGGTGTCCATCGAGGGCTCCCAGACGCCGAGGACACCGATGGCCGCCATGGCGAGTACGGCGGTGAGTGCCGTGCGCCAGGTGCCGATGGTCCAGGCGAGGGCGGCGACGATCAGCAGCACGGACCACCAGGGCAGGCCCTGCAGCCCGCTGCGCAGCGGGTTGAGTATCCAGTTGGTGAAGTGGGCGGCCCAGTCGGCGGTGCCGCCGACGACCGGAACTCCGGTGTAGAGGTGGTCGACCATCCACTCCTTGGCGGTGTTGACCGGTCCGGCGATGGCCACGATCGCGCCCTCGGGCCAGATCCGGCCGCCCGTGAACCGTCCCACGACGGCGACGACCGCCACGATCACGGCCGCCAGACTCCAGCCGCGCGCTCCCCGGAGGACGGCGGGGCCGGTCGGCTCCGCACCGATCCGGTGGCCGGCGGCCTCGGTCGTACGGTCCAGGACGACGGCGAGCAGCACGATCGGGATGCCCGCTGCGAGTGCGGCGCCGACGTCGACCGAGGACAGCGCCTGGTAGACGCGGTCACCGAGGCCACCGGCACCGATCACGGAGGCGATGACGGCCATCGAAAGGGCCATCATGATCGTCTGGTTGAGGCCGAGCAGCAGTTCCTTGCGGGCCAGCGGCAGCCTGGCCGTGAGCAGCCGCTGCCTGCCGGTCGCGCCGAGGGAGCTGACCGCCTCCATGACGCCCTGGTCGGCGCCGCGCAGGCCGAGTGCGGTGAGCCGCGCCATCGGCGGGGCCGCGTAGACGACGGTCGCGAGGACCGCGCCGGGCACACCGATGCCGAAGACCAGTGCGACGGGCAGCAGATAGGCGAAGGCGGGCAGCACCTGCATGGTGTCGAGTACGGGGCGCAGTGCCCGGTACGTACGGTCCGAGAGTCCGGCCGCGAGGCCGAGGAGGACACCCAGCACCACGGAAGCGAGGACGGCGACGACCATCAGGGCGAGGGTCTGCATCGTCTGCACCCACATGCCGAGCAGGCCGCAGACGACGAAGGAGACAGCTGCGGTGAGGGCGAGCCGCAGTCCCGCGACCCGCCAGGCCACGACGGCGGCGACCGCGGTGACTCCGGCCCAGCCGAGGGCGAGCAGGAGCAGGTAGATGCCACGCACCGAGAGGACGACGGCGTTGCTGATGTGGCCGAAGAAGTAGAGGAACAGGGGGTGGCTGTCGCGGTTGGCGATGATCCAGTCGTTGACCTCGCCGAGCGGCGCGGTCAGGTCGACGGTCAGGCTGCCGGGCCAGGCCGCGCCGCCCCAGCGGGCCTGCACGACGGGTACGGCGACGGCGGCGATCAGTGCGAGGACCAGCAGCTTCGCGAGGGAGGGTCGGCGGAGCAGCGCCAGGAGCTGCCGGCGCCCCGGCGGGCCGGCGACGGCGGGAGTGGCGGCTTGGGCGGTGGCCATCAGGCGGCCACCTCCTGGGTGTCGGCGGCCCCCGTGCCCGCGACGACCCCGAGCAGGCATGCGTGGTCCACGACGCCGACGAGCCTGCCGTCGTCCATGACCCGGGCCGCCGGGTCGCCGGAGCGGGCGACGGCTTCGATGGCCTCGGAGACGGTGGCGTCGGGGCGGACCGCGGGACCGCGGTCGGCCTCGCCCGCGGTCGGCGGCCGCATCGCGGTGGAGACCGTCAGGACCTGTTCGCGCGGCACGTCGCGGACGAACTCGCGTACGTAGTCGTTGGCAGGTGAGCCGACGATCTCCTCGGGGGTGCCGAGCTGGACGATGCCGCCGTCGCGCATGAGCGCGATGCGGGTGCCCAGGCGCAGCGCCTCACTGAGGTCGTGGGTGATGAAGACCATGGTCCGGCCCTCCTCACGGTGCAGCCGGACGACTTCGTCCTGCATCTCCCGGCGGATCAGTGGGTCGAGGGCGCTGAACGGTTCGTCGAAGAGCAGCACGGACGGGTCGACGGCGAGTGCGCGGGCGAGGCCGACGCGCTGCTGTTGGCCGCCGGAGAGCTGCGAGGGGCGGCGGTCCTCGAGACCGGCCAGCCCGACCTTCTCAACCAACTCGGCTGCCTTGAGGCGCCGTTCGTCCTTGCTCAGGCCCTGGATCTCCAGGCCGTACGCGACGTTGTCGAGGACGGTGCGGTGCGGCAGCAGTCCGAAGTGCTGGAAGACCATGGCCGCGCGGTGGCGGCGCAGCTCGCGCAGACGCGTGCGGTCCATCGCGAGCACGTCCTCGCCGTCGATGGCCAGGGTGCCGCTGGTCGGCTCGATCAGCCGGGTCAGACAGCGTACGAGGGTGGACTTGCCCGAGCCCGACAGGCCCATGACGACGAAGACCTCGCCCTTGCGGACGTCGAAGGAGACGTCGCGTACGGCGGCGGTGCAGCCGGTACGTTCCCGCAGTTCGGCGGGGGGCAGCTCCGCGTGCTCGCTGCCGGGGATGCGGTCGGCCTTCGGGCCGAAGACCTTCCAGAGGTTCCTGACGGTGAAGACAGGGGTATCGGTCGCGGTCATCGGACATCGCCTCCAGTGGTCGAACCGAGCAGTGTCGAACCGGGCAGTGTCGAGCCGAGCAGTTCCGCGCATTTCTCGCCGACCATGAGGACGCCGATCATCGGGTTCACGGCGGGCATCGTCGGGAAGACGGAGGCGTCGGCGATCCGGATGGATTCGAGCCCCCTGATACGCAGTTGGGGATCGACCACGGCCGCGGTGTCGTCGGCCGCGCCCATCCGGCAGGTGCCCGCCGGGTGGTAGACGGTGTGCGCGACCTTGCGGGCGTACTCACTGATGTCCTCGTCGGAGGTGACCTCGGGACCGGGGCACACCTCACGCTTGAGCCAGTGCGCGAGCGGTTCGGTCTTCGCTATCTCGCGGGCGAGCTTGATTCCGTCGACCAGCGTGCGGCCGTCGTAGTCGTCCTCGTCGGTGAAGTACCGGAAGTCCAGGGCGGGTTTGACCTCGGGGTCGGCGCTCGTGAGGAAGAGGCGGCCCCGGCTGCGGGGCTTGGGGATGTTGGGCGTCATCGACACACCGTGCTCGGGACGCTCGTAGCCGAGGCGTTCCGGGTTGTCGGTGAAGGGGATCTGGTAGAAGTGGAACATCAGGTCGGGGCCCCGGGATTCGGGGTCGCGCCGTACGAAGAGGCCCGCGTCGGAGTCCATCGCGGAGTTCTCCGGGATGGGCCCGTCGGTCTCCCAGACGATGACCGATTCCGGGTGGTCGAGCAGATTCTCGCCGACGCCCGGCAGGTCGTGGACGACCGGAATGCCGAGCGCCTCCAGGTCCTGCTTCGGCCCGATTCCCGAGTGCATCAGCAGCCGGGGGGTGTCCACCGCGCCCGCGCAGACGATCACTTCGCGGGTGGCGCGCAGCAGCAGCTCCTCGCCCTCCTTGGTGCGGACGTGCACACCGGTGGCACGGTTGCCGTCGAACTCCAGCCGGTGGGCCCAGGTCTCCAGCAGGATCGAGAGGTTGGGGCGGTCACCGGCCTCGATGTGCGGGTGGAGGTAGGCGACGGAGGCGGAGGAGCGCTTGTTGTTCTCCGGGTGGTACGCGAGGTCGAAGAAACCGACGCCTTCGTGGAACGGCTTCTTGTTGAAGCCCTCGACGCGCGGCACTCCGGCGGCGGCCTGTGCCGCGTCGACGAAGTCGCGGGCGATGGCGTTCCGGTCCTTCTCGTCGACCGGGACGATGTGGTTGCGCAGCCGGGCGAAGTACGGGTCCATGGCGGCCGCGTCCCAGCCGGCGGCGCCTGCCTCGGCCCATTCGTCCCAGTCGCCGGGCAGGGGCTTGAAGCTGATCAGGGTGTTGTGCGAGGAGCAGCCGCCGAGCACCCGGGCGCGGCTGTGCCGGATATGGGAGTTGCCGCGCGGCTGTTCGGTGGTCGGGTAGTCGTAGTCCAGGTCACCGCCGAGCAGCCCGAGCCAGCGGCGCAGGGTGAGCACGTCGTCGCGGTCGATGTCGGTGGGGCCGCCCTCGATCACGGTGACGGTGACGTCGGGGTTCTCCGTGAGGCGGGAGGCGATGACCGAGCCGGCCGTGCCGCCTCCGACGATCACGTAGTCGACCGGTCCGGGCAGGTCTGTGCGGGGGATCGGGTGCATCGGTCACTGCTCCTTCTGCAAGGTTCTTGCGTGTACGGGGTGCCGCGAACAGGGGATTGGCAGGTCGGTCAGAGCCTGTCGGGTGGCCTCGGATCGGAAAGCGGACGCGGTCTGGTGCGTGCGATTCCAAGGCGGAGGAGGGAGTCGACGCGGAGCGTCGGCGACTGACGACAACGCCGGAGGGGGTCCCCCTGCTCGAGCGAAGCCGAGAGCTCGGGGGAGTGCGTGCCAGACCGCGTCCGCCCGGTCCGAGGCCACCCGACAGGCTCTCAGCCGGCGAACCAGCGCTGGGGGCGAGGGTTGAGGTTCTGGTAGATGTGCTTGGACTCGCGGTACTCCGCGAGTCCGGTGGGGCCGAGCTCACGGCCCGTACCGGACTTGCCGAATCCGCCCCACTCGGCCTGCGGGAGGTACGGGTGGTAGTCGTTGATCCAGACGGTGCCGTGCCGCAGCCGTCCCGCGACCCTGTGGGCGCGGCCCGCGTCGGTGGTCCAGACGGCGCCCGCGAGGCCGTAGTCCGTGTCGTTGGCCAGGGTGATGGCCTCCTCCTCGGTACGGAAGGTCTCGACGGTGAGGATCGGGCCGAAGGTCTCCTCGCGGACCACCTTCATCTCGCGGTGGCAGCCGTCCAGGACGGTCGGCCGGTAGAAGTAGCCGTTCGCGGGCCGTACCGGGGAGGGTTCGGGGCGGGCGCCGCCGGAGCGGACGACCGCGCCCTCCTCGCGCGCGGAGGCGACGTACGCCTCGACCTTGGCGAGTTGCTGCGCGGAGACGAGCGGTCCGCATTCGACGCCGTCCTCGGTTCCCCGGCCGAGCCTGATGGCGTCGGCGCGGCGGGCGAGTTCGGTGACGAAGCGCTCGCGGACCGACTCCTCGATGATGAGCCGGGCGCCGGCGGAGCAGACCTGCCCGCTGTGGAAGAAAGCGGCGTTCAGGGCCTGGTCCACGGCGGTGTCGAAGCCGGCCTCGGTGGCGCAGGCGTCGGCGAAGACGACGTTGGGGTTCTTGCCGCCGAGCTCCAGGGCGACCTTCTTGACGGTGGGGGCGGCGGCCTGCGCCACCTTCGTACCGCTGGCGAGTCCGCCGGTGAAGGAGACCAGGTCGACGTCCGGGTGCTCGGAGAGCCGGGCGCCCACGGGGTCGCCCGCGCCGGTGACGAGGTTGGCCGCCCCGTCCGGCAGCCCCGCCTCGGACAGCAGCCGGATCAGATGGACGGTGGAGAGCGGCGTGACTTCGCTGGGCTTCAGGACGAAGGTGTTGCCGGCGGCGAGCGCGGGAGCGATCTTCCAGCTGGCCTGGAGGAGGGGGTAGTTCCAGGGGGCGATCAGGGCGCAGACGCCCACCGGCTCGTGCACGACGATGCTGTGGACATCGGGGTCGCCGGCGTCGACGACCCGGCCGCCGCTCTCGTTCATCACGAGGTCGGCGAAGTAGCGGAAGGCGTTGGTCACGTCGTCGACGTCGACGCGTCCCTCTTCGAGCGTCTTGCCGGTGTCCCGGCTCTCGACGAGGGCGATCTCCTCGCGGTCGCGCTGGAGGAGGTCCGCGACGCGGCGCAGCAGCCCCGCGCGCTCGGCGACGGGCCGGTGGGGCCAGGGGCCGTCGTCGAAGGCGCGGCGCGCGGCGGCGATCGCCCGGTCCGTGTCCTCGGTGCCGCCCTCGGCGACGAGCGCGAGGACGGTGGCGTCGGCGGGGTCGATGATCTCGCGCGTCGCGCCGGATGCGGCGGCCTGCCACATGCCGTCGATATGAATGGTGTCGAGCGCCGCCATGTCCTGTATCTGCCTTCCGTACCGAAATACTCCCCGCCGGATCGGCCGGGGAGCGTATGCGCGGGCGCCCGTGATTCGGTCGCACCAGCGGCCTGGGTCCCTCCCCGGTCCGGCGGAATGTATGCCAGGAACTTCACGCTGAGTGATACGAGTCACTCCGAGCAGCCCCCTGAGCCCCGAAACCCTGGGCCTCGGAATGCCTGAACCCCGGAAAGACGGCGGCCCGCCGGGGGTCCCTGGTGC
>NZ_JBHUUV010000042.1:0-52518 GCF_042670885.1 Streptomyces sp. NPDC057136
GCTGGGAAATCCAGCCCCTCCGGCGTTTGAGGAGCGGGGTCCGGGGCGGAGCCTCGGTTACGGGAAGGGGCGGGGTGGGGGAAATGACGGTCCCCGGGCACGCCCTGCACCGGCAACGGCACCGCGTCCGCCAGCCTCGCCCGCAGCGCCCCCGCGCCGCGCCGTGCATCCCGTACGGACAGGGGTAGCGGGGACCAGCCCGCGAGGCGGCCCAGGGCCACCACCGGGGGGTGGACCGGGGAGATCGCCATGACGTCCTGCGGGGTGCCGGTCACCGGGGCCGCGCCCGGTGACGGCAGCAGGATGACCTGGTCCGCGTACTGCACCACCCGTTCCAGGCGGTGTTCGGCCATCAGGACCGTCGTCCCCAGGTCGTGCACGAGCCGCTGGAGCACGGCCAGGACCTCTTCGGCCGCCGCCGGGTCCAGCGCCGACGTCGGTTCGTCGAGGACCAGCACCTTCGGGTGCGAGGTCAGGACCGAGCCGATCGCGACCCGCTGCTGCTGGCCGCCCGACAGCGTGGCGATGGGACGGTCGCGCAGCTCGGCCAGACCCAGCAGGTCGAGCGTCTCCTCGACCCGCCGTCGCATCACGTCCGGCGCGAGGCCCAGCGATTCCATGCCGTAAGCGAGCTCGTCCTCGACGGTGTCGGTGACGAAGTGCGCGAGCGGGTCCTGCCCCACCGTGCCGACGAGGTCGGCGAGTTCACGCGGTTTGTGGGTACGGGTGTCACGGCCGTCGACCGTGACCCGGCCGGACAGTGTGCCGCCGGTGAAGTGCGGGACGAGCCCGGAGACGGCCCCCAGCAGGGTCGACTTCCCGACCCCCGAAGGGCCGACGAGCAGTACCAACTCGCCCTCGGGGACGGTCAGATCGATGTCGGAGAGGGTGGGCCGGTCCGCCCCCTCGTACCGTACCGAGACGTGCTCGAACCGGATCATGTCTGCTCCTTGAAGCCTGTGGGTGAGGGCGGCAGCGGTGCCACGACCGCGGGCAGCAGACCGATCAGGACCGCGGCGGCGGGCCACAGCGGCAGCACCGGAGCGGTCAGCGGTACGACGCCGGGGTGCAGCGCCTGCGGATCGGCGCTGCCCGCCCAGATCATCGCCGCGGCGACCACCGCGCCCGAGCCCGCCACCAGCCAGGCCCTGGCCCCCCACCGGTCGGGCCGGTAGCGGGTGCGGACCGAGCGGCGGCCACCCAGCCGCAGCCCCGCCATCGCGGCGACGAGGCCGACGAGCAGCAGCGGCAGCCCGTACACGGCACCCTGCGAGGCGAGCAGCCCGTACGTGCCCGCGCACACCCCCAGCAGTCCGCCGAGCGTGAGGACGTTCGTGGTGTGCCGGACGGCGGGCGGCACCTGCGCCGTACGCCCGTATCCGCGCGCGTCCATCGAGGCCGCCACCGCCACCGACCGCTCCAGGGCACCTTCCAGGACCGGCAGTCCGATCTGGAGGACGGCCCTGATCCCGCCGGTCGGCCGCCCCCGCAGCCGCCGGGCCGTGCGCAGCCGCACCACATCCGCGACCATGTTCGGCGCGAAGGTCATCGCCACGACGACGGCGACCCCCGCCTCGTACAGCGCGCCCGGCAGGGACTTCAGCAGCCGTGCCGGGTTGGCCAGCGAGTTCGCCGCGCCGATACAGATCAGCAGGGTGGCCAGTTTCGCCCCGTCGTACAGGGCGAAGACCAGCTGCTCGGCCGTGACCCGGCCGCCGATCCTGACGCCCTGCGCCCAGTCGGGCAAGGGCACTTCGGGGAGCGTGAACAGCGTGTGCGTGCCGGGGATCGGCGAGCCGAGAAGGACGGAGAACACCAGCCGTACGCCGACGACGAACAGCCCGAGCTTGATGAACGCCCCGTACGAACGGGCCCACGGTGCGTCCGTACGCCGCGCCGCCACCACATAACCCGCCACGCCGACCAGCAGCCCGAGCAGCAGCGGGTTGGCGGTCCGGGAGGCCGCGGTGGCCAGGCCGAGCGCCCACAGCCACCACGCCCCGGCCGGCAGCGCGTTGCTGCGGGTGGCCTCGGGTGCGCGCAGGGCGCGGTGGAGCCGGGCGGCACGGGTGGAGCGGGTCATCGGCGTCGGCGGGCCTGGAGGACGGCAGCGATACCGAGCAGCAGGACGGCACCGAGGCCGACGAGCACACCGGCCGACGGACCACTGCCGTCGTGGTCACCGGCGACCGGGGAAGTCGTGGCCGGGGCGGTCGCGGCAGGGGTGGAGTCGGCGGGCTCGGACGTGTCGTCGGGGTCCCCGGCGACCTGGTCCCCGCAGCCCGACGCCGGGTAGCCGGAGATCGCGCAGAGCAGCGCGTTACTGCTGTAGCGCAGCGGCGTCGCCACCGACGCGAGCGCTTCCGCCGCGCTCGCGTCCGGCTCCACCCGCGCGCACGCGGCGCGCAGCGCGGGCGGGGTCTCGCCGTCGGGGGCGTCCGCCGCCGTGCCCGGGTCGATGACGACACCGATCCGCTTCGTGCCGTCCCGGGCCGGCGTGCCCGCGCAGATCTCCTCGAAGTCCGGGGCGTGGCGCGGCTGCGCGGAGTCCTGGGAGTCCTCGCTCACGGAGAAGCGGAAGCCCTCCACCGCACCGTCGTCGGGCCGGGTCAGGGACGGGCCCTGGGTGGCGTACGTCCAGTTCTTCCCGTCGCTCTCCCAGAACGACCAGTAGCGGTACCCGGCCGCCTGTGCGCTCCCCGCGCCCAGCACGGCCAGGAGGCCGCCCACGACCAGCAGCAGGACCGCGGCTCCGGTCCGGCCCCGTGTGATACCCCCCGCTCGCTTCACAGCTGCTGGTTCTTCCGGCGGCTGCTGAGCAGGAAGCCGATTCCCGCGCCGAAGGCGAGGCCGACGCCGACGAGCCACCAGACGCCCAGGCCGCTGTCGTCGCTGCTCTTGTCCTTCACCGGCTCCTGCCCGGTGACGGTCGGCGAGGGGGCGGCGGTGGCGGCGGGCGCGGGGCCGGTCGCGTTGAGCTGCGCGACGAGGTCGACGCCGCCGAAGTCACGGGCGTCGGTGCCGGTGGCGTGCGCAGCGAGTACCAGCTGCGCGGTGGCCGCGGGCCCGCTCTGCTCGGCCCACTTCTTGGAGTTCTTCTCCAGCCACTTCACGGCTCCGGCCGCCTTGTCCTTGTGGCCGGAGGCGGCGAGCGCGACGACCGCGTCCGCGGTGTTGCCGAAGTCGGGCTGCGGCGCGGTGTCCTCGGCGCCCGGCATGGGCGGCAGGTCCAGGTACGGCTGCTTGCCGAGCAGGCCCGCGAGGTAGTACGCGCCGTTCTGGGCGGTCTGCTCGGGGCTGAGGTCCGTGCTTTTCTGGCAGACGGGGGCCTTCACCGCGTTGGAGTTGCCTGCGGCCAGGCCCTTGCCCATGGCGCCGAGCACCCCGGCCGCCGTGGCGTCCGCGTTGGCGGCGAGCTTTCCGTCCTTGTCCGGCTGGTAGGCGAACGCGCCGCCCTCCGCACCGCCGCACGGGATGGCGAACGTCTGGAGCGCCGCGTACGGCGTCTTCCCGCCGAGCGTGGTGATGTCGCCCAGCTTCTGGCCCGCCCTGGCGAGCGCGCCGATCACGATCGCGGTGGAGTTGGCGTCGCTCGGGCTGCCCGGGTTGTAGCCCCAGCCGCCGTCCTCGTTCTGTACGGTCTTCAGCCAACGGACGCCGCTGTCGACGGTCTCGCGGTGCATGTCGAGCTCGACGAGCGCCTGGACCGCGGCGGCGGTGGCGTTGGTGTCCGCCACCGTCTTCGGGGTGCAGTTCTTGGTGGCGTCGCGGTACGAGGGGAACGCGCCGCTCGCGCACTGCTGGCCCGCCAGCCAGTCCACCGCCTTCGTGGACGGCGTCACGTACTCGATCTTCTGGGCGAGCAGCGCGAGCGACTGGCGCCAGACACCGTCGTACGTCGGGTCCGATGTGCCGTACAGACCGGGCGGCAGCGCGGTGGTCGGGGACGGCGACGGGCTCGGGGCGGCGACCGCGGCGGGAGCGGCGGTGGCACAGAGCACGGCGGTGGTCGCGAGCGCGGCTGCGCTGCGGCGTACGGACATGGCTGGCTGGGCCTCTCCTGCGGTGACCGGGCGCAGGCGCACTGAGGCACCGGGCTCCGGCCCCGTATACCTCGACGGTGCCGGCCACCGGGGTTCCGGTGGCACGAGCCGGTCACGACCGCGTACAGGGCATTCCGACTTCACCGCCGCGGGGCGGAATACGAGATGGGGTCTCCCCTGCTCGAGCGGAGCCGAGAGCTTGGGGAAGGGCCAGTGCCGGACTTCCACCGGCTTTCCCCTGTACGGGCATGATGACGACCCGCTCACTCTACCGGCCCGCCCCGTGCCGCTCCCGGGCGGACGGCCCGGTCAGACCGCGACGTACGTCACCGGATCGCTGCCCGCCGCCTCCGCGCGCCCGAGCTTCACCAGGCGCCGCAGATGGGCCTCGGCCTCGGAGACGGCGATGGACCGGGAGCCGTGGGGGATCTGCTCCCAGGGCCTGTTCCACACCATCCGCTCGGCCAGCTGCCACGGGGTGAGGGGCGCGGAGAGCAGGGCGAGCAGCCCGGTCAGCCGCTCCTCGTGATGGTCCAGGAGCTCCCGTACGCGCCCGGCGGCGTCCGTGAACGCGTGCTGGTGCGCCGGAAGCACCTCGGCGACCCCGAGGCGGCCGATGCGTTCCAGCGAGTCGAGGTAGTCGCCGAGGGGGTCCGTGACCGTCGTGTCGTCCGGGTCCTCGTACAGCCCGATGTGCGGGCTGATCCCGGGCAGCAGATGGTCGCCGGAGAAGAGCCGGCCTCGGCCCGGCAGCCGCGCCGGGTGGTCCTCCTCCAGGTGGAGGCAGACGTGGCCGGGCGTGTGGCCGGGTGTCCAGATGGCGCGCAGCCGGCGGCCCGCAAGGTCCAGCAGCTCGCCCGGGACGATCTCGCGGTCCGGGATCGCGGCACGCAGCCCGGGCAGGGTGCGCATCCGGCCGCTCGCGCGGGCGGCCCTGAGCGGGGCGAGGTGTTCCTCGGGGGCGCCGGCCGCGGCGAGTTTCGCCGTGAGGTACGCCAGCCAGGTCGCCGGTTCGGACTCCCGGGTGCGGCGTACGACCTCGGTGTCCGCCGCGTGCATCGCGATCCAGGCCCCGGAGACCTCCCGGACCTGTCCCGAGAGGCCGTGGTGGTCGGGGTGGTGGTGGGTGATGACCATGCCGTGGATGTCGGTGACGGCGGTACCGAGGGAGCCGAGTCCCGCGACCAGGGCGTCCCAGGACTCCGGATCGTCCCAGCCGGTGTCGATGAGGACCGGCCCGCGGTCGGTGTCGACGAGGTGGACGAGGGTGTGACCGAGCGGGTTGTCCGGGATGGGCACCTTGATGCTGTGGATGCCTCCGCCGTGGTCGGTCACCTGGGTCATGGGTTCCTCGTCTCTGACAAGAACTCGTTCCAGTAGTAGCCCCAGTCAATCACTCTTGCCGCCGCGGATCGATGCCGATGCGTGGACTCCTGCAAGCGGAACTGGTATCAGTTCTGACACATAGTCAGGTACGTGCCGGGTTCGCGGGAGGCAGCAGCCATGACCGAGCTTGTGGAACACGGAAAACTGTTCATCGGCGGGGAGTTGACCGATCCGCTCGGCGACGGCGTCATCGAGGTGATCTCCCCGCACACCGAACAGGTCATCGGCCGGGTCCCGCACGCCTGCGAGGCGGACGTGGACCGGGCCGTCGCCGCCGCCCGCCGCGCCTTCGACGAGGGGCCCTGGCCGCGCACCACCCTGGACGAGCGGATCGCGGTGATCACCCGGATCAAGGACGCCTTCGCCGTACGGTACGAGGAGATCGCCCGCGTCATCAGCTCCGAGAACGGCACCCCGTACAGCTCCAGCGTCATGGTGCAGGCGCTCGCCGCGATGATGGTGTGGGACTCGGCGATCACGGTCGCCCGTACCTTCCCGTACGAGGAGCGGCGCGACGGAGTCCTCGGACCCCTGCTCGTACGCCGTGAACCGGTCGGGGTGGTCGCGGCCGTCGTGCCGTGGAACGTCCCCCAGTTCACCGCGGCGGCCAAGCTGGCCCCGGCGCTCCTCGCGGGCTGCACCGCCGTCCTGAAGGTCTCGCCCGAAACGCCCCTGGACGCCTACATCCTGGCCGAGATCGCCGCCGAGGCCGGGCTCCCGGAGGGAGTGCTCTCGATCCTGCCCGCCGACCGCGAGGTCAGCGAGTACCTGGTCGGACACCCGGGCGTCGACAAGGTGTCCTTCACCGGGTCCGTCGCCGCGGGCCGCCGGGTCATGGAGGTCGCCTCCCGCAACCTCACCCGCGTCACCCTGGAACTGGGCGGAAAATCCGCCGCGATCATCCTCCCCGACGCCGACCTGGACGCCGCCGTCGCGGGCATCGTCCCCTTCGCCTGGATGATCAACGGCCAGGCGTGCGTGGCCCAGACCCGCATCCTCGCCCCCCGCTCCCGCTACGAGGAGATCGCCGAGGCGTTCGCCGCGGCCGCGGGGGCATTGAAGGTCGGCGACCCGCTCGACCCCGCGACCGAACTCGGCCCGCTCGTCGCGCGGCGCCAGCAGCAGCGGTCCCTCGACTACATCCGGATCGGCCAGGAGGAAGGCGCCAAGATCCTTACGGGCGGCGGCCGTCCGGCCTCGCAGGAACGCGGCTGGTACGTCGAACCGACCCTCTTCGGAGACGTCGACAACTCCATGCGCATCGCCCGCGAGGAGATCTTCGGCCCGGTCATCTGCCTGCTCCCGTACGGGGACGAGGAGGAGGCCGTGAAGATCGCGGACGACTCCGAGTACGGGCTCAGCGGCAGCGTCTGGACCGCCGACACCGAGCGCGGCGTCGACATCGCCCGCCGGGTCAGGACGGGCACGTACAGCGTGAACACCTTCAGTCTCGACATGCTCGGCCCCTTCGGCGGCTACAAGAACTCCGGCCTGGGACGGGAGTTCGGGCCCGAGGGATACGGCGAGTTCTTCGAGCACAAGATGATCCATCTGCCCGCCGGATACCAGGGGGCGTGATGGGCGACCGCTGGCAGGTGGAGGTCGACCGGAGCGTCTGCATCGGCTCCGGGATGTGCCTGAACCACGCCCCGGAGGGCTTCCGGCTGGACTCGGCCAGGCAGTCCCATCCCGCCGATCCGGAGAGCGACGCCAACGAGAAGATCCTCGCGGCGGCCGAGGGGTGCCCCGTCGAGGCAATCACGCTCACGCTCCTGGCCTCCGGTGAGGTGGTGTTCCCGCCGGAGGAGTGAGAAGGAAAGGGCCGGAAGAAAGGGCTTCCCCCCAGCTCAGAGCCCGTGCGAGACTCCGGCGGAGATCGCACGGGCGCCCGCCCGTGAGAACGACGACCGGGCGGGGAAGCCACCTGTGGGTACGAGAAGAGCGGCGGCCGTTGCCGTAGCAGTGACCGGAATACTGACCGCCGTCGCCGGCTGCGGCCTCGGCGACGGCGATGCGACGGACAGCGCGGCGAAGGCGTCGCCAACGGCCGTAGCACCGTTCACCAAGGAGACGGTGGCCAACGAGGTGGGCGCGGCCGCGGACGCCTCGGGGCTCCCCGCGGGCGACGACTCGATGGCCGGTATGCCCGCGGGGGAGTGGCAGAACTGCGTGGCCCCGTGGCTGGCGGACGCGCCCGAGGCGGACGCCGCCGACGGGTTCGCCGCCACGGTCGAGCGGCTGCGGAAGCTGGGCTGGAAGATCACCACGAGCCGCGAGGACCAGGACGTCACCTTCCGCACCCTCACCAAGCAGGGCTGGAAGGTGTACGCCCGGCACTTCGCGATGGAAGGCTTCGGCGACCGGCAGCCGGTCTCCTTCACCGCCGTGAAGGACGGCTGCGCGCTGCCGGAGGAGGTTCAGGGAGACTTCTCCGACGACCCGGCCTAGGGCCTGTCCGGCGGATCAGGGCCTAACAGCCGGAGTCTGCGAGCGCGAAGTACCCCGCCGGTGACTCCTTGAGCGTGTGGGTGACGAACGTGTTGTACAGCCCCATGTTCTGGTTGGAACCGTTCGCGTACACGTAGCCGCCCGAGGTGTGCGCCCGGCCCGCCGTCACATGCGCGTAGTTGCTCGCGGTGAAGCACTGGACGGGGACGCCGCCCGTGGTGGTGGCGGTCACCGCCGACGTGGCGGCGCCGACGGCGCCCGAGGAGTCGACCGCCGCCACCGTGTAGCGGTAGGAGACCCCGGCGGTCAGCCCGGTGTCGGTGAAGGACGCCCCGGTGGGCGAGGCGACCTTGCTCCCGTCGCGGCGCACCTCGTACGAGGCGGCTCCCGCGACCGGACTCCAGGACAGCGAAGCGGAGTCGGCGGTGACACCGGTGACCGTCAGGCCGGACGGGGCGGGCAGTCCGTCGCCGCCGCCCGGTGCGCCCTGGTCCAGTCCCCAGAAGACGCCGGTGTAGTACGTCGAGCAGATGGTGTTCAGGAAGTACGCGGCCGTCGAGCCGCACTGCCCGGCGCCCGTACCGGGGTTCACGGGCAGGCCGTGGCCCATGCCGGAGACCGAGTACGTCTCGACGGCGGGCTTCCCGGACGCGTCGTTGTAGACGGTGCGGGTGGTGTTCCCCGGCAGGGTGCTGGTGCCGTCCGGGGTCTGGCCGATGCCCCACACATCGGTCCACTGGTCGCGCAGGGCGGTGGCGTTGGCCGGGTAGACCGTGTAGTCCGATGTGCCCTGCCAGATCGCCACCCGGGGCCACGGGCCGGTGTAACCCGGGTAGGAGGCGCGGACCTTGTCGCCCCACTGGGCCGGGGTGAGCTGCTGCGGCCCCGTCTGGCAGCCGGAAGCGGCGGCCTGGCTCGTGGCGCACTGGGCGGGCAGCCCCGAGGCCACGGAACCGCCCGCGAACACGTCCGGGTAGGCGGCGAGCAGATTCGCGGTCATGCCGCCGCCCGCGGAGAGCCCCGTGACGTACACCCGGCGGCCGTCGGAACCGTACGTCCGCTTCGCGTACTCGACCATCTGCACGACGGACGCGGCCTCGCCCCGGCCGCGGGTGTCCTCCGCCGGATCGAACCAGCTGAAGCAGGAGAGAGAGTTGTTCGCGGACGTGGTCTGCGGGAAGACCACGTCGAAGCCCCAGGTGTCGGCGAACTTCGGCCAGCCGGAGTTGGCGTAGTAGGCGTTCGCGGTCTGGGTGCAGCCGTGCAGGGCGATCACCAGGGGCGCGCCCGCCGGAACATGCGCCGGGGTGTACGCGAACATCTGGAGGTTTCCGGGGTTGGTGCCAAAACCGGTGACCTGCTGAAGAGTATCGGCGGCGACGGCCGGCTGAGCGGCCGTGGCGGTGACCGGCGTCGCCAGCAGGACGCCGAGGACGGCGGTGGACGCGACGCACCGGAACAGGCGTCGCAGGATCGATGGGCGCATGGTGGGGGCCTCCCTGATCGGACGTGCGGACTGCTGCCGGAACCTATGAGCCGGGGCCGGGACCGCCCATGTGGCGGGCGGCCACCCGCGTCGGCCTGGTGTGTGCGGCACGGCCCTTGCGCAGGTCAGGGCGGTGCGCCGGGCCGCCGCCGCCCCGAACCGCCGCTTGCCCGGCAGCCGTCCCGCACCATGTACGCCGCCACCATGTACGCGTACGAGGGTGTGTGCACCGACCCCGTGTGATGCGGGCGGCGACCTCCTTACCGTGACGGCCATGCAGACTTCCCGGACACCGGACCACGCGCCCGCCCCTTCCCCCGCCGACGGCGTGCCGCCCCCGTCCGCCGACCGGTTCCTGACCGGCCGCACCGCCCTGGTGACCGGCGCGGCGAGCGGCATCGGACTGGCCTGCGCACGGACGCTCGCCGCAGCCGGCGCCCACGTGTACGTCGTGGACAAGGCGGCCGACGCCGCCAAGAACCTGGCCGATGAGATCGGCGCGACCGCCTGGGTGGTCGACCTCTCGGACCCCGAGGCGGTGGACACCCTGCCCGCCGACGCGGACATCGTGGTCAACAACGCGGGGCTCCAGCACATCGCCCCCGTGCACGCGTTCCCGCCCGAGCGCTTCGCGCTGATCCAGCGGGTCATGGTCGAGGCCCCGTTCCGCATCTTGCGCCGGACCCTGCCCGGCATGTACGAACGCGGCTGGGGGCGCGTCGTCAACATCTCCTCCGTCCACGGACTGCGCGCCAGTCCCTACAAAGCGGCCTATGTCACGGCCAAACACGCACTGGAAGGACTCAGCAAGGTGGTCGCGCTCGAAGCTGCGGAGCACGGGGTGACGAGCAACTGCGTCAGCCCCGGATACGTACGCACCCCCCTGGTCGAGAACCAGATCGCGGCGCAGGCCCGTACCCACGGCATCTCGGAGGAGGAGGTGGTGGGACAGGTCATGCTGGAACGCAGCGCCGTCAAGAGCCTCATCGAACCCGAGGACGTGGCCGAGGCCGTCCTGTGGCTGTGCGGTCCGCGCACCGGGCACATCACCGGCACCTCGCTCTCCATGGACGGCGGCTGGACCGCCAACTGACCCACCGACCCGACCCGCGCACTCCCGACGAACGATGGCCGCCCATGTCTGAACCGTCCCCCTCCGCCGCACCCCACCTGCGACGTCTCCTCGGGCTGCTGGCCGACGACGCCCCCGCCGAGGCGCTCGGCGCCGTCTCCTCCGCGGCGAGAGCCGCCGGCGTGCCCGCCGCGGACCTGGCCGAGGTGGAAGGGGCGGTCGCCACGGCCCTGCGGATCAGGGGCGCCCTGCGTCAGCACCGCCGCCGGGAACTCCAGCTCACCGCCCTCTTCGACACGGCGGGAGACCTGGCCGCCTCCCGCGACCTGGACGAGGTGCTGAAGGCCATCGTGCGGCGGGCCAGGATGCTGCTCGGCACCGACACCGCCTACCTCACCCTCCCCGACGAGGAGGCCGGGGACACGTACATGCGGGTGACCGACGGCTCGGTGTCCGTGCTCTTCCAGCGGCTGCGGCTGGAGCTCGGCGAGGGGCTCGGCGGCCTCGTCGCACAGACCGCCAGCCCGTACGCGACGCCCGACTACCGCACCGACGAACGTTTCCGCCACACCGAGAACATCAACGCGGGTGTGCTGGCCGAGGGGCTCGTCGCCATCCTCGGCGTCCCCCTCCTCCTCGGCTCCAGCCGCGGCGGTACGGGGAAGGTCATCGGCGTCCTCTTCGCGGCCGACCGCTCCCCACGCGTCTTCAGCCCGGACGAGGTCGCCCTGCTCTGCTCCCTCGCCGCGCACGCCGCCATCGCCATCGACACCGCCCGCGCGCTCGCCGACACCGGGGCGGCCCTCGCGGAACTGGCCCAGGCCAACGCCGAACTGGCCGAGGCCAATGCCGCCGTGCGCGAGCACTCCGCCGCCATGCAACGGGCCGAGGAGGCCCACGACCGGCTCACCGACCTGGTGCTGCGCGGGGGAGACGTCACGGATGTCGCCACGTCCGTCGCCGGTCTGCTGGACAGTCCGCTGACCATCCACGACCCGGCCGGACGCCCGCTGGCGGCCGTCCGGCCGGACGGGACGGCCTGCGCCGCCGACGGCGCGGATGCGGAATGGCTGGCCGAGACCGCCGAGGAGTCCCGGGCCGGAGGGCGTGCCGTGCACCGTGACGGGCGGTGGATCTGCGCCGTACTCGCCGGGCAGGAGCTGCTGGCCAGTCTGGTGCTGCACCAGCGCCGACGCCTCGACGACTCCGACCGCCGGCTGTTCGAACGCGCCGCCGTGGTCACGGGGTTGCTCCTGCTGCTGCGGAGAACGGTGGCCGAGACGGAGAACCGGATTCGCGGCGAACTGATCAGCGACCTGCTGAGCGACGCGGAACGCGACCCGGCCGGTCTGACCGAGCGCGGCCGCCGGCTGGGCATCGACCTGGACCGGCCCCGGCTCCTGCTGGTCGCCGAATCCGGCGCCCGGGAGAGGCTCGGCGCCGCCGCCATGCGGTATCTGTTCGGCGGGGACATCCACGGAGTGAGCGCCGAACACGCGGGAACGGTCGTGCTCCTGGTCGACTGCGCAGACGAGGGTACGGGCGCGGGCGCCGGCTCCGGGCGGTCGCCCGGTGAGGTGGCCAGGGCGGCGGCGGCCCAGCTCGGCCACCTCGTCCAGGCCCCCGTCACCGTCGCCGCGGCGGGCCCGGCGGGCGGACCGCGGGAACTGGCCGCCGCGTACGCGGAAGCGGCCCGGTGCCTTCGGGCGATGCGGGTCCTCGGCCGTGCGGGCGAGGGTGCCTGTGTGGACGAACTCGGCTTCCTGGGTGTGGTGCTGGGCAACGCACAGGACGTCGACGGCTTCGTCCTGGCCACGCTGGGGCCGCTGCTGCGGTACGACGAGCGGCGCGGCACGCATCTGGTGCGGACGCTGAGCGCGTACTTCGGGGCGGGGGGCAGCCTGATCCGGGCCAAGGACGAGCTGCACGTGCACGTCAACACGGTGGTGCAGCGGCTGGACCGGATTCAGGTGCTGCTGGGGCGGGACTGGAACGAGCCGGGGCGGGCGCTGGAGTTGCAACTCGCGTTGCGGCTGCACCTGTTGTCGGGTGGGCGGGAAGGGTGACCGGGGCGGCCGGTTGCCGCCTTGGCCTCAATCGACAGAAGTGTCTGAACCGTTCAGCAGGTGGTGGGCGATTTCCTTTGCTCCTCTGTCGCCCGTCAGCACCGTGTAGTGGTTGACGTCCGGTATCCGTACCGTCCGGACCGTCGTTCCCGTGAGGCCGGCCGCTGCGAGGCGGGTTTCGTCGTACAGGCCCTGGGCCTCGTCCATCAGGCCCCGTTGCGCCCACAGCAGCGTCGCCGGGGCCGGTAGTTCCCGTACCGCCGACACCACCTCATCGGCGAAGAGGCCGACCCCGTCGGTGCGTACGGCCTCGATCCGGCAGGTGGAGTGCAGCGCGGGCTCCTCACCCGTCAGATCGCGCTGGATGTACGCGTCCACCTCCGCCGACCACGCCCCGGCGAACGCGGGATGCGCCTGCCAGAAGGCCCGGTAGGCGGCGCGGTCGGGGAAGGCCATCGACAGCCGGTCCATCGCCGGTCCGATGACGGCTGTCAGGAGCGCGTCCGGGGAAAGATGGGTGGGCGCGGGGAAGCCGACCCCGCCGTCGACGAGCAGCAGCGGACCGAACCGCTCCGGATGCCGCACGGCGGCCAGCGCCGCCACGAACGCGCCCATCGAATGACCGGCCAGCACCACCCGGCCGAGGCCCAGCGCCTCGGCCAGGGCTGCCGCGTCGTCCGCGTGCGCGGCGATCCCGTACGGGCCGGGCAGCCCGGAACTGGCCGCCCGGCCCCGCAGATCCGGGGCGATCAGAGTGACCCGGCCCGCCAGCGCCCGGGCCACACGGCCCCAGGACAGGGCGTTGGCCGTGATGCCGTGCAGGGCCACGACCACCGGCGCGCCGGTCTCGCGGGCCGGCCAGCGCAGGGCCGCCAGTTCGCCTCCGGCGACGGGGACCCGCAGTTCTTCGTACCGGGCGGGGGTCATGGGTTCTGGTTCTCCTTCGTGTTCCGGGAGGCGCGGCGGCCCGCGCCCAGCCGGCCCGGCAGCCGTGCGAGGCCGCCGGGCAGCAGATGCACCACGGCCACGAACAGCACCCCGAGCAGGAACAGCGGCTGGGACAGCGGTACCCGCAGCACCGCCGGCAGATCGGCGACCGCTCCCGATCCGGCGAGGTCGCCGAGCCGGTGGTCGGCCCAGGTGTACAGAATGCCGCCGACCATCGGCCCCCAGCGGGTGCCGGACCCGCCCAGTACCACCATCACCAGCAGCGACAGCGTGAAGTCGGAGGTCGTCGTCTGCGGGGTGGAGCCGCCGGTGAGCAGGAGGTGGACGAGCCCGCCGACCGCCGCCAGCGCACCCGCCAGCACGAAGGCCGTCAGCTTGAACCCGTACGGCTTCAGGCCCAGCACCTCCACCCGGCGCTCGTTCTCCTTGATGCCCTCCCAGACCCGCCCGGTGGGGGAGCGGACCGCCCAGTGGACGACACCGAGGGTGAGGACGAGGTAGGCCAGCGCGATCCAGTAGAGATTCGCCGTGTTGTCGATGCCGACGAGCCCGGACGGCAGCAGCCCGGCGGGCGCCGCCCGGCCCTCCTCGCCGCCGGTGAGACCACCGGGGTTGCGGGAGACGAGGATCGAGCCCGCCTGTGCGAAGGCCAGCGTCACCATGGAGAAGCCGATGCCGGTGACCCGCAGGCTCACCGAACCCAGCACCAGCGCCAGGGCGATCCCGAAGCAGAGGCCGAGCACGGCCGAGACGGCGAACGGCAGCCCTGCCTCCAGCAGGAACATATTGGTGGCGTAGCTGCCGGCCGCGAAGTACAGCGCATGCCCGAAGGACAGCAGCCCGGTACGGCCGAGCAACAGGTCGTAGCCGGTGGCCAGGGCGCCGAACAGCAGGCAGGTGGCGAGGAGTTGGAGGGACCCTGGACTGCCCACCGGGCCGTCCAGGAGCCCCGGCAGCGGCAGCGCGCTGAACGGTGCGACGACCAGGGCGAGCAGCACGGCGGCGGGCCACCAGTGCAGCACCCGGGCCGGAGCCCCGGCCGCCGGACGCGGCGCCCCCGCGGCCGGTGTGCCGTCGGTACGGTCGTGTGTCTCGGTGGCGGTACTCACGCGAGCCTCCCGGTCAGTCCGCGCGGCCGGACGAGCAGCAGCGCGCCGAGCAGGACGACGACGGCCAGATCGCCGAGGCCCGCTGCGGTGTAGTAGTTGGCGAACTGCTGGACCAGGCCGATGACGACGGCCGCCACGGCGGCCCCGGTCACCGAACCCATGCCGCCGGTGACCACCACCACGAAGGCGAAGATCAGCAGCGAGGTGCCCTGCCGGGGGTCGACCGAGCCGAAGTACAGCCCGCCCAGTGCCCCGCCGAGCGCGGCGACGCAGCCGCCGATCGCGAAGACGAGCGTGAACGCCCTGCGGACGTCGATGCCCAGAGCGGTGACCATCGCCCGGTCCTCGACCCCCGCCCGTACGACGAGCCCGTGCCGCGTCCGGCCGAGGAACAGCCGCAGCGCCACGAGGACCACGACCGCCGCGGCGATCAGGACGAGCCGGTTGACCGGGACGTGCGCGCCCAGCAGCCCGAAAGTTCCCGACAGTGCCTCGGGTCCAGGGAACGTCAGGGCGTCCGGGCCCCAGATCCCCGAGAGGAGCGCGGGGACGGCGAGCCCCACCCCGACCGTGGCGAGCACCTGTTCGCGTGGCCGGGTGTAGAGCGGGCGGACCACGGCGAGTTCGAGCAGGACGGCCGCCGCGGTGCCCACCGCCGTACCGAAGAGCACGGCGAGGGCGAAGCCCGCACCGCCCGGGCCCGCGCCGGGCAGATTCCCGGACGCCGCCCACCAGGTGCCGTACGCGCCGATGGAGAGCAGCGCACCGTGCGCGAAGTTGAGCACGTCCATCAGGCCGAAGATCAGTGAGAGGCCCGACGCGATCAGGAAGTAGAGCGCCCCCAGACCGAGCCCGGTCATGGTGAGCAGAACGATGGTGGACATCAGGAATCCGCCTCCGCGGTCGGGGAAGAGGCATGGGCGGCCGGACCGTGCCCCACGCCGAGCAGTCTGCGGGCCGCCTCCGCGTCGCCCAGCAGCGCGTCAGCCGGACCCTGGTGCGCGGTGCGCCCGTCGGCGAGGACGACGCACTGCCCGGCCAGCCGCCGTACGACGGCGAGGTTCTGCTCCACGAGCAGCACCGGCACCGCCTCGGCGGCCCGCTCCAGCACCTGGGCGACCTCGGTGACGACCCGGGGCGCGAGGCCCTTGGTGGGCTCGTCGGCGATGACGAGCCGGTTGTCGTTGAGCAGGGTGCGCCCGATGGCCACCATCTGCTGCTGGCCGCCGGACAGTGTTCCGGCCAACTGCCGTGCGCGCTGCCTCAGTTCGGGAAAGAGTTCGTGCACGAGTGCGTACGCGGGCTCGCCGGCCCCGCGCCGTTCGGCGAGCCGCAGATTCTCCGCGACGGTCAGCCCGGCGAAGATCCCGCGGTCCTCGGGGGCGTACCCGATGCCCCGCCCGACCACGGTGTGGGTGGGCAGCGCCACGGTCTCCTCGCCGTCCAGCAGCACGCTGCCGGCGCGCGGGACGAGGCCGAGGATGCCGCGTACGGTCGTGGTCTTGCCCGCGCCGTTGCGGCCCAGGAGCGCGGTCACCCCCTGGCGTGCCACGTCCAGGTCCACGCCGTGCAGGATGTGCCGTCCGCCGATCAGGACCCGCAGGTCCCGTACGGCGAGCAGGATGTCCGGGTCCGGTGTCACAGCCCCTCCCCGAGGTAGGCCCGCTGGACCGCCGGATCGGCGGTCACGGCCTGCGGGGTGTCCAGCGCCAGCAGCTGTCCGTGGTGCATCACGGCGAGCCGGTCGGCGAGGCCCAGCAGGACGTCCATGTGGTGCTCGACCATGAGGACGGTGCGGCCCTCGTCGCGGTGCAGGGTGCGGATCAGTTCGGTGAGTGCGGGAACCTCCTCGGCGCTGACCCCGGCCATCGGCTCGTCGAGGAGCATCAGCCGCGGCTCTCCGACGAGCAGCACCGCCAGTTCGAGCTTGCGCTTCTCCCCGTGGGACAGCTCGGCGGCCGGCACCTGAGCCCGGTGACCGAGGCCCGTGCGCTCCAGGACGCCGTGGACCTCGGCGGTGTACGGGGAAGCCCGCCGCCACAGCCGGTACGAGCCGCCCTTCGCCGCCTGCGCGGCGAGCCGGACGTGGTCGGCGACGCTCATCCCGGGCCAGAGGCTGGACGTCTGGAACGTCCGGCCGATCCCACGGCGTGCGCGGACGTGCGCGGGCTGCCCGGTCATGTCCGTGCCGTCCAGCGCCAGGGTCCCGGCCGTGGGTGTGGTCAGCCCGCTGATCAGGTTGAACAGGGAGGTCTTGCCGGCCCCGTTGGGGCCGATGAAGGCCAGGAACTCGCCCTCGCCGACGCTCAGGGTGATGTCCTCGACGATGGTCGCTCCGCCGATGCTCCAGCCGAGCCCGTCGAGGCTCAGCACGGGGGCGGAGGCGTGCCCCTTGGGTCCGGGGTCCGTGGTGATGTCCGGAGCCGTCATCGCTCAGCCCGCCGAGGGCTTGACGGGCGGGGCCACCTCGTCCATCGGCTCGGTGCTCACCAGCTCCGGGGTGGCGCCCGCGCCCTTCCCCTTCAGACGGGCCACGAACATCGGCTGCACCAGGGCGTGGTCCTCGGCGCGGACCTGCGTCGTGCCCTTCACCCCGTCGAAGGTCCAGCCCTCCAGGGCCTTCGCCATGGCCGCGGTGTCGGTGGCGCTGCCCTTCTCCACGGCACGGACGATCATCTGGGCGGCCGTGAAACCGTCCGGGGTGAACAGGTCGGGGGTGCCGCCCGCCTTCTCGACCGCGTCCAGCATGGCCTGCTCCACCGCGTTGCCGCCGCCCGCGCCGGGGAAGTAGTGCGCCAGGAACGAGACCTTGGAGCCGGCCGCTCCGAAGACCGGGTACGAGGCCGTTCCGGCCAGTCCCGTGACCACCTTCCCCGCGTCCAGCACGCCCTGCTGGTCCAGTGCCGTCCACAGGGCGGGGGCGGTGGAACCGGCCCAGGCGACGAAGACCAGATCGGTTCCGGCGGACTTCACCTGCCGGGCGAACGGGGTCAGGTCCGTCGCCCCGGGCGGCGCGAGCACCGAGCCGACCTCGGCGCCCCTGGCGCCGAGGACCGCCTCGACGGCGGTGACGTTGGCCTGACCGAAGGTGGAGTCCTGGGCCAGCACCGTGACCTTCTTGCCCTTGGCGTCGCCGAGCATCGTGCCCGCGGTGAGGATGTCCTGGTAGGACTGCCGGCCGGACCGGAAGGTGTACGCGTTGATCCCGGTCACCGCGTCGGTGGCGGCCGGGCCGCTGACGTACAGCACCTTGTTCTGGGCGGCGAGCGGGGCCATCTGGAGGGCGACGCCGGAGTCGGTGGTGCCGGCCAGCACCTTGTAGCCCTTGCCGATCAGGTTCTTCGCGGCGGAGACCGCCTTGCCGGGGTCGCCCGCGTCGTCCTGCTCGGTCACCTCGATGCGGTGGCCCGCGACCTTGCGGGTGCCCTTGGTGGCGTGGTCGAGCCCCGCCATGAACCCGTCGCGGTACTGCTTGCCGTAGGCGGCGAGCAGCCCGGTCCGTGAGTAGACCAGGCCCACCTTGACGGAGTCGTCCTTGCCGTCGGCGGAGTCGGAGCCGCCCGCCTGCCCGGCAGCCGTGCAGCCGGCCAGGAGCAGTGCGGCGGTGGCGAGGGCGGCTGCGGTCAGGAATCTGTGCTGGACGGCTACGGCTCTGCGACGGCGCATGGTGACCGGCTCCTCGGCGTGGTTCGGATGATGTCGGCCGAACCTATGAACACCGTGGCGCCGTCGATATGGTGCAGGAACCCTCACCTGGCCGGGTCCCCATGTGGGTGCCCGACACGGGCACCGGACCGGGTCCTACCGGTCCCCGGGCGGACCGGCCTCCGGACTCGTCAGGTCGATCAGCCTGCACACCGTCTCGATGTCTATCTTCACCTGCGCGATCGAGGCCCGCCCCGACAGCCAGGTGATCAGCGCGGAGTGCCAGGTGTGCTCGATGACACGGACCGCCGACAGCTGCTGCGGCGTCGGGTGCTCCAGCCCCATCGAGTCCAGGACGATCTTCGTCGTGAGCCGCGAGACGGTGTCCACCTCGGGGCTCACACTGCGGTCGGCGAAGGTCAGCGCCCGCACCATGGCATCGGCCAGATGCGGCTCCCGCTGGAGCGCCCGGAAGGCCCGCATCAGCGTCTCGGCGACCCGGTCCGCGGCGCTCTCGCCGGTCGGGGGGCGCTTGCGGAGCGTGCTGTGCATGTGCTGGAGCTGGTCCTGCATGGTGGCGACCAGCAGATGGATCTTGGATGGGAAATAGCGGTAGAGCGTGCCCAGGGCGACCCCGGCGGCCTCCGCGACCTCGCGCATCTGTACGGCCTCGAAACCGCCCTTGCTGGCGAGCTGGGCGCTGGCGTGGAGGATACGGCGGCGGCGGGCCTCCTGACGTTCCGTCAGTGGAGGCGATGCGGGTCTGGCTTCCGCTGTCATGTGTCCCCATCCATGGCTTCTGTCCGCAACCGGTACAGGGGAGCGAGATTCCGGGCGCGCACAGCATGCCAGGGTGCCTGCCGTGGCGCGAATCACCTGATCCGGCGGTTACGCCGACGCTACCTGCCGGTAGATTCGATGCTCGTTGAACGATCCGGTCTGAAACTTGTTCTAGATTAGCGTGAGCGGTTACGCTCCGGCGAACACGCAGTGAGAAGGGGGCCGAGTGTGACCGCTGAGGCCATAGAGACAGGCCCCCGGGCGGGCACCGAAGCACCCGCCGCCGCCGACGGCCGGCCGTTGCGCATCGCACTCCTCACGTACAAGGGCAATCCTTTCTGCGGAGGCCAGGGCGTCTACGTACGCCATCTCGGCCGCGAACTCGCCCGCCTCGGCCACAGCGTCGAAGTGATCGGCGCCCAGCCCTACCCGGTGCTCGACGAGGGCGTCCCGCTCACCGAACTGCCGAGCCTGGACCTGTACCGCCAGCCCGACCCGTTCCGCACCCCCGGGCTCGGCGAGTTCCGCGACTGGATCGACCTCGCCGAGGTCGCCACCATGTGGACCGGCGGCTTCCCCGAACCGCTCACTTTCAGCCTGCGGGCCCGGCGCCACCTCCAGGCCCGCCGCGGCGATTTCGACGTCATCCACGACAACCAGACCCTCGGCTACGGCCTGCTCGGCGACCTCGGGGCCCCGCTCGTCACCACGATCCACCACCCCATAACCGTCGACCGGCAGCTCGACCTGGACGCCGCGGGCAGCCGCCGCCGCCGCGCCTCCGTACGCCGCTGGTACGCCTTCACCCGCATGCAGAAGCGGGTCGCCCGCCGCCTGCCGTCCGTCCTCACCGTCTCCGGCTCCTCACAGCAGGAGATCGTCGAGCACCTCGGCGTACGGCAGGACCGCGTCAGCGTGGTGCACATCGGCGCCGACACCGACCTCTGGTCGCCCGATCCGTCCGTCGCGGAAGTGCCGGGCCGGATCGTCACCACGTCCAGCGCGGACGTCCCGCTCAAGGGCCTCATCCACCTCGTGGAGGCGCTGGCCAAGCTCCGTACCGAGAACCCGCAGGCGCACCTCGTGGTCGTCGGCAAGCGGGCCGAGGACGGACCCGTCGCCCAGGCCATCGAGCGGTACGCACTCCAGGACGCCGTCCAGTTCGTCAAGGGCATAAGCGACGCCGAACTGGTCGACCTGGTGCGCAGCGCCCAGATCGCCTGCGTCCCCTCGCTGTACGAGGGCTTCTCCCTCCCCGCTGCCGAGGCGATGGCCACCGGCACCCCCCTCGTCGCGACGACCGGCGGCGCGATCCCCGAGGTCACAGGACCCGACGGGGAGACCTGCCTCGCCGTGCCGCCCGGCGACGCGGGCGCGCTGGCCATCGCCCTCGGCCGGCTGTTCGGCGACCCGGAACTGCGGGCCCGCCTCGGCGCGGCCGGCCGCGACCGGGTGCTCGCCCGCTTCACCTGGGCCAGGGCGGCCCTCGGTACGGCCCAGCTGTACCGTCAGGCGATCGTCTCCCGGGGAGCCCGCAGGTGACTGCCCCCGCCGCCCACGGAACCCGTACCTCCGACCTCGAAGGCAGGCCCTCGTGCTGACCGTCGACTTCACCCGCTTCCCGCTCGCCGCAGGCGACCGAGTGCTCGATCTGGGCTGCGGTGCCGGCCGGCACGCCTTCGAGTGCTACCGGCGCGGCGCCCAGGTCGTGGCGCTGGATCAGAACGCCGAGGAGATCCGCGAGGTCGCCAAGTGGTTCGCCGCGATGAAGGAGGCCGGTGAGGCCCCCGAGGGTGCCACCGCCACCGCGATGGAGGGCGACGCGCTCAACCTGCCCTTCCCCGACGACTCCTTCGACGTCGTGATCATCTCCGAGGTGATGGAGCACATCCCCGACGACAAGGGCGTGCTCGCCGAGATGGTCCGGGTCCTCAGGCCCGGGGGCCGGATCGCGATCACCGTGCCGCGCTACGGCCCCGAGAAGGTCTGCTGGTCGCTCTCCGACGCGTACCACGAGGTCGAGGGCGGCCACATCCGGATCTACAAGGCCGACGAACTGCTCCGCAAGATCCGCGAAGCCGGACTCAAGCCGTACGGCACCCACCACGCGCACGCCCTGCACAGCCCGTACTGGTGGCTGAAGTGCGCCTTCGGGGTGGACAACGAAAAGGCGCTGCCGGTGCGTGCGTACCACAAGCTGCTGGTCTGGGACATCATGAAGAAGCCCGCGGTCACCCGGGTCGCCGAGCAGCTGCTCAACCCGGTCGTCGGCAAGAGTTTCGTGGCGTACGCGACGAAGCCGCACCTTCCCAAGGCCGAGGCGTGAGCACCCCCGAGCGGACCGAACACCTCGTACTGCCCGGGGTTCTCACCGCCGACCAGGCCGCCGAGACCGTCGCCGCGCTGCGCGCCGTCCAGCGCGAGGACGGGGCGCTGCCCTGGTTCCGCGGTCACCACCTCGACCCGTGGGACCACACCGAGGCCGCCATGGCACTCGACGCCTCCGGCGAGCACGAGGCCGCGGAACGCGCCTACGACTGGCTGGCCCGCCATCAGAACGAGGACGGCTCCTGGTACGCCGCCTACCATGACGGCGACCCGGAGCAGCCGACCGACCGCAGCCGCGAGACCAACTTCTGCGCCTACGTCGCGGTCGGCGTCTGGCACCACTACCTCGCCACCGGCGACGACGCGTTCGTCGACCGGATGTGGCCGACGGTCTACGCCGCCGTCGAGTTCGTCCTGCGCCTCCAGCAGCCCGGCGGCCAGATCGGCTGGAAGCGGGAGCCCGACGGCACCCCCGTCACCGACGCCCTGCTGACCGGCTCCTCCTCCATCCACCAGGCCCTGCGCTGCGCGCTGGCCATCGCGGAGGAACGCGAAGAGCCGCAGCCCGACTGGGAGTTGGCGACCGGAGCGCTCGGTCACGCGATCCGCAACCACCCGGAGCGCTTCCTCGACAAGGACCGCTACTCGATGGACTGGTACTACCCGGTCCTCGGTGGCGCGGTCACCGGCGTCGCCGCACAGAAGCGGATCGACGAGGGCTGGGACCGGTTCGTGGTCCCCGGACTCGGTGTCCGCTGCGTACTCCCCAACCCGTGGGTCACCGGTGGCGAGAGCTGCGAACTGGCCCTGGCGCTCTGGGTGATGGGCGAGTCCGACCGCGCCCTGGAGATCCTCCAGTCCGTCCAGCACCTGCGCGCCGAGGGCGGCATGTACTGGACGGGGTACGTCTTCGAGGGCAACCGCGCCTTCTGGCCCGAGGAGCTCACCACCTGGACGGCGGGCTCCCTGCTGCTGGCGGTGGCCGCACTCGGGGGGGACGAGGCGACCACCGCGGTCTTCGGCGGCGAGCGGCTGCCCAGGGGACTGGAGCCGGACTGCTGCCGCTGATTCCTCAGAAGCGGCGGACGCGGCCGGCCACGGCGTGGCCGATGAAGAGGTAGACGACGGCGGCGAGGCCGTATCCGGCGACGACCCGGGCCCACTCGGCGTCGAAGGTGAACAGGTCGTGCGACCAGCCGGCCAGCCAGCGGGCGGATTCCCTGACGAACTCGACCAGTTCGTTGGCCCGGTTGGCCTCGAGCAGGTACATCAGAATCCACAAGCCGATGACGAAGGCCATGATGTCGGCCACGACGGCTATGACACGTGCTGCGGTACTGCTTCCTGTGCCTGTTCTGGGAGACATGGCCTTCGGGTTGCCGCTTTACGCAGAGTGAAACCCGGACGGCCCGTCCGGGTGGCGGCCCCGCCCCGGCCGGGCGAGCCTGGCCCGGAGTGGCGAGCTCCGTCACTTGCCGTGAAACGCCCGGTCAGGGAGGCCAGCTGTGCCCCGTCCCCATGCCGTCCGCCGCATCCCGGTGGCGTTGCTGCTGTCCTGCGCCGTGCTGGTGAGTGCCACCGGGTGCGGGGACGGCGGCAGCGACAGCACCACGAACGCCGATTCCAGCGCGAGCCCGAGCCCGAGCGCGAGCGCAAGCCCGAGCGCCTCCGCCTCCGCCGGGAAGCAGAAGCTCGCCAAGACCCGGTTCGTGGCCAACGCGGGGCTGGCGGCCGGTGCGACGTACCAGTGGATCGTGAAGCCGTACCGTGCGGGTTCGTTCAAGAAGGGCGCGGACGGCCGCACGTTCGCCCTGATCAAGGCGGGGCTCGCGGGCGGATTCGCGTACAACCGGCTCAAGGCGGCAGCCGAGAACGCCAAGGGCGACCCGCTGCTCTCGAAGGCCGTCGCCCCGCTGACGGCCGGTATCGAATCGCTCAAGGGGCTGGGCACCAAGCTCCGCAACGGTGAGGTGGGATCCGGCGACATCGGCACCTTCGAGAGCGTCATCAACAGCATCAAGGATGCGGGCGCGAGTGCCGGCGCCGAGGTGAAGGACAAGGTCCCGTCCACCTCCCAACTGGGCCAATAGCCGTGTGTTACCCCCGCAACGCCCGTATTAGGGTGCGGATATGACCCTCCTCCTCCCGTACGACCGCTACTGCGACGAGATCCTGGCCCAGACCGATGCGCTGAGAGCGGTGCTCAAGGACGCGGACCTCACCGCGACTGTGCCGACCTGCCCCGACTGGAATCTGCGCGAACTGGCCGTCCACGTCGGCGGCGCCCACCGCTGGGTCGGCGAGATCGTACGCACCCGGGCCACCGAGGACATCCCCGAGGAACGCGTACCCGGCTCCGCGGGGCCGGAGAGCGAGGAGCCCGGCGCCCTCGACGCCTGGCTCGTCGAAGGAGCCGACGGCCTGGTGGCGGCCCTGCGCGAGGCGGGCCCCGACGCGGAGGTCTGGAGCTGGGGGGCGGAGCAGCGGCCGACGTTCTGGGCGCGGCGCATGACACACGAGACCGTCGTGCACCGGGCGGACGCCGCCCTCGCCGCACGGGCCGACTACGAGGTGGCGCCCGAGGTGGCGGCCGACACCATCGAGGAATGGATGGAGCTCGTCTCCGCGGCCCAGCGGGACGGCGACCCGGAGGCCGTCGAACTGTGCGGCGGCGACCGCTCCCTGCATCTGCACGCCACGGACGTCCCCGGCGCGGAATGGCTGATCGAATTCGGCGAGGACGCCTTCGGCTGGCGCCACGCCCACGAGAAGGCGACCGTCGCCCTGCGCGGCACACTCACCGACCTGATGCTCGTCTTCCACCGCCGGCTGAGCCCCGCCGGCACGCGCATGGAGCTGCTGGGAGACGCGGAACTCCTGGACTTCTGGCTGGACCGCGCGTCCTTCGGCTGAGCCGCGCTACACGTTGAGCTCCGCCAGCACCCGGAGCGTACGAGGGTCCGGTGCTGTGACCAGGAGGTCGGTCACCGGACCCTTGCGCCACAACTCCAGCCGCTCCGCGATGCGTTCACGGGGTCCGACGAGCGAGATCTCGTCGGCGAAGGCATCCGGCACCGCGAGCACCGCCTCCTCCTTGCGGCCCTCCAGGAACAGTCGCTGGATGTGCCGGGCCTCCTCCTCGTAGCCCATCCGGCCCATCAGATCCGCATGGAAGTTCCGGGCCGCATGCCCCATGCCCCCGATGTAGAACCCCAGCATCGCCTTCACCGGCAGCAGCCCCTCGGCCACGTCCTCGCACACCTGCGCCCGCGCCATCGGCGCGACCATGAACCCCTCGGGGAGGCCGGCGGCCGTGACCCCGTACACATCGGGGCGCGTGGGCGACCAGTACAGCGGCAGCCAGCCGTCCGCGATCCTGGTCGTCTGGGCGACGTTCTTCGGCCCCTCCGCACCCAGCAGCACGGGAAGCCCGGCGCGCAGCGGATGGGTGATCGGCTTCAGTGGCTTGCCCAGACCCGTACCGTCCGGTCCGCTGTACGGATGGGAGTGGAAGCGCCCCGCGAGCTCGACGGGCCCTTCCCGCGCGAGAACCTGCCGGATCACCTCGACGTACTCGCGGGTCGCGGTCAGCGGACTGCTCGGGAACGGCCGCCCATACCACCCCTCCACCACCTGCGGCCCGGACAGACCGAGCCCCAGCATCATCCGGCCGCCCGAGAGATGGTCGAGGGTCAGCGCGTGCATCGCCGTCGCCGTGGGCGTACGGGCCGCCATCTGCGCGATAGCGGTGCCGAGCCGGATACGGGAGGTGTGGGCCGCGATCCACGTCAGCGGCGTGAAGGCATCCGAACCCCAGGCCTCCGCCGTCCACACGGAGTCGTAGCCGAGCTCCTCGGCGCTGCGGGCCAGGGAGAGATGGTCCGGATTCGGGCCGCGACCCCAGTATCCGAGAGCGAGTCCGAGGCGCATAGCGGTCCCTCCAGGCGAATGTGACGCTCCGTCAGGCAACGGGTGCGGGAGGGATGGTACGACAACGGCCCCCCGCCCGGAAGGGCGAGGGGCCGCGATGTGCGTGCGGGGTCAGCCGCGCTGGATGCCCGTGGTGTCCTGGAGGACTCCACGACGGCCGTCCTGCGTCTGGGCGATGAGGCCCGGACCGCGCTGCTCGACCGCGAGATACCAGGTGCCCGGCGCCAGTTCGGCGATCGGGTTCGGCGAACCGTCCTCGCCGTACAGCGGACGGGCCACCGGCACAGCGAACCAGAACGGCGTGAAGTCGCCGGTCGGCGCTCCACCGTCCTGCGGGGCCTGCGGGGCCTGCTGCGCCTGCATGGCGTGCGCCTGGGCCGGGTCGGCCTGACCGGGCTGCGGCTGCGCACCGTACGGCTGGGGCTGACCCGGCTGCGCACCGTAGGGCTGCTGCTGGGTGCCGGGGTAGCCGTAGCCCTGGCCGGGCTGCGGCTGCGCACCGTACGGCGCCTGCACGCCCTGCTGCGCCGGACGCGGGGCGCCCATCAGTGGGGCCTTGAGCGCCGGAACCATCGG
Organism: Streptomyces sp. NPDC057136; assembly: GCF_042670885.1. Lineage (NCBI taxonomy): Bacteria > Bacillati > Actinomycetota > Actinomycetes > Kitasatosporales > Streptomycetaceae > Streptomyces > Streptomyces sp. NPDC057136. Next base: position 25,818 of record NZ_JBHUUV010000042.1, read on the forward strand.
GGTGGCGATCGCACCGGCCGCCAGCGCGATGGCCGCGAGAAGGCCGAGGATCAGGCCGGCGCCCGCCTCATTGGCGTCGATGATCGTCCAGAACGCGGTCCACAGGGCGAAGACGGTGAACGCGGCGCCGAACTGGCCGAGTTCGAGACCGGCGACCTTGCGGCCCGGCATGGCACGGCTCACGATCAGCAGCGCCGCGCCGATGATGCCGGCCAGGTAGACGCTCATCAGGAGCGAGAGCGAGTCCCAGGCGTTCGAGCTGAAGCCGGAGCAGTCGACGCCGGAGGGGCAGTCGACGCCGAAGAGGTCGAGGAAAGAGGCGATGAACAGCACCACCGCTGCTCCGATCACCACCCCGTCGCCTCGAGTGAGGGAGCGGATATTCACGTGAAGGTCCTTAGTCGGTCGTCTCGTCGGGGCGGTCGTCGCTGCCGCCTGTACGGCGGGTACGGCGCGAAGCTCGGGGGCGGCTCCCCATCGTACGGATGAATCTATCGTCTGCCCGGCCGGGTTGTGCCCCGCCCCGGACCTTGGGCTGTTATCCCCCCAATTCCCACGCAGGTCTACCTCTTGAGATAGCTGCTGATGCCGTCGGCAATGCCACGGGCCGCCTTCTGGCGCCATTCCGCGCTCGTGAGCAGGGCCGCGTCCTTCGGATCACGCATGTTGCCGCATTCGATGAAGACCTTCGGCACGGTCGACAGATTCAGTCCGCCGAGATCCGTGCGGGTGTCGAGACCGGTGGAGTCGCCGATGTAATTGGAAGGTGAGCTTCCGGTGGCGCGGAGGAACAGACCGGCGATACGGGTGCCGAGTTCGCGCGAGGGCTCGACGATTTTCGCGGTGTCCGCGGCGCCGCCGCGCACCCGTCCGGGGAGGATCACATGGAACCCGCGGTTGCCGGCCGCGGAACCGTCCGCGTGGACGGAGACGACCGCGTCGGCCCCGGCCTTGTTGCCGATCCGGGCCCGCTCGTCGACGCACGGGCCGAAGGGGCGGTCGTTGTCGTGCGTCAGCACGACCTTCGCGCCCTGCGACTCCAGCAGGGTGCGCAGCCGGTGCGATACGTCGAGGGTGAACCGGGCTTCCGCGTAACCGGCGTTGGTCGCGGTGCCGGTGGTGTCGCACTCCTTGTGGCCCGTGCCGATGTCCACCTGGCGGTTGATCTCGCGGGTGTGGTCACGGTTGCGGGGGTTGTGCCCCGGGTCGATCACCACGGTCCTGCCCGTGAGCGGCCCCTTCGGAGAGGGCTTGGGTGTCGTGGCCGCCGGTGCCGATGGGGCGGGCTTCACGGCGCTGCTGCCGGCGTGTGGTTGTGTCTGCGGCGCCAGACCGCTGCCGCCGCCACCTCCACACCCGGAGACGGTCAGGGACAGGGAGGCCAGGGCGGCGGCGGTGAGCAGGGGCCGGCCGTGGCGGGTGGGGGGAATTCTGTCGTCGTACGGCACGTGGCGAGCCTATCCGGGCGGCTCAGATCCCCGCCCCAAGGCGCCGCAGGACGCGCAGCGAGTCCGTCACCGAGATCTCGGTGAACGCACCGGAGGCCAGCGCCCGCTGATGCACGCGGTACGGGGCCTGGCCGCCGTCCGCCGGGTCGGGGAACACGTCGTGGATCACCAGCAGCCCGCCGTCGGCGACATGCGGGGCCCAGCCCTCGTAGTCACCGTTCGCGTGTTCGTCGGTGTGACCGCCGTCGATGAAGACGAAGCCGAGCTTCCCGCCCCAGACGGCCGCGACCTGCGGCGACCTGCCGACCAGGGCCACCACGTGCTCCTCCAGACCGGCCTTGCACAGGGTGCGGCGGAAGGTGGGGAGTGTGTCCATCAGGCCGACCTCGGGGTCCACGACGGTCGGGTCGTGGTACTCCCAGCCCGGCTGCTGCTCCTCGCTGCCCCGGTGGTGGTCGACGGTGAGAGCCGTGACCCCCGCCGACCGGGCGGCGTCCGCGAGCAGGATGGTGGAGCGCCCGCAGTAGGTGCCCACCTCCAGGAGCGGGAGCCCGAGCGTGGCGGCTTCGGCCGCCGCCGCGTACAGGGCGAGTCCTTCGCGTACCGGCATGAAGCCCTTGGCGGCCTCGAACGCGGCAAGGATCTCCGGCTTGGGCTCGGCGGCCACGGTGTTCCTCCAGGTGGGTCGGTCGATCGACGGCGCCCCATCGTGCCGTACGCCCCCGCCGTCGAGGACGGCGGGGGCGTACGTGACCCCTTGGTGCCCGGCTCGCCAGGTCAGCCGGGCACCAGGGCCGGAACGAGCATGCAGCGCGGGGTGTGTACTTAGGGCGCCCTTGCCGCCGTGCGTGCGGCAGGTGCTTCCGGCGGGCACCTCACAGGTCGGACAGGCGAAGTCGGCGCTCACGACGGGCGGCACCTGCCAAGCGTTGATCTTGGCAGTGTGCGCCCCCTGTGCCTCAGGTTCACCACATGGTGTAAATAGTCCCAGTTTGAGTCATCTCGCCGGTTGCCTTCGCCAAGTATCGAGGAACGCCCGGGCGCCATGCAGGGGAAAGTCCCCCGTGATCTCCGGCACGCCCGGCCGCACGCACCATCCCGACAAGAGAAGACGACTCATATGCATCTGACTCCGCACGAGCAGGAGCGCTTGCTGGTTCACGTCGCTGCCGATGTGGCGCGGAAGCGTCGCGACCGGGGCCTGCTCCTCAACTACCCCGAGGTGATGGCTCTGCTGACCACCCACGTCTTCGAGTCGGCGCGCGACGGCAAGACAGTCAGCGACATCATGGATTCGGGCCGACAGGTGCTCACCCGCGACGAGGTGATGGCCGGCGTCCCGGAGATGATCAAGAACGTCCAGGTGGAGGCCACCTTCCCGGACGGCACCAAGCTGGTCACCATCCACGACCCCCTCCCGGAGGCCACCGAGGAGCCTGAGGTCTACCCGGGCAAGGTCGAGCACCCCCAGCCGCCGCGCAAGCCGCAGCACCCAGTCGGCTGTGCAGATGACGAGGATCCGTCCGCGTGCTGCGACCCGTGTGCGGATGAGGCCGTCTGGTACGAGGCGATCGAGTTCAACAAGGCCACGATCGGCGGCAAGAGGACGATCAAGGTCCGGAACAAGTCGGACCGCCCCATCCAGGTTGGTTCCCACTACCACTTCGCCGAGGTCAACCCGGGGCTTGAGGTCGTGGAGAACCCGATCGGTACACCCGTAACCAGCGGGCTGCTCAAGGACTGCGCGGAGGCCCGAGGCCGACGGCTCAACATTGCTGCGGGCACGTCCGTGCGCTTCGAACCGGGTGACGAGTGCTGCGTCGAGCTGGTGGAGATCGAAGGCGACGCCCTGGGCGACCCGACCAAGATCCGGGGACTGCGCGAGGGGACTGTCTGATGGGTAGCCAGCAGGGCCAGAAGCAGAGCAACGTACTGAAGCGGACGGACTACACCGCTCTGTACGGGCCGACGACCAAGGACCGCGTCCGTCTCGCGGACACTGATCTCACTGTGGAGATCGAGGCTGACTGGAGCGGCGGGCCGGAGTACAGCGGCAACGAGATGATCTTCGGCGGCGGCAAGGTGATCCGCGAGTCGATGGGGATGTCGCACATCCCCAGTGACGGGGGCGGCGACGCGTCGCGCAAACCCGTTGACACGGTCATCACCGGGGCGCTGATTCTCGATTGGTGGGGTGTGGTCAAGGCCGACGTGGGCATCCGCGACGGCAGAATCGCGGCCATCGGCAAGGCGTACAACCCCGAGACGATGAACAAGATCGAGAACTTCGAGAAGCCGACCCGTAACCGTGCTGATCAGACCGATACGGTGCCGCCGACGGCGGACCCGATGAACTTCGTGGTCGGCCCGGGCACCGAGGTGATCTCCGGTAATGGCCGGTTCCTCACTGCGGGCGGTGTGGACACCCATGTCCACTTCATCTGCCCCGGAGAGATCCACGAGGCCCTTGCCTCAGGCGTGACCACCCTCATCGGCGGCGGTACGGGGCCCGCCGAGGGCAGCACGGCCACCACCGTGACGCCGGGACCGTGGCACATCACCCGGATGTTCGAAGGGCTGGACGAGTACCCGGTCAACGTCGGTCTGCTCGGCAAGGGCAGCACGATGAGCAAGGAGGCACTCCACGAGCAGGTGGACGCCGGCGTCTGCGGCTTCAAGATCCACGAGGACTGGGGTGCAACACCAGCTGTGATCAACAATGCGCTGGAGGTCTGCGAGGACCGGAATGTTCAACTGGCCCTGCACGCAGACTCGTTGAACGAGTCCGGCTTCCTCGACAGCACGCGCGACGCCTTCAAGGGGCGTTCCATCCACATCTTCCATGTCGAAGGTGCCGGCGGTGGCCACGCGCCGGACATGATCGAGCTGGTCAAGGAAAGGAACGTCCTTCCCGCCTCGACCAACCCGACCCGCCCGCTGACGGTGAACACCGTCAAGGAGCACGTCGACATGATGGTGGTCTGCCACCACCTCAACCCGGACATCCCCGCGGACATGGCCTTCGCGGACTCCCGCATCCGGCCGTCCACCATGGCCGCGGAGGATCTCCTGCACGACATGGGCGCCATCTCGATGATGTCCTCCGATGCTCAGGCGATGGGCCGCATCGGCGAGATGATCATGCGGACCTGGCAGACCGCGCACGTCATGAAGTCCCGCTACGGCCCTCTGGAAGAGGACCTCAAGAACGCGAAGATCCGAGCGCGTGACGAGGACACCGACCATTCGTACAACAACAAGGGGCTGACACCGAACGACAACTACCGGGCGCGCCGCTACGTCGCCAAATACACCATCAACCCGGCGATCACCCACGGCATCGACAAGTACGTCGGTTCCGTGGAGACCGGGAAGCTTGCCGATCTTGTGTTGTGGGAGCCGAAGTTCTTCGGCGTCAAGATGCACATGGTCATCAAGGGCGGTCAGCTCGCTTACGCGCAGGTCGGCGACGCCAACGCGTCGATCACGACGCCGCAGCCCTACCTGCCGCGGAAGGTCTGGGGCTCCACCGGCCGCTCCCCGGGAAGCAACTCGTACAACTTCGTGGCCGACGAACAGGTGGCGCTCCGGCTGAACGGCGGCACCGACTCGGACAACACCACGTACGACGGTCTCGGCCTCGGCAAGAAATTCGTGGAGATCGAGAGCACCCGAGGGGTCACCAAGGCGCACATGAAGCTGAACGACACGGTTCCTGAAAGCCTCGAAGTCGACCACAACAGTTTCGAGGTCACCATCGGCGGCGCGACCACATCGGACGCCCGCACCGTGCTCAACGGTGCGACCGTACCGCGCGCTTTCGTCAACGATCTGCCCATGGCCCAGCGCTACTTCCTCTTCTGATCCAACCCGTGCCCGGCCGCCAGCGCCGTCAGCGCGGCCGGGCACAGCGCAACATCCGACCCTGCGAAAGGCAGCCGCTCACCCATGAGCCGTGCCGCACTGCTCCTGCTGGCCGACGGCCGCTTCCCCGCCGGTGGGTACGCCCATTCCGGCGGCATCGAGGCCGCGGTCGCCCATGGAGCCGTACACGACACCGACAGCCTGGAGGCATTCTGCCGCGGGCGCCTGCACACCACCGGCCTGACCACGGCCGGGCTGGCCGCCGCAGCCACCGCCGGCCATGACCCATTGCTGCTGGACGACGCCGCCGACGCGCGTACCCCCGCCCCCGCGCTGCGCGCCGTTTCCCGCAGGCTCGGCCGGCAGTTGATGCGCGCGGCACGCGCCACCTTCCCCTCTGCCGAGCTCGAACGCCTGGCCGCCGAGCGCCCCCAGGGCGCCCACCAGCCCGTCGTCCTGGGCCTCACCGCCCGCACCGCCGGGCTCGCACCGGTGGACGCCGCGCATGCCGCCGCGTACGAGAGCGTCGGTGGCCCGGCCACCGCCGCAGTGCGCCTGATGAGCCTCGACCCCCTCGACGCCTCGCGCCTGCTGGCACGCCTCGGCGCCGAAACCGACAACGTCGCCGCGGCAGCCGCCGAGGCCGCGGCCCGCGTGGAGACCGAGGGCATCGACGCCCTGCCCTCCGCGTCCTCACCGCTGCTGGACATCACCGGGGAACAGCACTCCGCCTGGACCGTCCGGCTCTTCGCTTCCTGACCCCCCTTCCCGAACGCCCGGTTCCCCCCATGGAGTTGGCATGCACCTCGACCACTCGCTGCCCCACCAGCACCTTCCCAGCGTCTCAGCGAACCGGCCCGACGGCAGCCGCCGCGCCCTCCGCGTCGGCCTGGGCGGGCCCGTGGGCTCCGGCAAGACCGCCAGCGTTGCGGCGCTCTGCCGCACCCTGCGCGACCGCTATTGCCTGGCCGTCGTCACCAACGACATCTACACCCGCGAGGACGCCGAGTACCTGCTGCGCGAGGCCGTGCTGCCGCCCGAGCGGATCACGGCCGTCGAGACCGGCGCCTGCCCGCACACCGCGATCCGCGACGACATCTCCGCCAACCTGGAAGCCGTCGAGCACCTGGAGGAGACCCTTCACCCCCTCGACCTCGTACTAGTCGAGTCCGGTGGCGACAATCTCACCGCCACCTTCTCCAAGGGCCTCGTCGACGTGCAGATCTTCATCATCGACGTCTCCAGCGGCGACGACATCCCCCGCAAGGGTGGCCCCGGCATCACCACCGCCGACCTCCTCATCGTCAACAAGACCGACCTCGCCCCGCACGTCGGCGCCGACCTGGACACGATGGCCGCCGACGCCAAGAAGCAGCGCGGTGACCTCCCCGTCATCTTCACCAGCCTCACCTCCGACGACGGAATCCGCGAGGTCGCCGACTGGGTCACCGCCCATCTCGCCGCGTGGCGCGCCGAGGCGACCGTATGACCCCCATCGCCCAACTCGCCAAGCACCAGCCCCCCAACGAACCGGGCGCCCCGACTGCCGGCGCCGAGAAGGCGGCCGAACATCCGGACGGGGTGCGCGCCACCGCCCGCATCCACGCAGCGCACAACGGACGCGTCACCACCCTCCCGCGACTGCGCAGCGACGGCCCGTTCCACCTACGGCGCATGCGCACCGACGGGAACGCCGCCACGGTAGGGATCATCGGTGCGATGAGCGCCCCACTGGGCGGCGACCGGCTCGCGCTCGAAGTCACCGCCGATGACCGGGCCGAACTGGAGGTCACCTCGGCCGCCGCCACACTAGCCCTGCGCGGCCCCACCACCGCGGCGGCCACATACGACGTGCGGCTCACCGTCGGGGAGCACGCCAGTCTGCGCTGGCTGCCGCAGCCGCTGATCAGCGCCGCCGGCAGCAACCTGCGTCAGACCTATACCGTTGAACTCGCCGCCACCGCACGGCTGGTACTGCGAGAAGAGCAACTCCTGGGCCGGGCCGACGAGGAGCCCGGCCACCTCGTCAGCCGGATCCGGGTCCGTCGCGCCGGACGCACGCTGCTCGACCAGTACACGGCGTACGGGAGCCCGGAGCCCGGCTGGGACGGCCCGGCCGTCCTGAACGGGCACCGCGCAGTCGGCCAACTTCTGCTCGTGGGTCCAGGGATGGACGCCCGGCACGACCCTGTCCTGCTCCGAGAGGGCTCCAAGGACGGGAGCGCCGTCCTCGTGCCGCTGGCCGGCGGGTCGGCTCTGCTCGCCACAGCCGTGGCACCGACCTCGTCCGTACTGCGCGAGCTCCTCGACGAGGCGCACGCACATGCCCTCGGAAAGTAGCGTGGATGTCCCGCGGGCATGACCGCTGCCTCACCAGCGGCTGACTACCGTTCCTAGTCAGTGAGCAGGAGTGAGTCTTGGACCCACGTTCCGGCACTGCGTGCATCCCGAACGGTTTTGGATGCGCTGGTCTCCCGCGTTCCCTGTTGTGTCCCTGTTCGGCGACGTGCATCGTGTGCACGCTCCGTGACGGGTGGGCGGGTTTCCTCACGTCCCCGGGCCACCGGTTCGGCCTGGACGGTCCGATGCCCAGCACCATCACTCTGGTGATGCTGGGGCGGTGCCGTCCGTCGCCGGATCGGGTGCCCGAGGGCGCGTCGCCCGATCGCGATGCCAGCGGCATCGTGACGGGACATCTTGCGCCGCGGGGCGGTCAGCGGCTTGCGCCAGTGCTGATCGCCCCACATCGAGGTATAGGCCGGGTCCACGGCCACGACGGACAAGTCCATCTCGGCGGCCATGGAGATCAGCCGGGCTTTGAGTTTTCCGGTGGGGATGCCGGAGATGAGTTGCCGGAACCTCTTGCGGCGGCCGTGCTTCTCGCGGGTCTTCTCGGCGGTGAAGTCAAGGTCCTCGATCGCGATGGCGGCGACGCCGCAGCCTTTTGCCCAGTGCAGGACCTGGGTGATGGCGTGCCGGATCCGAGCGTCCCGGTGATCGGCGGTACCAGACAGGTCGTAGGAGAAGCGGCGCGGGTCGCCGACTGGGTTGCCGTGCCGGTCGAGGTGGTAGGCGGCGAAGTGGTCGGCGTTCGTATCGACACCAACCATGCCCTTGGCCCGTGCCGCCTCCAACGGCATCGTCTGGACGACGGGACGCTGCCAGGACGCGGTGAGGTACCAGCGCCCGCGCTGCACGTCGTAGTGGATGCGGTAGGCGACGGCCCGGTTCCGCTCGATGCGCTCGCGCCACTCCTCGCCCCGGTGCTGGAACCGCACGGTGGAGGCGAGGACGTACCGGCCGTGCTTGGCGTTGGCGTGGTGGGCGAGCGGGGCGGGCAGCTTGATGGAGACTTCGCCGACGGGGGTGACGCGGATCGTCTCGTTCCCGAACCGCTTCCCGGACTCGCCATCGGCGGCGAGGAACCAGCGCTCAGCTTCCCAACGCTCCCGCCACTCGGCTTCGGTGAGCTGAGTGGCGGCGAGGTTGTGCCGGTTCTTGAGCAGCTTGCGGCCACCGCGCACCACGCGCACCACGCCCGCTTCGCGCTCGGCGCGGGCGACGTCGAGGCGGTGTTCCAGCACGTGCAGGCGGCGGGTCTTCTGGAACCACTCGCTCGTGGAGCGGTATCCACCCGCAGCACGCTTGGTGCCTTTCTCCCCGATGGGCTGGGACAGGCGGTGCGTCAACGTGCGCACACCGGCCTCCAGGCCCTGGATGTGCGCGAGCTGGCAGCGGCGGGACAGTGCCCACTGGTCGTGCGTGGCCTTCGTGATCGACCCGGCCCACCGCGACGACGAGAAGGCGGTCAGACCCTGCTTACGCGCCGCCCACGTGTCGCTGTTGTGGTCCAGGCCATCAGCACAGCGGGCCTTGAGGTCCCGCGACGCCATCGAACCGAGGTGTTCGCCGACCAGCCGCAGCACCTTCTCATCCTCACAGGTGAGGTGCTTGAGGCGGTCGCGTATCGCCACACCGGACGGACCGAGGGCGACGAACGGTGCGTCGATGGTGCGGAGCTTCTTCTTCTTCTTCTTCTTCGGCTCAGCCATCGGCTGCCGCCGCCTCAAGAGCCTTCTCAGCACGGCTCTTCGCTGAGCGGCGCCCGTACAGACCGGCGCAGAACGAAGTCAGCACCTCCACCATGTCGCGCACCAGATCGTCTTCGACCTCGCCGTCATCAAGGACAACGAGACGGCGGCCGGTCGCGGACAGAGCGGCCTCAACCAGTTCGACGTTCATGCGGCCGAGGCGGTCTTTGTGCTCCACCACAACCGTCGTCACGTCCGGATCGGCCAGCAGGCGCCGGGCCTTGGAACGCGAGCCGTTCATCCCGGAGGCGATCTCGGACTCGATGCGCACCACCCGGTGCCCGGCCTTCGCCGCCCACTGAGACAGGCGTGCCGCCTGGCGGGCAAGGTCGTCCTTCTGATCGTGCGAGGAGACACGGGCATACAAGCCCACACCACCGGTCACCGTCGGTGAGGAGTTCGCTTCGATGTTGACCAGGATCGTGCGCGGCCCGACCCGCTCCGCGGGGACCGGCAACGTGCCCTCACGGAACCAGCGATACGCGGTCTGCCGATGCACACCGTTCGCTTTCGCCCACTCCGTAAGGTTCATAGACAAGATCGTAACATCGCTTGAACGCGCTAACACTCACTCAATCGACTCTAAGATCGAACAGTTGCCCACCTCCGCCGACGGGGACAGCAGTTGTTCGTCGTGAACGAGGTGTCGGACCAAGGCCCAGCGCTGGTCCTTGCTGACGATGCGCTCAGCAAAGTAGCTGCTGTTGACCGGTGCGGTCAGTGGTCGGCTGTGGCCGCGTCTGCAGGCGGCCGAAGGGCAGCGAGCCGTCCGCCAGTGAAGGACTCCTGGGCGATGACGACTCCTCACACTTACCGCACTTCGGAAGAGCGATCGGCTGTAACGAGATCCGTCGCACATCCCGAGCATTGTCGAGGTCACGTCACTGACTGATGCGGCTTCCATGCAACGCTGGGCCCGGGCAGCGAACTTTGCCATCGTGAAGACCTGTCAGGGGCCGCAGGCGGCACCCGATGAACGACAAGCACCTCAAGCCCTGTCGGCCCACTCGGGTCGGCGTGCCACAGCAAAAGGAAATACGAAGCGCAACCGCTTGCCTTTCCGAGTGGCCGCGGTCGCACCCGTGCAGCTACTGAGGTCCACGAAGACATCGACGTTGCACACCGAGTCCAACTCCTCGTCTGAGCTGGGCAGGAACGGCCCCCGCCGGCAGGGTCGCCGTCATCACCCAGGTGGCGTTCGACGGGGTGGTGTCGAGGAGTGCGGGCAGGTCCTTGATGACGGGGACGAGCAGGGTCTGCATCACTGCGACGGTGATACCCGCGAAGGCGAGGGCGGGGACCACTCCGAGTCCCGCCCGGCTCTTCCTCGGATCGAGGCGGTCCCCGGCGAGCTGTTACATCGTCGTCCGTTGCATACGTGCGGCTGCGGCCTCCGGGCAGCGCTCACCACCCGGGCTCCCCACAAGTGTGCGCATGCCGAAGGCTTCCGTACGCCCGTGGTATTCCGATGGACGGGTGTCCTGTCCGACTGAACCTTGCGAGAACTGGTCCCGGTGACCTGTGATTCGCAACCTTCAGTAGGACAGGTGAAGGCCGGAACGTCTCACGATAGGTTGCATTTTCGGCGGCTCGTCGGGTGTCGGGGCGATGGGAAATGACTCTCGGATGGGGTGTGTCAGATCAGGCTGAGCTGTTCTCCCGGAGCCTGCGGTAGGAGCGCGTTTCGCAGCTGGGAGACGGTCGCTCGCCAAGGGCCGTCCTTGTTGCTTTCACCCCAGAGTTCCATGAGCTCGGAGGGCTCAGTCACGACTCGGTCGAGGGCGTGGATGGCGAGCTCGCGAATGTCGGCAGGTAGCTCGGGGATGGGCAGGTCCGGCCCGTAGACGGTGGTGACGGGTTCGCCTCCGGGGCACTGTGCGGCGACCAGGGCCGCCGCAGCGATTGCCTCCACCGGGATGTCGTGGTCGAGGTAGCCGTGGGTTTCGATCGTGCGGACCAGCGCCGTGCGGATGATGCCTTCCCGCTCGCCTTCGGCTGCCTCGTCGAGGGTGGAGGAGAAGTCCGCAGCGGTGTCGTTGTCGAAGGGGCCGACGTCCCAGGTTCCCATGATCTCTCCTGCTCGTACGGATGCTCAGGCATCGTGCCAGGAAGGACTGACATGGGCTGCCTGTGCAGAGTGAGACCGGGGACGAGGTCGCGGTTGGTGGCCGGGTGAGAATGTGCGGCATGGCGCCTACTTCTTCCGCATCCCGACTGGTTGCAGCAGCGGCTCGGGAACGGCTTCGTCCTCTTGGCCTGCGGCAGCGGGGCCGCTCCCGGATCTGGATAGACGATCACGGGTGGTGGCTTGGGGTCGTCGAGTTCCCTTCCCCGCAGTGGAGCCAGGGCAGCGGACTGGCAGTCGGGGCGATGTGGTTGTGGCAGAACGTCGATCATCTGACGTTTGATTTCGTCGAGCGTGTGAGCGGGTCTGAGGAGTTCCGCAACGAGAAGCAGTTCGCTTCCGTCGCTGCGGAACTTGCCCGCAGCGCCGAAGAGCAGGTCGAGAGTTTCAGGAACCGCTTCTCGGACCTGGGTGCTGTCGCTCGGTGTCTGCTGGAGCGTAAAGCCAGGCCGGGGTATATCTGGGACAGCTTCAACGCTGGCGTGGTTGCCGGGCTGGTCGGTGAGACGACTCTGGCCCGAGCGAGGTTCGCTGCGGTCCTGGCCGAGGACCCCGTTGCCGACTGGATCCGGGAAGCTCAGCAGACTGCCCGATACCTGTCCGATCTGGCCGATGACGAGGCCGCCATCCGGGAGTGGACCCGTGATGCAGTCATGTCGTGTAGGGCGAAGCTGAGTCTCGGGGACCTGCCGGAGCAGGTTGGCGGCCCGCTCATGTCGGAGGGGTCGTTGTAGGCGCTGGTGGGTCATCCCTCGCCACCCATGCGCTCTGACGTCATGGCAATCACGACCGGACTTCGCAGGGTTCAGTGAGACAAGACAGCGACCCTTCCGTTCCCATTGAGAGTTGCTGTCCCGTCTCATGCGAATTGGCCCCTGTCTCAGGTGATCTGGTCCGATTCGCTCGTCGTCTCAGGCGATCTGGTCCGTTGGCGCTACTCATGTCACGCGAGACCTCAACCTGCGCGGCGATGACACCCTGAGACGGCACCGGGCAACCGTGCGTCCGGGACCAGATCCACTGAGATTTCCAGCGTCACAGCGTCTCAGTTCTTCTGGTCGCTGCAGGTCACAGACATCACCAGGGGCCAGATCATCTGAGACGGGACAGTTGCATCGACAAGCAGCCCTGATCATCGGGATGCAAGATCGGGCTGTACGGCGAGCGCTTCGGCTGTCCAGCATGACCTTGCATTCATTCGGTGAGCACGACCAGGTTTGCCAGGTCCTTCCCGCGGGGGCGCTGTGCCTGAGTGCCAGCCCTTTCAGAGGCGTTGGAAAGCTCCCACTGTCAACAGCTCGGCAGGCTCAGGCCTGAGTGGCTTCGGTGATCTCTAGAAGGTTCTGGCACACATTCCGTGAACGATCTTCCTGGCCACTGCGTCAGGTGAGCAGCGAGGCGCGCTACCAGCACGGATCGAAGACCGCACGGGCCCGATGGAGCCGGACTCGGGATCGTTCACGGAATGTGTGCCAGAACCCTCTAGAAACAGCGTTTGTCGACGGGTTCCGGAGTCAGTTGGTGATCATTCGGCTCATGAATGTCGCAGAAATGACGGCGCTGTCGTGGGGGCGGTGAAGAAAAGGGAAGGCGGGAACGGGGGGGCGTTGGCAGGATGTCCACGCTCAACACCCGACGGGAAAGGACCCGACGACCGTGGCTCGTGCCATCACTTTGATCCGCTCCGCCTCTCTGTCTGACGTCGCCGAGTACGCCTACGCGGCCACGGCGCCCGCCGAGTCACGTCTGATCTTCCTCGCCGGGGCGTGTCCGCTGAACGATGACGGCTCCACGGCAGCGATCGGGGACTACGCGGGTCAGGCAGTGAGAGCCATCGAGAACATGCAGGCTGCTCTCGCCGCCTCGGGTGCGTCACTCCAGGACGTCATCAGTACAAGGGTTCTCGTCGCATCGGCACGGCGGGAGGACCTGGTGGCTGCCTGGGAGGTAGTCCGGGACTCGTTCGCTGACCATGACGTCCCCAGCACCTTGATGGGCGTCACCGTGCTCGGCTACGAGGATCAGCTTGTCGAGATCGAGGCCGTCGCCGCCGTGCTCGATTCTGCAGACTCGTTGACACACGTGGCGGCCGAACGCGGCTGTGGACCGGAAGTGCCTCAGTGACTGACGACAAGCCCTTGCGATCCCTGGCGAAGTGCTGCGGCCCCTGCGCGCCCCGGACGCGGTCGAGCTGGACGACGATGACGATCGCGAAGAGGATTGAGTCGGGGTAGCGGTCAGCGCGGGGCGGCCTCGCCTCGACGGAGGACCGGGACGGCCATGTGTCAGGTAAGGCGCTCGGGGATAGATGCGAGTAGGACCTCGTATTGGACGAACAGGCGTGGGACAGGGCGCCGGTCGAGGCAGACCTGGGCGAGGCCGGCGAGGCGGTCGTGGCGGGCGGCGATGTCGTCCAGGGGCCAGAGGGCGGCGGCCAGGGCGGGCGGGTAATCGAGGCCCCCGACGCGCAGGTCGGTGCTGGTGAGGCAGGTGACCGCGTGGGCGACGTCGAGGTGGCGGGTCACGTGATCACGCTCCAGCCAGGACTCGTACCCGATGTGCCCGTCCGCCGTCGACCACCACAGCCCTGGCAGGTGCCGCTGCCCTTTGTGCGACTTGAACGCGCGTACCGGCGCGACGCCCTCGAACCGTACTGACCACACATCGGCCAGTGGCCGGCGTAGTCCCGATCCATCTTGCTCGACGTACCCGACCTCGAATCCATCGGCGGGCGGCTCCTGTGCGCCGTCGGCCAGCACGCGTAACCCAGCTTCCACGGATGGCCTAACGCCAGGTCCGCTCGCAAGGTAACGAGGGACCTTGCAAGATCCCTCGCAACCTATGCCCGGACTTCGCAGGGTTCAGTGAGACAAGACAACGGGATGCGAACCCGGAGCGGATCAAAACGACCGGCCTTCTGACCTTCCGTCAGAATGGAACGTGTTCTACTCTTGCGCCGTTCCAGTGGCTGCGACCGGCGAGGAACCGCATGGGCATCGGCATCACCGAAGAGCATCGCGCCTTGGCGCAGGCCGTACGCGGCGGGCTGGCCCGCGCCGTCCCGCCCCAGGAGATCCGCGCACCCCTGGACGCGGAGCACCCTCCCGCGCCCGGTACCCGCCCCGCGCACTGGGACGCGCTCGCCGGGCAGGGGCTCCTGGGCATCCATCTGCCCGAGGCGTACGGGGGCGGGGGCGGCGCACTCCTCGACCTCGCCGTGGTCATCGAAGAGGCGGCCCTCGCCTCGCTCCCCGGCCCGTACGCGGCCTCCGTGCTGACCTCGGCGGTCCTGCACCGGGCGGACGTCCTGGATCGGAGGGGCTTCGCGGGCCTCGTCAAGGCCCTCGCGACCGGCGACCGCATCGGAGCGGCGGCCCTCGGCGCGGGCACCCTCACCGCCGTGGAGAGCGAGGGCGGCCACCTCCTCGACGGCGCTGCCCCGCCCGTACTCGGCGGCGCCGGCGCCGACCTGCTGCTGCTCGCCGCGACCTCGGCGACCGGCACCCTGTGGTTCGCCGTCGACGCCGGTACGGAAGGGCTGACCGTACGTCCGCACGACAGCGTCGACCCGACGCGCCCCACCGCCGAGGTGCACGCCAGGGGCGTCCGCGTCCCCGCCCACCGGGTCGTCGCCACCGACACGGCGTCCGTCCGCGACCTGGCCGCCGTCCTCCTGGCCGCCGACGCCTGCGGCACCGCCGCGCGGTCCCTGCGCACGGCCACCGAACACGCCAAGGTCCGCGAGCAGTTCGGCCGCCCCATCGGGCAATTCCAGGCCGTCAAACACCTCTGCGCCGACATGCTCGTCCGGCTCGAACAGGCCCGAGCCCTCACCTGGGACGCGGCCCGGGCCATCGGCGAGACTTCCGACATACGGGGGCTGACCGCCGCCCTCGCCGCCGCCACCGCGCTCGACGCCGCGTACAGCTGCGCCAAGGACTGCATCCAGATCCTCGGCGGCATCGGCTTCACCTGGGAACACGACGCCCACCTCCAGCTGCGCCGGGCCGTGGTGGCCCGGCAACTGCTCGGCGCCGGTGACGCCCACCGGCTGCGCGCCGTCCGGCTCGCCGAGAGCGGCGCCCGCCGCGAGCTCACCCTCGAACTCCCCGCCGAGGCAGCCGCACATCGAGCCGAGGCCAGGCAGGCCGTCGCCGCCGCCCGAGGCCTCGACGCCCGGGCCGCCCGCCGCGCCCTCGCCCCGGCCGGCTACGCGGCCCCGCACCTCCCCACCCCGTACGGACTCGGCGCAGGCCCGGTCCAGCAGCTCGCCGTCCAGCAGGAGTTGAAGGCTCAGGACATCAAGGTGAGCGACCTCGGGATCGGTACCTGGGTGGTGCCCTCCCTCCTCGCGTACGGGACCGACGCCCAGCAGAAGCGCTTCCTGATGCCCACCCTGCGGGGCGAACTCCTCTGGTGCCAGCTCTTCTCCGAGCCGGGCGCCGGGTCCGACCTCGCCTCGCTGCGTACGAAAGCCGTACGGACCGACGACGGCTGGCGCATCACCGGCCAGAAGGTCTGGACGAGCGCCGCCCAGTGGGCCGACTACGGCATCCTGCTCGCCAGGACCGACCCGGACGCCCCCAAGCACAGGGGCCTCACCTACTTCCTGGTGGACATGAAGAACGCCCGGGGCATCGACATCCGGCCGCTGAAGGAGATCACCGGGGACTCCCTCTTCAACGAGGTGTACTTCGACGACGTCCTGCTGCCCGCCGACGCGGTCGTCGGCGAGGTCGACGACGGCTGGCGGGTCGCCCGCAACACCCTGGGCAACGAACGCGTCCACATGGCCGACCAGATGACGTTCGACACCGGACTCGAAGCGCTGATCGCCCGCTCCGCCGAGCTCGACGGAGCGGCCCGCACCCGCGTCGGCGCACTCGTCGCCGAGGCCCACGCCCTGGCGTGCATCGGACTGCGGACCACGCTCCAGCAGGTCTCGGGCCTGGAACCGGGCGCCGGGGCCTCCGTACGCAAGCTCGTGCAGACCACCCACCAGCAGAAGGTCGCCGAACTCACCCTGGAACTCCTGGGACCCGAGGGCGCGACCACGGAGGGCGCGGCGGAACGGGCCGTGCACGGCTTCCTGATGTCGCGCTGCCTGACCATCGCGGGCGGCACCACACAGGTCCAGCTCAATGTCGTCGCCGAGCGCATTCTCGGCCTCCCGCGTGACTGACGTGACTGACGGGACGGAAGGGACGTACCCATGACCACGAAGGCGTACATCGTCGGAGTCGGGATGACGAAGTTCGAGAAGCCGGAGACCCGCGACTGGCAGTACTGGGACATGGCGAAGGAAGCCGGCACCAAGGCACTCGACGACGCGGGCATCCGGTACGAACAGGTCGAGCAGGTCCCTGTCGGCTACTGCTTCCAGCCCTCCACCGCGGGGCAGCGCGCCGTCTACGAACTCGGACTGACCGGTGTGCCCGTCTACAACGTCAACAACAACTGCGCCACCGGCTCCACCGCGTTCATGATGGCCCGCCAGTTCGTCGAGGGCGGCATCGCCGACTGCGTACTCGCCCTCGGCTTCGAGAAGATGACACGCGGCTCGCTCGGCGGCGGGGGAGCCGACGGCGGCGCGGCGGACTTCTCGACCTCGCCCGTCGCCCGGCACTACGGCATCATGGCCGCCGCCCACGGCTTCGAGATGTCCCCGCCCACCGCCCAGATCTTCGGCAACGCGGCACGCGAACACATGGAGCGGTACGGGACGACGGAGGCCCAGCTCGCGGCGGTCGGAGCCAAGAACCACCGGCACTCGGTGAACAATCCCTACGCCCAGTTCCAGGACCCGTACACCGTCGACGAGATCCTGGCCGCCAGAACCGTCCACCGGCCCCTGACCAAACTCCAGTGCTCACCCACATCGGACGGCTCGGCCGCCGTCGTCGTCGTATCGGAGCGCTTCGTCGAGCGGCACGGGCTGTGGCACAAGGCCGTCGAGATCGCCGCGCAGGCCATGACCACCGACACCGGCGACTCCTTCGCCTCGGGCACCTGCATCGACGCCGTCGGCGCGCCCATGTCCCGGGCCGCGGCCCAGCAGGTCTACGCGGCCTCCGGGCTCTCGGCCGAGGACCTCGACGTCATCGAACTGCACGACTGCTTCTCCATCAACGAACTCCTCACCTACGAGGCGCTCGGCCTGTGCGGGGAGGGCGAGTCCGGCAAGCTCATCGAGTCCGGGGCCACCACGTACGGGGGCCGATGGGTCGTCAACCCTTCCGGCGGCCTGATCTCCAAGGGCCACCCCCTGGGCGCCACCGGCATCGCGCAGGCCGTCGAACTGACCTGGCAGCTCCGGGGCGAGGCCGGCCCCCGCCAGGTACCCGGCGCACGCACCGGGCTCGCCCACAACATCGGACTGGGCGGCGCAGCCGTCGTCACGGTCCTACGTCGCTAGGGCCTGTCCGGCGGATCATGGCCGGGGTCACGGTGTCTGGCACGGCACCTCGCCGCGTTGCCGAAGCGTCCGCATAGCTCCTTCCCCAAGCTCTCAACTTCGTTCGAGCAGGGGAGACCCCACCTGAGGACGCTTCGGCGCCTTGCGATGCACCGCACCAGACACCGCGCCCTATCCGACCCTGATCCGCCGGACAGGCCCTAGACCGAGTCCTGGTCGGGCCCCCAAACCGATGTACGGACCACCGGCCGCCTGAGACCATGACACCCATGGCTGACGTCTCAACACCCACGCGCATACCCGCCCGGAGAACCGCCAGCACGTGGGCCGTGGTGCTCGCAGCCTGCACCGGCCAGTTCCTCGTCGTCCTCGACGTGTCCGTCGTCAACGTCGCCCTGCCGTCCATGCGCACCGACCTGGCGCTGAGCGCCGCCGCGCTCCAGTGGGTCGTCAATGCCTACGCGATCGCGTTCGCCGGATTCATGCTCCTCGGCGGACGGGCGGCGGACATATACGGCCGCAAGCGCATGTTCCTCATAGGGCTCGGCGTGTTCACCGCCGCCTCCCTGGCCGGTGGACTCGCCCAGGAGGGCTGGCAGTTGCTGGCCGCCCGCGCCGCCCAGGGCCTCGGCGCCGCCGTGCTGTCCCCGGCCACCCTCACGATCCTCACCGCCGCCGTTCCCGAGGGCCCCGCCAGGACCAGGGCGATCGGCACCTGGATGGCGGTCGGCGCGGGCGGCGGCGCGGCGGGCGGGCTGATCGGCGGGGTGCTCACCAATGCCCTCTCCTGGCGTTGGGTCCTGCTGATCAACGTGCCCATCGGCGCGCTCGTCCTCATCGGCGCCGCGCTCCGGCTCGCGGAGGGCCGCGCGGGCGACCGGCGCCGCGTCGACCTGCCCGGCGCGGTCCTCGTCACCTTGGGCCTCGCCACGGTCGCGTACGGCATCGTGCAGACCGAGGCCGAGGGGTGGACCGCCGCGGCCACCCTCGTACCCCTGCTCTCGGGGCTGGCGCTGCTCGCCGTGTTCGTCCTGGTCGAGGCACGGACGGCGGCGCCGCTGATGCCCCTGCGGGTACTCGGCGTACGGGCGGTGTCGTCGGCCAACGTGGCGATGCTGCTGATGGGGTCCGCGACGTTCTCCATGTGGTACTTCGTCACCATGTACGCGCAGAACGTGCTCGGGTACAGCCCGCTCCAGGCCGGACTCGCCCTGATGCCCACGTCCGCCGCCGTCATCATCGCCTCGAAACTCGCCCCCCGGCTCATGGTCCGCACGGGCGCGAAGAGTCTGGCGGTGATCGGGGTCCTGATCACGGCAGCGGGCTTCGCCTGGCAGTCGACGATGGGCATCGACGGCTCCTACCTCACCGCGATCTGTCTCCCCGGCATCCTGATGATGGGCGGAGCGGGCCTCGCCTCCACCCCACTGGCCACCCTCGCCACATCGGGAGCCGAACCCGGGGACGCCGGACTCGTCTCGGGACTGGTCAACACCTCGCGCACGATGGGCGGCGCGCTGGGCCTGGCCGTACTGTCCACCGTCGCCGCGGCCCGCACCGGCGGCTCCGGCACGGCGACCGAGATCACGGCCGGCTACGCCCTGTCCTTCCGGGCCGCCTGCGCGGTGCTGCTCGCCGGGGCGGTGCTCATGCTGCTCTGGCTTCCCAGACACCGGACTCCGGCCCCGAAGCGCTGACACGCCATCCCTCAGAGCCACCCCTGCTGCCGCGCCGCCCGCATCGCCTCCATGCGGTTGCGGGTACCGGTCTTGCCGATCGCGGACGACAGGTAGTTACGGACGGTCGACTCGGACAGCCGCAGCTTCATCGCGATGTCCGCGACCGTCGCGCCGTCCACGGACGCGTTCAGCGCATCGCGCTCGCGCGCCGTGAGCGGGCTGGGCCCCGCACCGAGTGCGGCTGCCGCGAGCGCCGGATCGATCACGGTCTCGCCGCGCAGCACCTTCCGGATCGCCTGGGCGAGCTCCTCGACCGGCCCGTCCTTGACCAGAAAGCCGGCAGCACCGGCCTCCATGGCACGACGCAGATAACCGGGACGCCCAAAGGTCGTGAGGATCAACACCCGGCAGTCGGGCACCTCGTCCCGCAACAACGCGGCGGCATCCAGCCCGCTCATCCCCGGCATCTCGATGTCCAACAACGCCACATCGGGCCGCGCCAACAGAGCCGCCCCCACGATCTCGTCCCCGGCCCCGACCTGCGCGACGACCTCGATGTCCTCCTCCATGCCCAGCAACAGCGCGAGGGCGCCCCGCATCATGCCCTGGTCCTCGGCGAGAAGAACTCGTACAGACCGCGTGGGGCGGTGATCCTGCGGCATCTCGTTCACGGGGACAGGTTAGGCCCGGAAGGCTGTTGTGAGGGGAGGCATCGGCTCCGGGTTCTGCGCCACCCGTGCGCGCACTCGAAGATGTGAATCCCACTCGCGGAACTCTGACTCCTGGAGACCAGTGAACGACACTCAGCTTGGTGACGACGGCAGTCGGCAGCGGGACCGCAGGGTGGACCAGCCGATGAGGGGAAGCCCGGCCGCGCTCCTCGCCCGGACTTGTGAACACTGCGGTCGACTCGCCACCGAGAGCTCCGATCATGCGAGGGCTCCCAGCTCCGCGGACTCCGCCGTCTCCGGCACCGGGAGTTCGGCGGTCAGCCGGAATCCGCCGTGTTCCAGCGGGCCCGCTTCCAGTGAGCCGCCCGCCGCCGCGAGGCGCTCCGTGAGGCCCTTGAGGCCGGTTCCGGTGCGGGCTTTTGGCTCCTGGCCGGTGGGCGTGGCGTGTCCGTTGTCGGTGATCTTCAGGCGGACGCGTTCCGTGGAGCCCTCCACCTCGATCTCGCAGCGGGACGCGCCGCTGTGCCGTACGGCGTTGGTGACCGACTCCCGTACCACCCAGCCCAGCAGCGCCTCGCTCTGTGCGGTGAGCGGTGGTCCCGACTGGCGTACGACGGGGTCGATCCCGGCGGCGGAGAGCGCCGAGCGGGCCCGGTCCAGTTCGGTGGCCAGGCTGCCCTCGCGGTAGCCGGTGACGGCCTCGCGGATTTCGGTGAGGGCCTGGCGGCCGACCGATTCGATGTCGGAGACCTGTGCCAGCGCCGCGGCCATGTCGCGCGGGGCGAGCCGGCGCGCGGCCTCGGACTTGACGACGATCACCGACAGGGTGTGGCCCAGCAGGTCGTGCAGATCGCGGGAGAAGCGCAGGCGCTCTCGCTCCACCGCCGTGCGCGCCAACTCCTCCCGCGTTTCCCGAAGTTCCTTGACGGTCTCCGAGAGCGCGAGGATCGCCGCCGTCACCATCGCGGAGATGAACGTCCCGTACGCGACATTGATGGCGCCCCAGCCGTCCCGGAGCCCCGCGATCAGTCCGGCCAGTGCGCTCAGGCCGAGGACGACCGGGCCGAGGTATCTGCCGCGCATGATCGAGCCGGTGGCGAGGCCGAGCAGCATGAAGAAGAGCAGCCAGCTGCCGCCGTATGCGAGGGCGAGTGCGCAGGTGACCGCGCCCAGGGCGGCCAGGGCCCAGCGGGTGCGGGGAGCCTCCCGTGCCCGCTTGTCGAAGGCTCTGAACACCACATAGATATAGAGGGAGTTGAAGGTGATGATACCGATCCCGCCCACCCAGGGGTTGGGGGTTTTGCCCTGGAGGAGGTTGGAGAAGGCGCCCATTCCCATCAGCAGCCACGGGAGGAGGGCGAAGCCGTTGGGCGGCCCCAGATGCTCGGGCCTCTTCCCGGTGCGCTTCTCCATCTTCCGGCACGTCTTCGTCCTCTTCGCCCGGAAGTCGGCCTTCCACGCGGCGTACTGCTTGCTCATCACCGGCATCGTCCCTCCCGTTACGCGGTCCGCGCGGCCCTGCGGTACGAGGCCACAGCGTACGAGCCGAAGATCACGAGCCAGCCGGTGAGGACGGCGAGCGTGGCCGGGCCGGGCGCCGAGCCCTCCGTCACCGCCCAGCCGAGCTCCGCGAAGCGGTTGGCCGGGGTGTATGCGGCCACGGAGGCCAGCCACCCGGGGAACAGTTCCAGGGGGAACCAGAGGCCGCCGATGACCGAGAGTCCCATCAGGCCGACCGTGTTCGCCACGCCCATGGTCTGGGGGCTCAGCCGGTAGCCGTTGCCGAGCCCGAGCAGGGTGAAGGGGAGCGCCCCGGCCCACAGCAGGAGCGTCAGCGCCGCCCACTGCCAGGCCTCCAGCCGTACGCCGTTGATCAGCGCGCCCGCGGCGAGCACCGCGACGATCCCGGGCAGTACGGTCACCGAGCCGCTGACGGCCCGTCCCGTCACCACCCGGGAGGGGGCGAGCGGGGTGACGCGCAGCTGCCGCAGCCAGCCGATCGACCTGTCGATGGAGACCCCGATGCCGGCGCTCATGGCGGAACCGAGCGCACCGTACGCGGCCATGCCGACCATGGCGGTGACCCGCCACGGCGCGGACTCCTCGTCGCCCGTCCCGATGTTGGTGAAGAGCAGATACATCACCACCGGCATCCCGATACCGAAGATCACGAACATTGTGTCGCGCAGCGTGCGCCGCATTTCGAGCTTGATGTACTCCAGCATCAGACCGTCTCGCCTTCATGAGTGCTCTCGTGTGCGGTGAGGGAGAGGAAGGCGTCCTCCAGGCTCGCGGGGGAGACCTCCAGCCGTCGGAGCGCGCCGCGCGCGACCAGGGCCGTGATCGTGGCGTCCGAATCGTCGCTGCGCAGCCGCGCACGGTCCCCGCGGATCTCGATGGACGTGACGCCGGGCAGCTGGGCGAGCCCCTCCGTACCGCTTCCCGCGAGGTCGAAGGCGACCAGGCTGCTGCCGGCCGACTGCTTGATGTGTTCGCCGCTGCCGTCCGCGACGATCCGGCCCTCGTCGAGCACGACGATGCGGTCGGCGTTCTCGTCGGCCTCCGTCAGGTAATGCGTCGAGAAGAGCACGGTGTTGCCCCGTGCGGCGTACGCGCGCATCGACCCCCAGAACGCCCGCCTTGCCTCCACGTCGAGGGCGGCGGTCGGCTCGTCGAGGACCAGCAGCTCGGGGTTGCCCGCCAGCGCCACGGCGAAGCGCACACGCTGGGTCTGGCCGCCGGAAAGCTTGTCGACGCGTCGCCCGGCGAACGCGGTCAGCCCGGCCAGCGCCAACGCCTCGGCGACCGGCATCGGCCGCGGATAAGTGGAGGCGACGAACGCGATCAGCTCCCGCACGGTGACCCGGGGGACCCCCGAGCCGTCCTGGAGCATCGCCCCGACCCGCCCGGCCCGCACCGCCCGCTCGGGGGTGTCACCGAAGAGCCGCACCTGTCCGGCGTCGGGCTCGTTCAGGCCGAGGAGGAGGCCGATGGTGGACGACTTGCCGGCGCCGTTCCGGCCGAGCAGGGCGACGGTCTCGCCGCGCCGCACGGCGAGGTCGATGCCGGCCACGGCCCGTACGGTCCCGTAGTTCTTGACCGCCCCGTCGAAGCTCACCGCGGGTGCGAAGTCGGGTGTCTGCGTCATGCCGATGACGTTACGGAGGAGGCGGCCCCCCCGGCAGATGCGGATGTACGGACTCGGCGGTGACAAATGTACTGGCCCGCTCACACTCGTATCTGACGTGGCGTCAGTGGTATTCACAACTGCTGGGGCTTGCGTTATACATAAGGCCATCGGCCCTAGAACACGTTCTAGAAGAAGTCCGGGCCGGTCCGCACGCGACCTCGGTGCGGCCGACGGTGCGGACGGCCGTGCCGGGGTCTCTCCGCCAGAAGGACCAACCATCAAGGAGCAGAATTCCCATGCCCATTGATGCCGTGAAGGCGGTCGCCGCCGAACCCAGGACCGCCGAGATCCGCTGGGACCACAAGGACATCCAGCTCTACCACCTCGGCCTCGGTGCGGGCACCCCCGCCACCGACCCCGGCGAGCTGCGCTACACCCTGGAGTCCCGGCTGCACGTGCTGCCCACCTTCGCCACCGTCGCGGGTGCGGGAAAAGGTGTCACCAGCGTGGTCTCCCTGCCGGGCATCGACATCGAACTCGCCGCCCTCCTGCACGGCGCCCAGTCCGTACGCGTGCACCGGCCGATCCCGGTACAGGGACGCGCCGTACAGACCTCGAAGGTCGCCGCGGTGTACGACAAGGGCACGGCGGCCGTCATCGTGCTGCGTACCGAGGCGGCGGACGACGACGGCCCCCTGTGGACCAACGAGGCCCAGATCTTCGTACGCGGCGAAGGCGGCTTCGGCGGTGAACGCGGCCCCTCCACGAAGTTCGCCCTGCCGGCCGTGGCCCCCAACCACACGGTGGAGCGGCATGTCCGCGAGGACCAGGCGCTGTTGTACCGGCTCTCCGGGGACTGGAACCCGCTCCACGCCGACCCCGGCTTCGCCGCGCGGGCCGGTTTCGACCGGCCGATCCTGCACGGGCTGTGCACCTACGGCATGACGCTCAAGGCCGTCACCGACACGGTGCTCGGCGGAGACGTCTCCAGGATTCGCGCGTGCAGCACCCGCTTCGCCGGAGTCGCGTTCCCCGGCGAAACCCTCCGTGTCGACATATGGACCGGAGGTGCGGGCGCCCGGGTGACGGTGAGCGCCGTCGAACGGGACGGCGCACCGGTCCTCGACAGCACGCTCGTCGAATACTCCTGAACCACTCCACGAGGGGAGCCGCACCATGCGCGCAGCCGTACTGCACGAGATAGGCCAGGACAAGCTGGAAGTCCTCGACGACGTCGAGGCGGTGGGCTTCGGTCCCGGCAAGGTCAAGCTCCGTATCCGGGCCACCGGACTCTGCCACTCCGACGTCTCCGCGATGAGCGGAGTGCTGCCGCAGCCCGCCCCCTTCATCCCCGGACACGAGGGCGCGGGCGAGGTCATCGACATCGGAGACGGGGTGACCGGGCTCGCCCAGGGGGACCGCGTCCTGGTCTGCTGGCTGCCCGCCTGCGGCGGCTGTCCGTCGTGCAGGCGAGGACAGACCCACCTCTGCCTCGCCGGTTTCATGAACGCGGGCACCCCCAACTTCAAGCGCCCCGGCGGTGACGTCTTCGGCTTCGCGGGGACCGGCACCTTTACCGAGGAGGTCGTCGTCGGCGCGGGCTGCGCGGTGCCGATCCCCGACGACGTGCCCTTCGACATCGCCGCACTGATCGGCTGCGGCGTCACCACGGGGCTCGGTGCCGCCATCAACACCGCGCAGGTCGAGGCCGGTTCGTCGGTCGCCGTGATCGGCTGCGGAGGCGTCGGCATCTCCACGATCCAGGGCGCGCGGGTCCAGGGCGCCGCCCAGATCATCGCCGTGGACCCCGTCGCCTCCCGCCGCGAGGCGGCGCTGCGGTTCGGTGCGACCGAGGCGGTGTCACCGGACGAACTCGCCGACGCGAAACAGCGGATCACCGGCGGCGAGGGCTTCGACTACGTCTTCGAGGTCGTCGGAAAGTCGGTGACGGCCCGCACGGCGTACGAGAACACCCGGCGCGGCGGCACGCTCTGCATCGTCGGCGCGGGCGCGATGGACGACAACTTCCAGGTCAACATGTTCGAGCTGTTCTTCGACGAGAAGCGGATTCTGCCCTCCATGTACGGGGGAGGGGACGTGCTCCGGTCCTACGAGCGGGCCATCGCCCTGTGGCGTGCGGGCCGTATCGACCTCGACTCGATGATCACCCACCGGGTGCGGCTCGACGGCATCAACGATGCCCTGGACCAGATGAGGACCGGCGAGTCGCTGCGTACCTGCATCGAGCTCTGACCTCCCCGCCGATCTACCGAGAAGGACGTTGAGGACTGCGATGTCACACCCCCTTCCCCTGGACGGGCTCACCGCGATCGTCACCGGCGCCGGCCGCGGCCTCGGACGCGCCGAGGCACTCGAACTGGCGAGGCTCGGCGCGGCCGTCGTCGTCAACGACTACGGGCAGCCGGGCCGCGACGGCTCGGGCGAGGCGTCGGCCGCCCCCGCCGAGGAGGTCGCCGCGGAGATCCGGGCGGCGGGCGGCCGGGCGGTCGCGCATCTCGGCGACGTCTCCGACCACGAGCAGGCCCGTGTGCTGGTCGAACTGGCCGTGACCACCTACGGAAAGCTCGACATCCTCGTCAACAACGCGGGCATCCTGCGTGACCGGATGATCTTCTCGATGACCGAGGACGAGTGGGACTCCGTCATCAGGGTCCACCTCAAGGGCCACTTCAACACCACGCACTTCGCCGCATCCCACTGGCGTGCCCGCTCCAAGGAAGCCGGCGGTCCCGTCTACGGGCGGATCGTCAACACCTCGTCCGAGGCGTTCCTCGCGGGCTCGGCCGGCCAGCCGAACTACGCGGCGGCCAAGGGCGGCATCGTCGGCCTCACCACCTCCACCGCCCAGGCCCTGGCCCGCTACGGCGTCACCGCCAACGCCATTTGTCCGCGCGCCCGCACGCGGATGACGGAGGACGTTTTCGCCGGCTTCCAGGAACCGGCCGACGGCAGTCTCGACGCCCTGGCCCCCGAACATGTCTCCCCGCTCGTCGGCTACTTGGCGTCCCCGGCGGCGGAAAAGGTCAACGGCCAGCTGTTCGTTGTCCACGGCGGCATGGTCGCGATCGTCGAACGGCCCAGGGTGGCGGTCAAGTTCGACTCGGCGAAGGAGACGTTCACCTTCGTCGAACTGGACGGGCTGATCACTCCGTACTACGAGGACAGGCCGCCGAACGAGACCTTCGCCGCGGTGGAAGTCCTTGGCCTGAAGCGGGATTAGACAGGAACGAGGGAGGGCCGCCACAGCCGTTCGGCTG
>NZ_JBHUUV010000043.1:0-50964 GCF_042670885.1 Streptomyces sp. NPDC057136
TGGGGGGTGGTGGTGTGGGGCGGGGCTCGGTCCGGCGGGGTGCTTTG
Source organism: Streptomyces sp. NPDC057136 (assembly GCF_042670885.1). NCBI lineage: Bacteria > Bacillati > Actinomycetota > Actinomycetes > Kitasatosporales > Streptomycetaceae > Streptomyces > Streptomyces sp. NPDC057136. The sequence continues at coordinate 48 of NZ_JBHUUV010000043.1, forward strand.
CCCGCCCCCCCCCGGACCGTCGCTGATCAGCCGGTGCCCGCTACAGCAGAGGCTTGGTGCACGCCGTCGCGGTGCCGTCGCTGATGCAGGCCCGTACCGACTGCCCGCTCGTCGCCTTCATAATCTTCTCGGCGGCGACCTTCGTGTACGTCCCTCCGGGCGCCTTGTCCTCCAGCCACACCGTCGTACCCGTGGCCGTCGTGTGGGCCCAGGCGTAGTAGTCGGTGACCGACCAGGACGGACGGGAGCCGCTGAGAGTGACCTGCTGCCCGCCCGGCAGTTTCGCCGTCGACCAGTCCGTGGCGACCGAGTCCCACTGCGTGACCGTGGCGGGGGCCACGCCCTCGCACGCCTCGCCGGGGGCGCAGGGCCCCATCGTCCCCTCCTGGTCGCTCATGCTCATGTTGTTGCCCTGCTGGGTGGCGAACGCCCAGTTCTTGCCGTCGACGACCAGTCCGGCGATCTCCTTGCCGGACAGGGGGTCCAGGGCGAACATCTTCGTCCTGCCGGTTGCCGTGAGCCGGGACCCGGGCACGGGGACCGGCCGCTGGGCGCGTGAGTCGGCGCCCGGGGTGCTGTGTGTCATCAGGGTGGCGAACACGCCCTCGCGGCCCGTCGGGAGCTCGGCCTCGCCCCAGTAGTACATGTGGTACGGGTCCCAGGCGGGACGGCCTTCCCAGATCTTCAGCCGGCCGCCCTGGTAGACGTTGGCGTCCTCCACGAGGCTCGGCTCGTAGTTCGGCATCCACTCGGTGACGGTCGTCGAGTCGACGCCCGCGCAGGGCAGTGTGGCGCACGGTGCCTGGGCCGGGGCGGTCGTCGTGACGTCCGGGTCGCGGGTGCAGGCGGTGCCGCTGCTGTCGCTGACGCAGGCGCGCAGTTCAGGGAGCCACGAGTAGGCGCGGGTCGCACCGGAAGTGGTCCGCGAGGCGCCCTTGGGCGTGAACTCGGTGTACACATCGCCCCAGCGGCCCGCGCCCTGCCATGCCTCCAGCCAGAACCTGCCGCCGGAGGGCGTCAGTTGGCCTTCTGCCCAGCCGAGGTAGCTGCCCTGCTTCAGCCGCCCGTCGACCTTCTGCACGGAGGCGCCGGAGGGCAGTGCCACGCGGTCGAGGTCGGAGCGGTCGACGTAGGACCAGTCGGATGCGGCGATCGCACTCGGATCGGCGTCGGAACACCAGCCCACGCATGGCCCGTTGGGCACGACCTCGGAGAAGGTGGCGTTCACGCACCCCGTCTGCTTGCCGTCCGTGACGCACGCGCCGTTGGCGTACACGACCCCGTACCTGGTCGTGTCGTAGAGGAACATGCCCGTGGTGCCGGTGGTGTCGCGGTACGAACGGGGGTGTTCCAGGGATGACTTGATGTTGATGCCGTCACCGAGATTCTCCTCGGTCCGCAGCCAGCCGCGCCCCTGGGTCGTGCCGGTGAGGGTCACCTCGGCCCAGGAGTAGACCGTTCCGACGGTGTCCCAGGCGGGTTTGCCCGTGTACAGCTTGATACGGGTACCCGAGGACAGGACCGCCTCCTTGACGAGCTTCGGAGCGCCGCCCGTCTGCCATGCGGTGACGGCTCCGGGGTCCGATCCCTCGCACGGCAGCTCCGGACACGGTGCCGCCTGCGCCGCGGGTGCGGCTTGCGCGGCCGTTGCCGAGGGCGCTGTCAGCAGGGCACCGGCGGAGATCGCGACAATGAGTGGAACGCACCCCGCCCATAACCGTCTCCACCGACCACCGTCCGACGTGCTGTTCATGTCTTCTCCTCCGCCTCGTATGCGTGTCGGGTCCGTGACGAAGTGATGCAATGCGCCGCGCCTCTCCCGCCCGTCTCTCCGTTGTCTTCGCGGTGCGGTGCCTGGCTCGTTCGCGATGCTTCAGGGGCGCGGCCAGGGGTGCCCGTCCAGGCGCTCGATGTCGCTGTTGAAGCGAGTGAGGAAGCCGGCGAAGGCGGCCACCTCCTCGGGAGTCCAGTTCTCCAGGACCCTGCCCAGGCCCTGGGTGTAGTCGGCGCGGTCGGCGTCCAGCCGGTGCTTGCCCTCCGCGGTGATGCTGAACTTGCGGGCCATTCCGCCGTCCGGGTCCGCGATGCGCTCGACGACGCCGGCGCGCAGCATGGCTGCGGTCTGCCGGTTCAGCGTGGAGGCGTCCAGGCCGAAGGCGTCGCTGAGCTGCCCGATGGACATCGGACCGTCCATCTCGATGCGGCTCAGCAGGAGATAGGCGCTACGGTCCAGGCGCCCGCCGGTCTGCCGCGTACGGGGATTGAACAGGTGCGAATGCCGCCCGAGCAGCATGGTCTCGAACTCGATCAGATGAACTGGTTTGTTCACGCGAGGCATCCTTCGGCTCCTGGCTCGCTCCGGTACGGGCTGCCCTCGCCAGCCCTCCCGCACATGATGCATGGTATCCCGAATATGCATAATGCATGGTGTGTGTATAGTGCACACTCGGATCTGATCGGGGATCCGGGAACAGCCGAGGGAGACACACAGTGGTCAGCTCCAAGCCCGACGTCCGTCACGGACGGGTCGTCGGGGTGCTCGCACTCGCGGGAATCGTGGCCGCGATCATGCAGACCCTGGTGGTGCCACTCATCGGGGACCTCCCGAAGCTGCTGGACACCAGTGCGTCCAACGCGTCCTGGGTGATCACCGCCACCCTGCTGTCGGCCGCCGTCGCGACGCCCGTGGCCGGGCGGCTCGGTGACATGTACGGCAAGCGGCGCATGCTGCTCGTCTCCACGGTCCCGCTCGTCCTGGGATCGGTGGTCTGCGCCCTCGCCTCCTCCGTCGTGCCCATGATCGTCGGGCGCGGGCTGCAGGGCCTCGGCATGGGCGTGGTGCCGCTGGGCATCAGCCTTCTGCGCGACGTGCTGCCGGCCGAGCGGCTGGGTGCCTCCATCGCCCTGATGAGCGCTTCCATGGGCGTGGGCGGCGCGCTCGGCCTGCCGTTCTCCGCGGCCGTCGCCGAGCACGCCAGCTGGCGTGTGCTGTTCTGGGTCGCAGCCGCGCTGAGCCTCCTGGTCGCCGTACTCGCCCTGCTCTTCGTACCCGACGGGCGGGCCGGGACCGGCTCGGCACGCTTCGACGTACTGGGCGCGTTCGGCCTGGGCGCCGGACTCGTCTCGTTGCTGCTCGCCGTGTCGAAGGGCTCCGACTGGGGCTGGACGAGCGGCACCACCCTCGGACTGTTCGCCACCGCGATCGTCGTGCTGCTGACCTGGGCGTGGTGGGAACTGCGAAGCGACGAGCCGCTGGTCGACCTCCGGGTGACCGCACGCCCCCAGATCCTCATGACCAACGCGGCCTCGATCCTGGTCGGCTTCGCGATGTACGCCTCTTCGCTGGTCGCGCCCCAGCTGCTCCAGCTGCCGGAGGCCACCGGCTACGGCCTGGGCCAGTCGATGATGGCCATGGGGCTGTGGATGGCCCCGGGTGGACTGATGATGATGGTGCTGGCGCCGCTGGGTGCCAAGCTCTCGGAGGCCCGCGGTCCCAAGGTCACCCTGGTCGTGGGGAGCCTGGTCATCTCCATCGGCTACGCGTCCGCACTGCTGCTCCTCGGCTCGACCTGGGGCCTGCTCGTCGTGACCATCGTCTGCAGCGCGGGCGTCGGCCTGGCGTACGGGGCGATGCCCGCCCTGATCATGGGTGCGGTGCCGCCGGAGGAGACCGCATCGGCCAACAGCTTCAACACGCTGATGCGCTCGATCGGCAGCTCCGTCGCCGCCGCCGTGATCGGCGTGGTCCTCGCCCAGATGACGACGGACTTCGGCGGATTCCTTCTGCCGTCCGAGGACGGCTTCCGTGCGGCGTTGATGATCGGCTGCGGTGTGGGCCTCGCGGCAGCGGTCGTCGCCTCCTTCATCCCCGTACGCCCCACCGCCGAGGCTTCCGAGCCCCGGACCACGACCGAGCCGCTTCCGGCGACCGAGGTCAAGGTGTGACGTGACCGGCCGATGAGCTTGTCACCAGGATGAGGGCAGACGGGGGCATCCGTGGATACGGGGATGCGACCGCGGGAGTTGACCAGTCAGGCGGGGCCCGGCAGTAGCTACATGCCGGGCCCCGCCGACGTCTCGCAGCGGCGGGTGGACGTCGGCTCCGGCGAGTCCGGCGAAGCGGCCTGCGCCGCTCGTTGTGCCGCCTGGCCTCGTCAACTCGCGTAACCCGGAGCGTAGTTCCGGCTGGCAGCGGCCCGAACTCGCCTTCCGCTGGCGGGGTGCGGCCCGCGACCCGTTATGGACTTCCGTCGAGGCGACGTCCTCGTAGCCGTCCTTGTTGTGCTCTCCGTGAGCCCGGTCCACCTCGCGTCGCGGCAGTCCTCCGGCACCGCCGACCGGCAGCCGCATCCGAGTGCGAGAGGGCCGGGCCTCGGCCGTGGCGACACCCTGCCTCTTCGTCACGATCCGATCTCGGACGGTCGGAGAGGTCTTGTTTTCAGCCATGTAATCGATTCCAATCATCCTTGTAATCGATTCCACGGCCATCGACCGCTGGTTTCGAGGCTTACGGAAACCACAAGGAGGTGGTCCGGAAATGGCGAGCATCAAGGATGTCGCGGCCCAGGCAGGAGTGTCTGTCGCCACGGTCTCCCGTGTCCTCAACAGCCATCCCTCCGTCAGCCCCGACGCGCGCAGACGCGTCCTTGCCGCTGTCGACGCCCTCGGCTACCGGCCCAATGCCGTGGCCAGGTCGCTGCGCACCGACCAGACGCGCACCCTCGGCCTGGTCATCAGTGACGTACTCAATCCGTACTTCACCGAACTGGCCCGCTTCGTCGAGGAGGAGGCCCGCGCGCACGGCTACAGCGTCATCATCGGAAACGCCGACGAGCGGCCCGAGCTGCAGGACCACCATGTCCGAACGCTGCTCGACCGCCGGATCGACGGACTCCTCGTCTCCCCGGCCGACGGCGGTACCCCGCTCATGCTGGACGTCGCGCGCAGCAGTACGCCGATGGTCTTCGTGGACCGTTGGATCCCGGGCGTCGACGTCCCCGTGGTGCGCGCCGACGGCCGCGACGCCATCCGGGACCTGGTCGCCCACCTGCACCGCCTCGGCCATCGCCGACTCGCGATCATCGCGGGCCCGGCGGCCACCACCACGGGCAACGAGCGCGTCGAAGCGTTCCGTGAGGCGCTGCGCGAGCACGGACTCGCGCTGTCCGACGCCTACATCGGCCAGGGCGACTTCCAGGCCGACAGCGGCCGTCGCGCCACCGAGAGCTTTCTCGCACTTCCCGAACCGCCCGAGGTCGTGTTCGCCGCCGACAACCTGATGGCGCTCGGCGCGCTGGACGCGATCCGCGCACGCGGGCTGCGCGTCCCGCAGGACATCGGGCTCGCGGCCTTCGACGACATCCCGTGGTTCGTGCACACCGATCCGCCGATCACGGCGATCGCCCAGCCGACCGGCGAGCTGGGCCGTGCCGCCGTACGGGCGCTCGTCGACCTCATCGAGGGACGGTCCCCGCAGTCCGTCACCCTCCCCGCCCGCCTTGTCGTACGCAGCTCCTGCGACGAGAACGCTTCGAACCAGAGGAGCAACGTGTGAGCAGCCCCGACGAGTTGCTGCGCATAGAAGGCGTACGCAAGTCCTTCCCCGGCGTCGTCGCGCTCGACAGCGTCGACTTCGACCTTCGACGCGGCGAAGTGCATGTCCTGCTCGGTGAGAACGGAGCGGGCAAGAGCACCCTCATCAAGATGCTCTCCGGTGCCCATCGCCCGGACAGCGGGCGGATCCTCGTCCAAGGGCGCGAGGTCCGCATCCACTCCGCGCAGGACGCCGAACGGCTCGGTATCGCGACCATCTACCAGGAGTTCAACCTGGTGCCCGATCTGACGGTCGCCGAGAACATCTTCCTCGGCCGGCAACCGCGTCGCTTCGGGCTCATCGACCGCAGGCGGATGGAGGCGGACGCCGAGGAACTGCTCCGCCGGGTCGGCGTGCAGGTCTCTCCGAAGACCAAGGTGCGCGAACTGGGCATCGCCCGGCTCCAGATGGTGGAGATCGCCAAGGCCCTCAGCCTGGACGCGCGCGTCCTGATCATGGATGAGCCGACGGCGGTTCTCACCTCCGAGGAGGTGGAGAAGCTCTTCCGGATCGTGCGGCAGCTCCGCGAAGAGGGGGTGGGGATCGTCTTCATCACCCATCACCTCGAAGAGATCGCGGCACTCGGCGACCGCGTCACCGTACTGCGCGACGGCCGCAGCATCGACCAGGTGCCGGCCTCGACGCCGGAGGCGGAGCTCGTACAGCTGATGGTGGGACGCAGCATCGAGCAGCAGTATCCGCGGGAACGCCCGAAGGCCGGGGAGCCCCTGCTCTCCGTCCGCGGACTGACCCGGAACGGCATCTTCCACGACGTCGGCTTCGAGGTCCGGGCAGGTGAGGTCGTCGGACTGGCGGGCCTCGTCGGCGCCGGGCGTACCGAAGTTGCCCGCGCCGTGTTCGGCGCCGACCCCTATGACGCCGGCACCGTCGACGTACTCGGCGAACGGCTGGCCAAGTACGACGTGACCGCCGCCATGAGCGCCGGGATCGGCCTCGTACCCGAGGACCGCAAGGGCCAGGGCCTGGTCCTCGACGCCTCCGTGCAGGAGAACCTCGGCCTGGTCACGCTGCGCTCGGCGAGCCGCTCGGGTCTCGTGGACCTCAAGGGGCAGCGCACCGCAGCAGCCCGGATCGCCGAACAGCTGGGCGTACGGATGGCCGGGCTCGGCCAGCATGTCCGCACCCTGTCCGGCGGCAACCAGCAGAAGGTCGTCATCGGCAAATGGCTGCTCGCCGACACCAAGGTGCTCATCCTCGACGAGCCGACCCGCGGCATCGACGTCGGTGCCAAGGTCGAGATCTACCAGCTCATCAATGAACTGACGGCCTCCGGGCACGCGGTCCTGATGATCTCCAGCGACCTGCCCGAGGTCCTCGGCATGAGCGACCGGGTGCTGGTCATGGCCCAAGGCCGCATTGCCGGTGAACTACCCGCGCACGAAGCGACCCAGGACGCGGTGATGGCGCTCGCAGTCAGCGCTCCGACCCCCACGACAAACCCCGCAGTGAACGAAGTGGAGGGCCCCCGTGGCCACTGACACGCTCAAGAGCAATACGGGCGCGAGTGGCGCCGCAGTCCGAACTGGCCGCCGCATCCTGCTCGACAACGGCGCGCTGAGCGCCCTGGTGGTCCTGGTGGTGGCGATGTCGCTGCTCTCCGGAGACTTCCTGACCACTCAGAACCTGCTGAACGTCGGTGTGCAGGCCGCCGTCACCGCGATCCTCGCGTTCGGCGTCACCTTCGTCATCGTCTCGGCGGGCATCGATCTGTCGGTCGGCTCCGTGGCAGCCCTCTCCGCGACCGTCCTGGCATGGTCGGCGACGTCCGAGGGGGTGCCCGTATGGCTGGCGGTCATTCTCGCCGTCGCGACCGGCATCGCTTGCGGCTTCGTCAACGGCGCCCTCGTCTCGTACGGCAAACTGCCGCCGTTCATCGCGACGCTGGCCATGCTCTCGGTCGCTCGCGGCCTGTCCCTGGTCATCTCGCAGGGCAGCCCGATCGCCTTCCCCGACTCGGTCTCCGTACTCGGCGACACGCTCGGCGGCTGGCTGCCGGTCCCCGTCCTCGTGATGATCGCGATGGGACTTGTCACCGCGCTCATCCTGGCCCGCACCTACATAGGCCGCTCGATGTACGCGATCGGCGGCAACGAGGAGGCGGCACGCCTCTCCGGCCTGCGCGTCAAGCGGCAGAAGCTCGTCATCTACGCCCTGTCCGGCCTCTTCGCCGCTGTCGCGGGCATCGTTCTGGCTTCCCGTCTCGTCTCCGCGCAGCCGCAGGCAGCACAGGGATACGAGCTCGACGCGATCGCCGCGGTCGTCATCGGCGGCGCCAGCCTGGCGGGCGGCGTCGGCAAGGCGTCCGGCACCCTGATCGGCGCGCTCATACTCGCCGTGCTGCGTAACGGCCTCAACCTGCTCTCGGTGTCCGCCTTCTGGCAGCAGGTCGTCATCGGCGTCGTCATCGCACTCGCCGTTCTCCTCGACACGCTGCGTCGCCGGGCAGGATCCGGAGCCGCACCCGCGTCCGCATCCGGCGCACCGGGTTCGGGCCGGAACGGGCCGGGGGCGGCCAAGCTTGCGATCGGTGCCGTGTGCGTCGCGGCCGTTGTCGCCGCCGTGTCGTTCTTCAACTCCGGCACGTCCGGTGTGACCACCAAGGTGGGCATGTCACTCTCCACCCTCAACAACCCCTTCTTCGTCCAGATGAAGATGGGCGCACAGGCGGAGGCCAAGGCCGCAGGGGTCGACCTCACCGTCACCGATGCGCAGAACGACGCGTCCCAACAGGCCAACCAGCTCCAGAACTTCACCAGTTCGGGGATGAAGTCCATCATCGTCAACCCGGTGGACTCGGACGCGGTCGGCCCCGGCGTACGGAGCGCGAACAAGGCCGACATCCCGGTGATCGCCGCGGACCGGGGCGTCAACAAGGCGGACACCGCGACCCTCGTCGCCTCCGACAACGTGGCCGGCGGCAAACTCGCCGCCAAGGCGCTGGCCGAGAAGCTCGGCGGCAAGGGCAGCATCGTGATCCTCCAGGGGACCGCGGGCACCTCCGCCAGCCGCGAGCGCGGCGCGGGCTTCGCGGAGGGCATCAAGGCATACCCGGGCATCAAGGTCGTCGCACGACAGCCCGCGGACTTCGACCGCACCAAGGGGCTGGACGTCATGACCAACCTGCTCCAGTCCCACCCCGACGTCACCGGTGTATTCGCCGAGAACGACGAGATGGCGCTCGGCGCGGTCAAGGCGCTCGGAAGCAAGGCCGGCACGTCCGTTGCCGTCGTCGGCTTCGACGGAACTCCCGACGGTCTGAAGGCGGTCGAGGCAGGCACGCTGTACGCCTCAGTGGCTCAGCAGCCGAAGGAACTGGGCAGGATCGCCGTCCGGAACGCGGTCAGGGCCGCGCAGGGCAAGGAGGTCGACAGCATGGTGAAGGTACCGGTCAAGGTCGTCACCGAGAAGAACGTCGCCGACTTCTCCTGAGCGCCCCTCACTCGCGAACAGACCTGACCACGGAACACACGGAAAGCAGGAGAGATGCACGAGTACGACCACGGCCGGTACGACCTGTTGGTCGTGGGGTCGGCCAACGCCGACCTGGTGATCGGCGTCGAGCGCCGCCCCGCACCGGGCGAGACCGTGCTCGGCTCCGATCTAGCCGTCCATCCGGGCGGCAAGGGCGCAAACCAGGCGGTCGCCGCCGCCCGGCTGGGCGCCGGCGCCGCCCTGCTGGCCCGGGTCGGCGACGACGCCCACGGCCGGCTGCTGCTGGAATCACAGCGCGCGGCGGGCGTCGACACCGTCGGCGTCCTCGTCGGCGGGGCGCCCACCGGGGTCGCACTGATCACCGTGGACCCCTCGGGCGACAACAGCATCGTGGTGTCGCCCGGGGCCAACGCCCGGCTGACCCCGGAGGACATCCGGGCTGCCGGGTTCCTGCTGGCCGGGGCGCGGGTCGTCTCCGTACAACTGGAGATTCCCCTGGAGACCGTGGCCGAGGTGGCTCGTACGCTTTCGCCGGACACCCGGCTCGTACTCAACCCCTCGCCGCCCGCGCCCCTGCCCGATCAGGTGCTCGCGGTCTGCGATCCCCTGGTCGTGAACGAGCACGAGGCGCTGTTCATCCTGGGCGACACAGCGGGGCACACGCCGGAGGACCGGGCGCGGGCACTGCTCGCTCTCGGACCGAGGTCGGTAGTGGTCACGCTGGGGGCGGCGGGCGCACTCGTCGCCGACAGCCGTACGGATGACTTCGTACGCGTACCGAGTCCGAAGGTCGACGCAGTGGACACCACCGGGGCCGGTGACGCCTTCACCGCCGCGCTGGCCTGGCGGCTCGGCCAGGGCGAAGAACTGGCGAAGGCTGCGGAGTTCGCCGTCCGGGTGGGCGCCGCCGCAGTCACCCGGAAGGGCGCGCAGGACTCCTTCCCGACTGCCGATGAGGTCTCCGCACTGTGAAGAAGTCAGGCATTCTCAACCGCCATCTGTCGGGCGCGCTGGCCGAGTTGGGCCACGGCGACGGGGTCCTGGTCTGTGACGTAGGCATGCCCATCCCGGACGGCCCCCGGGTCGTCGACCTGGCGTTCCGGGCCGGGATCCCGTCGTTCGCCGAGGTGCTCGACGGGCTGCTGGCCGAACTCGTGGTGGAGGGAGCGACGGCCGCGTACGAGGTACGGGAGGCCAATCCGGAGGCCGCACGTCTGCTGGACGAACGACTCCCGGACATCGCATTCGTCCCGCACGACGAGCTGAAGGCACTCTCCGCGGGTGCCCGGCTGGTGGTGCGGACCGGGGAGGCCCGGCCCTATGCGAATGTGCTGCTGCGCTGCGGTGTCTTCTTCTGACTCCGGTGAATCCGCTTCATGCCCGCTCCACCTGCTCGTCGCCCCGGGACAGCGCATCCACCAGTGCCGCCAGCGCCGTGGCCAGGGTGGTCAGGCCGGAACCGGCCGGGCCCCCTGGCTCCCGCATATACACATCGCGCCGGATCTCGATCATCAGCGCGGTGACGCGGCTGTCCCTGCCGTATTGCTTCAGCGGCACATACGTACCGGCGAAGGGGCTGTCGACCCCCGTCCCGCCGAACGCGGCGAACGCCTTCTCGGCCTCGGCCAGCAGCCCGGGCGGTGTGTGAAAGGTGTCGGTGCCCAGGCAGACCGGCGGGCGTGGTCCCGCGCCGTGGAGTTCGTACGGCAGCGGGGCGGTGGGGTAGGAGTGGACGTCGATGACGACGGCGCGCCCGGTGGCGGCGAGCCGTTCGTCGACGGCCGCTGTCATCGCCTCCGCGTACGGGTGGAAGTAGCGGTCGATCAGGGGCTGCGGATCGGCGTCCTGGGCGCGCAGACGCTCGCGATGCGTCGTCTGCGTATAGACGGCGCCCATACCGACGGCGAGCATCTCCTCGCGCTCGTCCGGGAATCGTTCGGGGTCGATCACGAGCCTCGACAGTCCGTTGACGAACCTCCAGGGCGCCACAGTCGAAGCCGTCGCCGCCCGCGCCGCCAGCTCGGCGGTGTGCGAGTCGGTGATGTGGTCGATCTCCTGCTCCAGGGCCTCGTCGTCCAGCACGATCCCGGCCCGCACCTCTGCGGGGACTACGCGCGAGGAGTGCGGTACGTGGAGCAGCACCGGCGAATCGGCCGCTCCCGGCAGGAGGTGGAACGGCTGGGGAGCGGGGCCCATGGCGGGGTTCCTTCGGTGTGACTGGCGGCGGATGGCGCGGACAGCGGCGGGGAAGGGGCGGTGCACTGTGCCCGTTCCCCGCCGTGTCCGATTATTCACCGGCTGCCGTTACTGCCCCGACGCGACCACCGGGTAGTGATCCGAGAGGTTCGTGTACGTGTACGCCGTGCCCCAACTGGAGACGGTCCAGGGGGCGCTCTGCTCCTTGATGACCTCGTTCGTCCAGCCGGACGGCTTCACGTGCCCGGCGCGGTGCAGGATGTAGTCGAGGTCCTCGCGCGGGTCGTCCGGGTAGCGCTCGGAGGCGATCGAGTTGTCCTGGGTGTCGAAGGAGTAGAGGTGACCCGTCCGGGCATCCGCTCCGGCGAGCCCGGCGTCGGCGAGAAGGGACGCGTACTCGGCGGAGTGCGAGTCGACGTTCAAGTCGCCCGCCACGATGACCTGTTCGGATGCCGGGATGTTCTTCGCGTCGAGGAACGCGTCGATCTGCTTGAACTGCAGGCTGCGCTTCTGTGCCGCCTCACCGGCCTTGCAGCCGGGGTCGGTCGACTGCGCGTGGGTTCCCACGACATGGACGCGGGTGCCGTCGACGTTCAGAACCGCGTAGGCGAAGCCCTTGTTGGACCACCAGTCGGCGCCGCAGGCGTCCTTGAAGATGTGCTGCTCCTTGCGGATGACCGGCCACTTGCTCAGGACGGCGACGCCGCCGTCCTCCGGGGTCGTCGAGGAGTAGGCGCCGCCCGTCGCGTCCCAGCCGCTCGTGCTCCGGCCCACCACCGGAGTGCGGTACGGGTAATCAGCGGAAGCGTTCCGCATGAGCGCGTCCGAGGCGCCGTTGTCGAACGCCTCCTGGACCACGACGACATCATTGCCGCGGAAGAACGAGGTCTTCGGTATTTCCGCGGCCCGGTGGTCCTGACCCCAGTTCGGGTAGAGGTTCTTGCTGAACAGGAACGTGTTGTACGAGAGCACGCGCAGCGACGGGGTCTCGGCCGCCGAGGCGGGGGGAGCGCCGACGGTGAGCGTGACCGCGGCGAGTGCGGCGGACAGCGTCACGCCCGAGAGGCGGCGGAGCGGGGGGTGCGACACGAGGTCTCCAGGTTCTGCTGAGGGTGTGGTGAACCGGCGACACACATCAAATCAGCGGGAGTTACTTGCGGGTAGACCTCGGGTGGACCCGATCTGTCGATCCGCGCACAACCGCGCCAGGTCGGTCAGCAGCTCCTCGGCCACATGCTCCTCAAGGACGGATGTCCCCCTGGCCGCGAGGGCCGGCGCCAGGTCGGCGTCCCAGGGGGCGTCGGTGATCCGGCCGGTGGCGGGGCCCGAGGGTGCGCGGGTGTGTGCCGTGACGAAGTCGGACGTGGACATGCGCCAGAGCGTGGCAGTGCTCCGGGCCAGGACGTGGGCGGCGATGCGCAGGCCCTCCCCGTCGAAGTCGCCGTGGTAGCGCAGCGGTGCGCCCGCCTCGGCGAGACGGTCGAGCAGGAGGATCACCGCGCTGTTCGGCCAGCCGGAGGTGCAGACCAGGGGCGGGCAGGCCGGCCCGAAGCGCTGAAGGGCAAGGGCCGGGATGCTGGGGTTCTCCGTGATGTGCACGGTCGTACGCGGGAAGTGGAGCTTGCCGGGGTTGCGCAGCTGGGCCAGGGTGAGGTGGGTGGCGTGGCCGGCGGCGGAGAACGCGGCCAGGGCGCGGGCCACCGGGCCCTGACCCGTGGGGTGCATGCCCGCGGTGAGCACCGTGGTGGAGAGCGCGTCGTCGGCGAGTCCGGCGCGCGACCACAGCGCACGCCGGTCCGATGCCGTCTCGGGGGCCGGGACGCCGTAGAGGGCGGACAGTGCGCGCAGTACCAGGGAGGAGAGGCGGGTGCCGTCGTCGAGTGCGTGGGAGTCGTCGAGAATCCGGGTGGCGAAGACTGGCAACGGCTCCCTGCAGGCGGGCAGTTCGGCCAGTACATCGAGGGCGGCGCCGAGGGTGCGCCGGGTGGCGGGTACGGAGCCGCCGATCACACCGGCCCGTCGGACCGGAGCGGCCCAGGCGTCGAGTGCGGGCTGTGCCAGGACGACCGGGTGCGTGGCGAACCATTCCCACAGGGCGGCACGGTCGGCGGCGTCGGAGGCCCGGTCGGCCGCCTGGTCGCCGAGCGGGCCGACGATCCCGGCGACCACGGAGCGGGTGTCCTGGCCGCAGCTGTCGAGAAGGGCTTCGTCGAGCCGCGCCAGTGCCAGCGTGGGGTGCGGACCGGGAAGCCGGTCGAGCCCGAGGAGGTCCGCGAGCGCACTCCGGGCATCCTCGTCCAGTGGCCCGATCCGTACCCGAGTGACCGGCTGCCCGGCGGACAGGCGCGCGTGGAACGCCTGCCACAGCGGGGCCATTTCGGGACGGTCGAGCGGGTGCTTCACGGCTGCTCCTCGCGGGGCAGCGGCACGGGCGGTGTCTCCTCCCCGTGCGGAGACGGTGCCGGCGCCTCGTCCGCCACCAGGTCCGCGCCGTTCCACACGAAGCGAGCCGTGGTCACCGCGTCGTCGTCGGGGCCGCCGCCCCCGGTGATCAGCTGGTGCACGGCGATGCCGTCGAGCTCCCGGTACGTGCACCACTCGTGGTCCGACGTGAGCATGAGATCGAGGTCGAGCGAGCACAGCAACTCGAAGACCTGGCCCCGGTTGGTGGAGTCGACTCCGACGAAGACCTCGTCCAGCAGGATCAGCCGGGGCGCCCTCGGCACCGCCTGATAGTGCGCGGCGACCGCCGCGAACAGCGGCAGATGCAGCGCGATTGCCTTCTCCCCGCCGGACAGCGCGCCATGCAGCTTCTTGGTGAGCAACTGCCAGCCCTGACCGTTGGCCCGGTCCAGCTTCACCACGAACTGGTGCCACGCCGTGTAGTCCAGCACCCGGGTCAGCTGCTCCTCCCAGTTCTTCGCGGTGTCGGACGCCTTGGCCTCCTCGATCCGTTCGCGGAAGAAACGGTGCAGTGCCTCCCGGTCCCCGTCCGACATCCGTACCGGGTCCTTCAGCAGCATGTCGCGGGCGGCCCTGGTGCCCGGCGGCAGCCCCGGATCGACCTGCCACACCAGACGTACGGCGACCCGGGACGCCGTACGCACGCGCTCCAGCCGGGCGTTCATCGCGTCGACCAGCTCGTTGGCCTGCCGGATACGGGCCGCGAGATGGCGTCGGGTGTTGCCCGTGAGCGTGCGGTCGAACAGCTCGCGCTCATCGCTGGTGATCTCGTCCCGGCTGCGGTCGCGCTCCGCCGTCAGCGCGGCGAGCAGGCCCGCCGCGCCCATGCGTACGCCGTCCATCGCGGCGGACAGCACTTGCACGTCGTCATGCGTCTCCATCGCGAGGTCGGCCCGCTCTCCGAGCGCCTGGCGGCTCATGTGGACGGTCTCGCTGAGCCGCCCGAGCGCGTCCGCGACGTTCTTCGGCTCGTACGGTACGGACGGCCACAGCGCGCCGAGGGTGCGGGCGGTCTCCAGCGTGGCCCTGGTCCCTTCGCCTGCCCGCAATTCGGTCTCGGCGCCCGCGTCGGCGGGGAAACCCAGCCGCAGCAGATACCGGAATCGGTCCGCGGCCCCGTCGCGGGCAGTCACCGCGGCGTCGCGGCGTGCCGCCGCCACGGACCGTTCACTGTTCAGCGCGCCTATGCGCCCCTCGATCGTTCGCAACAGTGCGGTGCAGTCGCGCAGTTGGGACTGGGCGTGCCGGTGCGCCGCCCGCATTTCCTCGATCCGGGCGAGCGTCTCCTCGTACGCCGCACCGATGGTGTGCGCGATCTCCTCCAACTGCGCGGCCAGCGCCCGCGCCGTCGATGCCGCGCGGCCCGCCTCCGCCTCGTGCTCCTGCGCGGCCCGGCCGGAACGCTCGGCCCGGGACCGCAGCTCCAGGGCCGTACGCCGCTCCGAGGCCAGCTGCACATGGGCGAGGAGCCACTGACTTCCGGTGTCCTGAAGCCCCTGGACGGTCTCCGCCACCGCGCGCAGCGCCTGCGCGTCGGCCGGCAGCCCGTGCTCGGACGCCACATGGTCGAGTCCGTCCTGCGCCGCCCGGGCGCCGGACTCGCACCTGGTGAGCCGTGCGACCGCGTCCCGTACCGCGTCGTCCCGGGCCTCGGTATCGGACTGGGCCCGGTCGAGCTCGCGTTCCGCCGTGGCGACGGCACGGTGATCGGGGCGGCACTGCCGGTCGAACTCCAGCGTGTCCCGGCGGGCCGTGACCGTCGCCAGCTGTGCTTCCAGCCCGGCCAGCGTGTGATCCAGAGCGCCGATCGCCTCGGCCAGTTCGGCGACGCGGCGCTCCCGGGACCTGGCCCGTGCCGAGGCCCCGATGTAGGCGACGTCCGACTTGGCCCAGCTTCCCGTGGCACTGGCCAGCCGCCAGGTGCCGTCCGCACCGACCGCGGCGCCGTGCTCCGGGGGCAGCGTGTCGCCGTACGCGATGCCGGTCAGCAGCTGGCCGACGCGCTCCGCCGAGACGGGCGCACCCGGCTCCGGCCGCAGCACCTCGCCGAGATGGCGGCCCGGGGCGGGCTCGGCCCACTCGGCCTCGGCGAACGTGTCGTGACCCAGCGCGAACGCGCCCCCGTACGGCGCGACCCACGCGTCGAGCAGGCCACTGGCCTCCAG
The DNA here is from genome assembly GCF_042670885.1 of Streptomyces sp. NPDC057136. Lineage (NCBI taxonomy): Bacteria > Bacillati > Actinomycetota > Actinomycetes > Kitasatosporales > Streptomycetaceae > Streptomyces > Streptomyces sp. NPDC057136. The sequence continues at coordinate 15,918 of NZ_JBHUUV010000043.1, forward strand.
AGCGGCTTCGACCGCGTTGCGTGTGGCCGCCGGCACCGCATCGTGGAAGGCCACGAGCTTCCACAGGGGTGCACCGGACAGCCGGGAACGGTCGGCGGTACGGAACACCGGGGTCGGAGGCGGCAGTTCAGTGGTGTGCTGCAACCGTTCGGCCTCCGCCGCCAGAGCCTCGCGCTCCGCGCGGGCCGTGGCGGTGCGGGCGGTGACCGTGGCCTCGGCCGTGGTCAGGGCGTGGTCGATCGTACGAGCCGCGGCGTCCACCAGCGCCAGTACCTCGGTCTCTCCGGTGGCCCGGCCGGCCAGTTCCTCCAGGGCGCCCTCGTCGAAGGAGAGCTCCCCGCACTGCCGGGCCCAGGTCCGCAGCCGCTCCGCCTGCGTCGCGGCCGCCTGCTGATACCGGGCAGCGGCCTCCGCACGCCGTTCGGATGCCGCGGCGAGTCCGGCCCGCGAAGCCTCCACGCGCTCTTCGGCGGACGTACGTTCGGCGAGGGCGGCGCGCAGCACGTCGAGCGCTTCGCGTACGTCCTCCACCTGACTCCGCCGACCCCGTACCGCACCGTGCAGAGTTTGCCTGGCCCGGTCGGCGTTGCCCGCTTCGAGCGCGCCGCTCACTTCCGTACAGGCGGCGGACATGCCGGCCCGCCGTGCGACCTGCCAGGAGTCGCTCTCGGCGAGGCGGACCCGCTCCGCCTGCGCGTCCGCCGCCTCCAGCGCCTGGGTGTGGCGGGCCTCGTCCTGGTCCGCGGTCGTCCGGGCCGTACCGGCCGTCAGATGCCGCGCCTCCGCGTCCCGGTGTGCGTCCGCCGCCCGCTGACGGCGCTGGTCCAGGTCCCGCCCCTCCCGGTAGGCGTCGGACTCCGTCAGCACCTCGATCCTCGCGACGAGTTCGGCGCCCGACGCCTCCGTCTCGCGCTGCTGCTCCTCGGCCTTCTCCCGCTCCGCCACGGCAGCGCGGAGATCCTCTTCGCTCTCCGTGGCCGTGCGTGTCCGGTTGTCCATGTCGGTGGTCGCCGAGACCAGGGCGGCGGCCCCGGCACGCAGCACCCGCTGGGCGTACGAGCGCTGGCGGGCGCCCAGTGCCTGCGCGGCATGCACCTCGTCCTCCAGCCGGGCCAGATGCTCGCGGCGGCGGTCCAGCCGCTCGAACCCGTCGGCCAGTTCGGAGATCTCACCCTGATCGAGCGGGGGCAGGGCGCGCGACAGCAGCTCCGAGAGCAGCGAGGGATCGAGGCGCTGGGACAGCTTCGGTGTGCGCAGTTGGAGCAGCGCCGTGATCAGCGCGTTGTAGCGCTGCTCGCTGAGGCCGGGGAACAGCGTCCGGCGCACGGTGTCCCGGTAGTCGGACGCCGACGCGTGCACTTCTCCGTGCCCGGACAGCTCCGCTGCGAGGGCCGCCCTGGTGAGTGGCTGACCCGACTCGTTGACCAGGGAGAGGCCGCCGGGGATGCCGACACGTCGACGGCTGGTGAAGAAGTCCGTGGTGACGGTCGTGGTCCGCTCCCCGGCCTGCAAGCGCGCACCGATGGTGAGGAACCCCTCCGCACCGTCCTCGCCCCGCTCCGTCCGGAACTCCAGCCATACGTATCCCACCCGGGTGAGCCCGGTGGCACCCTCGCCCATGAGGTTCCAGTGCATGGTGCGTTCCGAGCCGCCGAACGTGGACAGCCGGTGGGGGCGCAGACTCGCGTCGAAGAGGAAGGGCAACAGGACTTCCAGCGCCTTCGACTTCCCGGTGCCGTTCGGCCCGCGCAGCAGCAGCCGCCCGCGGTGGAAGGTGAACACCTCGTCGTAATAGCGCCATACGTTGAGCACACCGGCCCGGGTCGGCTGCCAGCGCTCGCCGGGGCCCGGATTCCCGGAGGGGGAGCCGGAGGAGCGGAGGGGGAGTGCGGTGACCGTCATGCGGGGTGTTCTTCCTTGAGAGTGGCACTGGTGACGCGGTAGCGGGCGGCGGCGGGTCTGGGCACGACCCGGCCGCCCTCGCGGCGTACGAGCCGGAAATCGGCCAGGACCTGCACGGCGTCGTCTGCGAGCGCCGCCGCACCGCCCTCCGTCCGGTATGCCTTGCCCCAGCGCGGGAACCGGTCCAGAATCCGTTCGGCTTCGACGGCCAGCTGCTCGGGTGCGCACCCGGTGGGCGCGGCGTTCAGCGTGTCCAGGAGCAGCAGCGCGGCGACCTTGGCGTGGTTCGCGTCGTCGGGGAACCGGCTGTCCGTGGCGATGGCGTCCGGATCGACCAGCAGGAGCCCTTCGGCCCGCTCCTCCAGCACGAAACCCGCCTGTTCGGCGGCGCGCCGCAGGATCTGCCGGCCGGTGGGGGAGGTCAGATAGCCGAGCTCGGCTTCGGTCAGCTCGTCACGGTGCAGCACCGGCTGGTCGAAGAGGCGCCGCAGCACCGAATGCCGCAGCCACAGATTGCGCTGGACCGGGGAGAACGACGTCTCCGGCCGCGCGTCGTCCTCCGCGTCGCCGGTGCCGGGCAGCCCGTACCGACGCTCCTGCACGAGCCCGGTCAGCAGCGCTTCGAACCCGGTCGGTATGTCGGCGGCCGGTACCGCGAGCCGTGACGGCCCGCACGGGGCGGCGAGCAGCCGTATCAGCACACTCGAATCCACCCGGTAGAGAACCTTCGCCTCGGCCGATTCGGCGAAGCTGTCCGTCGTCCCGTCCACGGTCTGCAACGCCCCGTACGACTCCAGCAGCCGTAGGACGTCGACGAACGCGACGCGCTCCGAGCGCTGCGCCGTGTCGAAGGCGGGCAGGGTCTCGTCCGCCGACGCGGCCTGCACGACCCGGTCGGCCAGCAGCCCGATCGTGGTGACCGGGACGGAGAGCAGCTCGGCGGCGGTGAGGCACAGCAGGACGTACCGCCGCCGGTCGAACGGGGCCCGGCCCGCCCGGGTCCGCCTGGCCGGACGGGACGCGTCGGCGTCCGCGTTGACCTTCAGCAGCCGGGCGTACCCGAGACGGGGCTCGACGGCCAGCGTCCAGCCGCAGTGATAGTCGAACCAGTGCGTCAGCGGGTCCCGGCGGCGACGCACGAGATCGAACACCACCGGGTCGGAACGCTCGGTGAGCAGGGGCCGGACCAGCAGCGTACGGATGCAGCGGGACATCTCCTCCCGCTCGGCCACCACGAGTTGATTGGCGAAATTACTCATCAGGCCACGACCTCCCGGTCCGTGACGTCAGCGGCTCCAGACGTACCTGCCGCGTCCCGGACCACGCCCGCGCCCGAAGCGCCCGCCGTGTGCACCGCGATGACGTAATCCGGACAGGTCAGCGTGCCCCGCGCGGTCCGCAGGACAGCGGGTGCCCCCTGCGCGTCGAGGGGTGGCCGAAGCACCACCTCGACCCGCCCGTCCCCGGTCACGGCGCGTCGCACCCCCGTCGAGTCCGGTCGCACCGCCAGCGCCCGACCCAGCAGATCGAGAAGCCGCTCGAACACCTCGTGGTCGAGCGCACCGAAGTGGGAGAGACGCACCGGAGATTCGGTACGCAGCAGACTCCACGCGGCTTCCAGCTCGGCCCGCTCCACCCGCGCCCGCTCGGCCCGTTCCGCCTTCAGCGCCGCCACGTCCCGCACCCGCCCGGTGCGGGTGAACCTCTCGGTACGGCCGCTCGTGCGCAGCAGTGTGGAGACCTCCACGGGCGGGGCGTCGTGCCAGCTCTCGGTAGCGGCGACGAGCTCCGGGTCGGCGTGGGCGAGATGCGCGTGGCGTGACGGCCCGAGCCCGAACGCGGTCGCCCACAGCCGGTGCAGATCGTCCTCGCCCGGGGCGGCGGCGAACCACCGGGCCAGCTCCCGGAAATCCTGCACGGCGCCGGTCGACCTGCGCCGCGACTCGGTGATCCGGTCCAGCACCTGGAGCAGGGTGACGATGGCTCGGCGCGCGACATGGTGCAAATGCTCCACGCGCGCGGGCGAGCCGTCGGCGGGCAGGAACCAGGCCCGCAACCCGTCCCAGCGGGCCTGTCGGCGTGCCAGCCACGCGGGTGCCGGATCGTCACCACCGGTCGGCGGCAGCTCGGCCCCGCGCAGCGCCCGCTCCCACAGCGTCTGCGGGCCGTGCTCCTCGACCCGGGCGACGGCCGCCGAGACCGCGTGGGCCCGTTGATCGAGATTGGTGAGGAATTCCTGGAGATAGGCGACCGTGGCCCCCTTCACCTCATGGAAGGTGGACAGCTCGGCGCCGTCGGTCCGCAGCAGCCGCTGGAGCTCGCCGTTGAACTGCTTGGTGTTCCCCCGGAGGGCGTCCAAGTGCCCCTCCAGCTCCTGCAGGGTGGCGAATATCCGTCGGTCTCCCGAGGTCGCGTCCTGCGCCAGCCGGTCCAGCTCCGCCAGCCGGTCCGCGATCGCGTCGAGCACAGCGGTCTGCAGCGCACCGGTCGACACCAGTACGGCGAGGGCGTGCTGCACCCCCGCGAAGGCGGCCTCCCCGCGCCGCGTCAGCGAATACTGGAGGTTCCGCCGCTCGTACTCCTCCGCGGTGCGGTAGTTCTCCGCGTGGTTCTGGATGACATCCAGCAACTCCCACTCCCGGAGCTGCTTCAGAGCCCCCGTGAGATCGTCGTCCGTCAAGGCACCGAACCACCCGACACCCCGCAGTTGCTCCCGTACCTCGTCCAGCCCCAGCGCCGTCACCAGACGCTCGTTGGCATCGCCGAAGGTCTGCAGAATCGCCGAGTACAGCGGCGCCCTGTCGCCCATGGTGAACCGGAACATCTCGGCCGGGACCCGGTGTGTCATGACCACTGCTCGCTCCCTGCTCCTCACTGTTCCGATGCCGTACGACGAACTTCCCTTGCCGGATGACGAACATCCATTGCCGTACGACGAACATCCGACGCCCTGCCAAGAACAGTAGACGGCACTACTGACACGACGGACATACCAGGCCAGGAAGGCCGATCAGCCCCGCTCCCACCTCGCCTGCCGCTAACGTTGATCCACACGGTGACAGCGCCGGTGCCGGGGAGGGCGCATCGCGCGGAGCACCGGGAACGGGGAGCGCCACATGCTGGAACCCATGTCGCTGGCCGCCATCACGGCGGTGCTCGGCGCGGTCGGCTCAGGCATGGCCAACGAGGCCGGAAAGTGGGCCTGGGAGTCGACCGGCGGTTTCGTCCGGAGAATCGCGGGACGTGAAGTGCCCGCCCCCGGCGCGCCGGGCGACATCGACGAAGTGGCACGCCTGGTGCACGAGCGGGTGAGCGGCGATCCGCGGCTCGCGGCCTCCTGGGAAAGGTTCGCCGCAAGGGTGAGCGCCGACGGTATCCAGGGCATTCCGACGGGACAGCCGCGCATGCCGGCTTCGATACGGTTCTTCACGGACCGCACGGAGGGGATGAAACTCCTCCACCGGGAAGCGACACGCCGTCCCGACGGCAGCCCCCGCATCGCCCTGGTACACGGCCCCGACGGCATGGGCTCCAGCACTCTCGCCGTCCACTACGGCACCCGTCACGCCCAGCACTTCCCCGACGGACAGCTCTACGCCGACCTCATGGGCCACACCACCACCGGCCCCCGTGACGTGGGGACCGTACTGCGCGGCCTCCTGCGCCAACTCGGCGTCCGCGACGAGGAGATGCCGCCCGCGACCGACCGGCTCGGCGACTTCTTCCGGCGGTGCGTCGCGGACCGCAAGCTCCTCGTCGTCCTCGACCACGCGCACTCGGCGGCCCAGATCCGGCCGCTCCTCACCTCGGCCCCCGCCGTGTTCACCATCGTGGTGGCCCGGCACCCGTTCCCCGGCCTCGACGCCGTACGCGTCCCCGTAAGCCCGCTCACCGACAGGGACTCCGTGCGGCTGCTCACCGACCTCGCGGGCAAGCCCGCCGTCGCCGCGGCCCGCGCCACGCTGCCGTCCCTGCTGGCCCGGTGCGGCGGATCACCGTACGCGCTGCGCGCGGCGGTGCCCCGGCTTTCCGTACCGTCGCTGCCGCCCACCACCTCCCCGGAGTCGCCCGCCATGGCCGACAACGATCCTGTGCGCGCAGCGGCGGACGACGCCTACCGCTCACTGGAACCGGCGGCGGCCAGGCTCTACCGCCTCATGGCCCTGCGGGAGTGGCCGGCCTTCGACGCGGCGGCTGCCGCGCACGCCACAGGTCAGGACCCGGCAGCCTGCGGGACCCTGCTGGAGGACCTGGCCGACCGGATGCTGCTGGAACGCCGTACGGACGGGCCGTCCCAGGGCCGCTACCACTACCGGGCCGCCATCCGCGCACACGCCGAGGCCGCCGCCGTCCGCGAGGACGGCATCGCCGCCTGCTCGGCCGCCCTCACCCGGACACTGCGGGGCTACACCGCACTCGCGGCGTCCGCGGCCCACGGTGCGCTCCCGGAAAGCTGGCGCGTGCCCGCTCCGAACTCCGGGCCCCAGGAGCCCGGTTACGCGGACCGGGGCGCGGCGCTCGACGTACTGATCGCGGAGTCCGGCAACCTCGTCCAGGCCGTGCGATGCGCCGAGGAGTCCGATGATCCGGACACCGTCGTACACCTGTGCCGATCACTCTGGCCGCTCCAACTCAAGGCCGGCCACCACGAGATGCTCCTGCCCGCCCTGCGGATCGGGACCCGTATCGCCGACGCACACTGCCCCGGAACGACGGATGCGGGTGCCCTGCACGCGCAACTGGCCCACACATTCACCGAGTTGGAGCACTGGGACGAGGCTCGGGCCGAGGCACTGGCGGCGGCGCGGGACGAGGAGGTGGCGGGCCACACGCGCGGCCACGCGTCGGCTGTCGAATTCCTGGGACTGCTGCGACTGCGGCAGTGGCGCTACCCGGAGGCGTACGAGTGCTTCGACGAGGCCGGAACCATCCTGGACGCGATGGGTGCGCAGGACGAGGGGGCCGCCGATCTCCCGCGCGCACGGGCCCTGTTGGAGCGCCACCGCGGGCGTGCCCTGCGTGGCCTCGGACGCCGGGACGAGGCCATCGAGGCTCTGGGCAGGGCGGTCGAGCGTTTCCGGGCGATCGACGACATGTACAACACGGCCCGCGCCCTGACCGACCTCGCCGAAACGCGACTGGACGGCGACGAGACGGACGCGGCGCTCCCGCTGATCGACGAGGCGATCACGACGCTCACCGGGCTACGAGCCGAGTACCACCTGTCACATCTCCTGCGCATGCGCGAGCGCTGCACGGCCCCGTGAGGCCGCGCCTCTCACGTCGCGGCGAGCGGAGCGACCCGCACCCGCCTTGAGGAGCCGTCTCCCACCCGTACCCACAGTCCGTCGTCCGCCACCTCCGCGACCGGACGCCCCGCCGAGAGCAGCGCGTGCAGGGCCGAGGCGGCGACGGCGGGGTCCGGCCCACCGTCCCGCTCGGTGACCATCCGCAATAGCCCCCCACCCCGCGTACGAACGACGGCTTCGCCCGGGCCGGTCACATAGGCGGCCAGGGAACAGCCCGCATACCGCTGGAGCACTTCGGCCGTCCAGACAGCCGGCGAACCGAAGCGAGGATCGTCCGCCGCCCCGTACCGGAAGATGACGTCGGCCAGATCGAGCTGGTCGACGTCTCGTGTGTCCTCGTGCACCGCGACATGCAACTCCGCGTCCGCAATCGTCACCGGCGCGGGACCGGCCCACCGGCTGACCGAGATCTCGCCGGAGGCGAGCATCCGCGTGACCACGCGCAACGGAACGGTCGGAGTCACCGACTCGCAGGCGGGCAGGGGGAGCGGCGCCAGCGAGGCTTTCCACTCCGGTTCCGGGGCATCCATCAGCGCATAGAACAGCGTCCGTAGCCGCGCGGCCGCCTCGCCCGGTACCGAGGTGGTGAACTCGGCGGGCCCCGGCAGCGGCCGATGGCAGGCGACGAGTGTGTCGATCTGGGCCCGCAGCGCCGCGCCGGGGTCGAGTCGGGGCGCGAGCCGCATGAAGGCGGAGATCGGCGCGTCGGGATCGAGGCAGTCCAGCGGCGTGGCCCCCAGCAGTACGGGAGTGCCGAGCGCCGCCGCGTAATAGGTGACGGAACCGTGGTCCCCGATCACGGCATCCGCCGCCAGCAGCGCCTGCCGCCACCCCGCCAGCGGATCGATCAGCATCAGGCCGCCGCGCCGCGCCCGGTCCAGCCAGGCGCGGATCTGACCGGGGCCGTGACCGTGCCAGATGTTGGGGTGCAGGATCGCGGCGAAGCGGTACTCGTCCACGGGGAACTCGGAGGTGAGCCGCGGCAGGAGCGTGGGCAGCACGTCGTCCCCGCCGTCACCGAACAACGACTCCGGATTCCAGGTCGAGTTCAGTACGACGAGCCGCTGATCCGGTCGCACACCGAGCGCCCGGCGGAACCGCTCACGGTAGGGGCGGGCGGCCAGTATCCGGTCGAAGCACGGGTCCCCGGCGAGTACGGCGGTCGGCGCCGCCTCGGGACAGGCGGCGCGCAGTCGGTCGATCTGCTCGGGGTGGGAGAGGACGAGGGCATCGGCGAGGGGAACGCCGTCCACGAGCAGCCATGGAGGGGACATCCCGAAGACGGGCGCCGACTCCACCACGCGCGCTCCGGACCTCGCACCCGATCCGGTGTCCGGTGTCCGGTGTCCGGTGTCCGGTGTCCGGTGTTGCCAGCCTCTTAGTATAACCAACGCCGTGCGAGAGAACGGCCAACTTCCCTGAAAACAGTTCCAGTTGACCGCCGAAGCTGGCGGACACGGCGAGGTCGACCCGTGTCTCGACCGCCTGCTCCCAGGGGAGGACGGGCACCCCCGTCTCGTGGAGCAGCTCCGCCAGCCCGGCGGTGAACGCCGAGGACCCGGGCGAGGTCGCGAGGAGCTGCACCCCGAGATCGTCGTCGAACAGTGGCAGCACATCGAGCAGCCGGGTCGCGGCGGTCACATTGTGTACGACGATCAGCACGCGCCTGCAGGTGCCGCGGGTGGCCCACCGCGCCGCGTCGTCGCCCACCGGCACCCGAACCCACCCGGCCCGCGCCTGCCCCATCGATGCCCCTTCGCCCAGCCCACCGACCTGCTCACGGGCGCCGACACCGATTGCACGCTCGCCCATCACAGTCAACCAGCGAGAGCTCGTCGTCGGGCGACCGGGGGAGTGCCCGGAGCGTCGGTGTCGGCGTCGGTGTCGGCGTCAGTGCCGGAACGGGCCGCGCACCTCGTACGTCATGCCTCCCGACCCCGTCCGCTCGCCGCTGGTCCCGCGCTGCGAGGAGAAGTACAGCCGGGTGCCGTCCGGGGAGAAGGCGGGACCGGTGATCTCGGATTCGGCGTGCCCGTCGAGGCGGAGGACCGGGGCGACCGTGCCGTCCCTCGTGATGATGTTGATCTCCATGTTTCCGCCGTCCTCCGCGACGTACAGGTCGCCCGCGGTGGTGCCGGTGACGTTGTCGACGCCGTTGAGGGTGCCGTCGCCGTTGTAGACGGCGGTGATGGTCTGTGCGGCCGTGTCGTAGGCCCAGACCTTGCGGTCGCCCTTGGCGGTGAAGTAGCAGATCCCGTCCGCGTAGTGACACCCTTCGCCGCCGTCGAAGTGACGGGCGGCGGGGAGCTGGTGGCGGGTCTGGGTGAGGAGGGCGGACGGGGAGGGCACGGCGCGCCACTCGATGCCGTCGCCGGTGGTCGTGCACGCGACGTCGAGGCGGCCGCGGGACAGGTCGCCCCAGGTCGCCGGGGTGAAGCGGTAGAAGCAGCCGTCCTCCTCGTCCTCGGTGAGGTAAATGGCCCGGTGGTCCGGGTCGCAGGCGGCCGCTTCGTGCTTGAAGCGGCCCATGACGGGGCGCGACACGGCGGTCTGCCGACCGTAGGGATCGGCCTCGAAGACGCGTCCGCGGTAGATCTCCTCGCAGGACAGCCAGGTACCCCAAGGGGTCGCCCCGCCCGCGCAGTTGAGGTTGGTGCCGGAGAGGATGCGGTACGCGCGGTCGGTCGAGCCGTCGGCGCGGAACCGTATGGCGGAGGCGCCGCCGATCAGGGGGAGCTCGGAGTTGGACACGTAGATCCAGCCGTCCCCGTCCGCGTAACAGGCGCCGCCGTCGGGTGCCGAGTGCCAGATCGTGCCCCCGACCGGGTGCAGGGACCTGGCCACCACGCGACTCGTGAAGCCGGCCGGGAGAGCGACGCTGTTGGCATCCGGGGCCAGCAACGGGCCGTACGGGCCCGCGCCGCTGTCGGCGGAGGCGGCATGCTGCCACAGGCTGCCGGAAAAGGCGACGGCGCCCGCTCCGGCAGTGACGGTGCGCAGGAAGGTGCGTCTCTGCATGGGCAACTCACTCCTGTCATCGGGTGGCGCGGCGGGTGCGAGGCCTCGCCGCCGCGTACATCAAGTCCCGCCCAGCGGTCGGGGAGGTGGCCTTCCGCTGAAGGGGGATCGACATGTACATGTAACCCATGGTTACGGTGTTTGCCCGCACCGTCCAGGGCCCGAAGGGCACGTCAGGCGGCCATCGCGACGGACGCTTTGCCCAGCGCGACTTCACCGGCGGTCGCCCGATCGGCGAAGACCACGACCCGCAGCAACGCGAACCGCCCGACACCCGCCAGGGCGGAGGCCGACAGATAGACGGCCTGCTCGACCAGGGCCGAGGGTTCCGGCCGTACGACGTACAGACACAGCAGGGCCCCGGTGGTGAACGCATAGCTCACGGCCACCGTCAGCCCGGACTGGAGGTGGACTCCCCAGCCGCTCCGCCCGCTCCGGAAGGAGACCCGGCTGTGTAATTCGGTCGCGATCAGCGTGGAGACGACCGTGACCAGCGCGTTGGCGACGGCCATCGGCATCCGGTCATTGAGCAGGACGAGCACCCCGCTGGAGGCGAGCCCGACACCACCACCGCACACGACGAAGCGCACGAAAGCCGCGAGAACCGGGTGGGCGGTGCGCGTCGGCCGGTGCGAGGGGGCGGTCACGGGGGTCCTCCGGAGGTCGTGTGAAGCGATGTTTCGATTCCACCCCAGAACCTACGGACCGGTCGTCAGCCGAGCGACCGGGTTTATCCCCGACTTAGCTGGGGGGTTACCCCCATGGCCGTCTGGGGGTCGCCCCCGGCCTCGGAAGCACCGCCGGTCCGGCGTCCCACCCGAAACGTGGTCGAAATGCCCCGTGCGGCAGAGGTTCCTACGCTGAGGAGGAACGCTGAGAAGGAACCGTAGACACGACAGGAGGCGAGCCTGTGGCCGATGCCCCGGAACCCGGACCGCACGCGTCCCGCGCGGACCGTCTGCACGCGGTGGGCGACCATGACGTACGCCTGAGCCACCACGTGGTGCACGGCTACCGTCGCGCGTACCGGATCGTGGGCGAGGGCCCGGCGATCCTCCTGATCCACGGCATCGGCGACTCCTCGGCAACCTGGGCGAACCTGATCCCGGAGCTGGCCCGGAACCACACGGTCATCGCCCCCGATCTCCTGGGCCACGGCGCCTCCGACAAACCACGGGCCGACTACTCGGTGGCGGGCTACGCGAACGGCATGCGCGACCTCCTGGGAGTCCTGGGCATCGAACGCGCCACCCTCGTCGGTCACTCCCTTGGCGGTGGCGTGGCGATGCAGTTCGCCTACCAGTTCCCCGAGCGCACCGACCGCCTGATCCTGGTGAGCGCGGGCGGAGTGGGCGCCGAGGTCACCCCGATCCTCAGGGCCGCCTCGCTCCCGGGCGCCGACCTGATGCTGTCCGCGCTGCGCCTGCCCGGCATGCGCGCCCAGGTGGGCCTCTTCACCCGCCTGATGAAACTGCTCGACACGGACCTCGGCCAGGACGCCGCCGAACTGGTCGACCTGGTGGACGCCCTCCCCGACGACACGTCCCGCAGCGCGTTCATCAGTACCCTGCGGGCGGTGGTGGACTGGCGCGGCCAGGTCGTCACCATGCTCGACCGCTGCTATCTGGCGGAGGGCATGCCCACACTGCTGCTCTGGGGATCACGCGACCGCATCGTCCCGGTCGATCACGCCTACGGCGCCCACGCGGCGATGCCGGGCAGCCGCCTGGAAATCTTCGAAGGCGCCGGCCACTTCCCCTTCCACAGCGACCCCGCCCGCTTCCTCGCCCTGGTCGAGGACTTCATGCGCACCACGACCCCCGCGAACTGGAGCCAGGAACGCTGGCGCGAACTGCTGCGCGCCGGCCGGCCGGGGAGCGCTGCGGGCGACCCGGACGAGGCGTTTCACCGGGCGGTGGAGCGCGGTTTGCGGGAGGCGAGTGAGCGGAGTGCCACCTGAGGGCTTGTCGATGCCCCCGTCACCTGGTCTTGTGTACCGCGGGTAACAACTCTCGAGGACAGGTGCGGCGTGGAATCAGTGGCTGGACAGCCTGAGCAGGACATACGGGGCACTCTGCCCGGGGGACTTGCCAACGCGATACGAGACACCGCCCTGGAGATTGCCGCGCTACTGAGTGAGGCCACCGACACAGGTGCTGCCATACCCGGTTCGGAGTGGAACATCGGCGAGGCGGCAGCGCACCTGGCGCAGGCCAACGAGCTGATGGCCGACATCGCGGCGGGCCAGGAACGGAGCTACGGCGACGGCACGCCGCAGAGCCTCGCAGAGGCGAACGAACGCGCGCTCGCCGTGTTCGACGAGCGTGAGGCCGGTCCGCTGGCCGGGATGATCGTCGCGCAGGCCGACGCTTACCTCAAGGCGATGGACCGGCGCGCGACTGAGGGGACTGTGGTCACCCCGCTGGGTACGATGAGCGCCGAGGTTCTGGGTTCGTATCTGCTGGCACACATGCTCGGCCACGGCTATGACCTCGCCCGCGCCCTGGGCCGCCCGCACATGATCGACCGCGCCCGGGTCGACCTGACCCTGCCTTTCCTGATCACCGCCATGCCCCGGGTGACCGATGCCGCTGCCACAGCCGGCCTGACCGCCCGTTACACGATCCGCCTGTGGAGCGGGGCCCGCTTCGGCGTGACCTTCACCGACGGAGCCGTAACGGTCGCGTCGCAGCCGCCGGCCCGCCCGGACTGCACGATCCACATCGAGCCGGTCACCTTCTTCCTGATGGCGCTGGGCCGCCGCAACCCGGTGGCCGCCATCGCCTCGGGCCGCATTCTCGCCTGGGGCCGCAGGGCGTGGCTCGCTCCGCGCTTCCCGACGCTCTTCAAGGCGCCGTGAACCTTGCCAGGGAACGAGGAGAACAGCTGAACAATCAATCCGGGCTCCGACCAGGCCTGTTCGGGGCTCTCTGTGTCGTACTGCTCCTCACCTCCTGCTCACAAGCCGACGGGGACGATCGGAGCGCGACCGACGGACGCAGCCCGCACTGGGGAAAGGGCATGGGTGCTGCCGAGGCGTCCACATTCATGAAGGTGAGGGTGCCCGAGGGCGCGAAGGAGGTGAAGGGCGCCGTTCAGGTCAACCCGCAAGAAGACGTCTACCTGCTCTCCTTCGTCACTGACGAGAGTGCTGCCGTACGGATCGCGGGGGAACTGCGCTCGGAGACGCCCCTGCGGACCAGGAACCACGACCTTCCCCCTGCGACCGATCTCTTCGGCCACCTCGGTCTTGCCGAGCCTCAGACCAGAAAGGGTGCCCGCTGGGCGGGGGTGTGTCCGCCCTGCGTGGGTGACAAGCGACGGAGTGCGGTCGCCTGGATCGAAATCCACGTCCTTGAACTGGACGCCGGCAACACCCGGGTGTACATGCAGGCGTTCTGACGTTGCTCGCTGCGTGGGGCGGCCTACGATTCGCCCGGTTGTCGTTGTCGCCGGCCCGGCGGAGTCGGACGTCTGAAGGTGCGGCAGCCCCGGGCGTGAGCCGCGCGGAGTGAAGCGGGACGAAGCCCCCAACCATCAGGGCAGGGTGGACTTTCGGTCGGTGCTCCGACATTCTGTGCGGACTTTGATCGCGGATCACCGTCGATCCGCGAGTCCGTCCGCGAGTCCGTCCTTCGTGTGCAAAGGGAACCGCCATGAGCTCGTCCCGCCTGCCCTCCCGCCGGATCGCCGCGGTCTGCGCGGCCGCCGCGCTTGCTCTTCCGCTCAGTGCCTGTAGCAGCAGCGATGACGGAGCGACCGTCAAGGGTGCGAAGTTGGTCAAGTCCGGCCAGATAACCACCTGTACGCATCTGCCGTACGCGCCCTTCCAGTCCGAGAAGGACGGAAAGGTAGTCGGGTTCGATGTCTCGATGATCGATCTGGTTGCAGAGGACCTGGGCGTGAAGCAGGTCGTCGTGGACAAGTCGTTCGAGACGATCAAGACCGGTGCCGACCTCAATGCCAGTGTCTGTGACGTGGCCGCCGCCGGTATGACGATCACCGACGAGCGCAAGGCGAATCTGGACTTCTCCGCACCGTACTTCGACGCCACCCAGGCCCTGTTGGCCCGCAAGGGCGTCAAGGCGGCGACTGTCGAGGACATCACCGAGCAGAAGCTCAAGCTCGGTTCCCAGTCCTCCACCACCGGCGAGGACTTCGCCCATGAGCACGGCGCCGACCCGCAGTCCTTCGAGAGCTCCGATGCCGAGCTCAACGGACTGCGTACCGGCCAGGTGGATGTCATCGTGCAGGACTACCCGGTCGTGCAGAACTGGCTCAAGGACCCCGCCAACTCGTCCAAGTTCGAGATCGTGGGCAATCTCGACACCGGTGAGCAGTACGGCTTCGCGGTCCGCAAGGGCGGCAACCCCAAGCTGCTCGCGATGATCGACCAGGCCATCAAGGACGCGAAGTCCGACGGTACGTACAAGAAGCTGTACGAGCAGTGGATCGGGCCCATGCCGAAGGGTGCCGCAGCCCAGTGACCAGTCTGACCACCCGTAAGGACGCGGAGGAGACGGCTGCGCGGCCCCGGATGTCGCCGCGCCGCCGGCGCCGCATCTCCCGCGGGGCGCAGTACGCCGTCTTCGCGATCGCCGTGATGGTCGTGGGCGCGCTGGCCGACTGGCGGCAGCTCCAGGAGCAGTTCCTGGACCTCTCGGTCGCGAAGCAGCTCTTCCCCGAACTCATCACGGTCGCGCTGCTGAACACCGTGGTGTACACGCTGACCGGTTTCGGCGTCGGACTCGCGCTGGGCCTCGTCATCGCCCTGATGAGGCTGTCGTCCGTTGCGCCCTATCGGTGGCTTGCGATGGCGTATATCGAGTTCTTTCGCGGACTGCCCGCCCTGCTGATCTTCATCTTCGTCGGGGTGGGTGTGCCGCTCGCCTTCCCCGGGATCGTCTTCCCCGGGGAGACGTACGGGCAGGTCGCCTGCGCCCTCGGTCTGGTCGCCGCCGCCTATATGGCGGAGACCATCCGGGCGGGCATCCAGGCCGTACCGCGTGGGCAGTTGGAGGCGGCGCGGACGCTGGGCATGTCCCACGCCACTGCGATGCGGTCGATTGTGATCCCTCAAGCCTTCCGGATCATCGTGCCGCCGCTCACCAACGAAATGGTCCTGCTCTTCAAGGACTCCTCGCTCGTGCTCTTCCTGGGCGTCACGCTGCAGCAGCGTGAACTCACCAAATTCGGCCGGGACTTGGCCAGTACGACAGCCAATACCACTCCCATCTTCGTGGCGGGTCTGTGCTACCTCCTGGTCACGATCCCGCTCGGCTATCTCGTACGGCGCCTCGAGGCCCGTCATGCACAGGCAAGGTGACGGCGGGATGGGGAAGGTGGGTATGACGGACATGACTCCGGCGATCGAGATCCGCGGGTTGCACAAGTCGTTCGGCGATGTCGAGGTGTTGCGCGGTATTGATTTCACGGTCGCCGCCGGCGAGGTCGTATGCGTGGTCGGTCCATCGGGGTCGGGGAAGTCGACCCTGCTTCGCTGTGTGAATCTGCTGGAGGAGCCGACGAGTGGCAAGGTCACCGTCGGCGGTGTCGACATGAGCGATCCGGACATCGATCTGGACGCGATGCGCCGCCGGATCGGCATGGTCTTCCAGCAATTCAACCTCTTTCCTCATCTGAACGTCCTGGACAACCTGACGATCGCTCAGCGCCGGGTACTCGGACGCGACAGGGAGAATGCAGGCCGCATCGCCCGGGAGAACCTTGCCAAAGTCGGCCTGGCCGACCGCGAGGACAGCTTCCCCTCCCAGCTGTCCGGCGGCCAGCAGCAGCGTGTGGCCATCGCGCGGGCCCTGTCGATGGGGCCAGGGCTGATGCTCTTCGACGAGCCGACCAGCGCGCTCGACCCCGAACTGGTGGGCGACGTACTTGGGGTCATGCGCACCCTTGCCGACGAGGGCATGACGATGATGGTCGTCACCCACGAGATGGGCTTCGCCCGCGACGTCGCCGACCGTGTGGTCTTCATGGACGACGGCCGAGTGGTGGAGGAGGGTGCCCCGGAGGATGTACTGGCCCGGCCGGAACACCCCCGGACCAAGGCATTCCTCGCCCGGGTCCTGCACCCGGGCGCCGTGCAGCCCGAGGTCTGACGGAGCGGCGGCGGAGTGTGACCACGGCGTGGAGTCGGTCGACGAGGCCGGTGAGCCGAGTGAAGGCCGGGACGGGCCGGCAGTCCGGATTCAGCCAAGGTGCCGGGCTTGCCCCCGCACACATTTGGCTCCTCACCGCAACGGGACCGCTTCCTGAGTGCGGTGCCATCAGCAAGGAGAACGGCTTCGTGCCCGTGATCGCGCACCCAATTGCGAGGAGATGCCGCCCGTTTGTGTCCGTTCAAGAATGAGAATGATCGCGAACGGCGGTCGTGGCTGCGCATAACCTTCATATAGTGGGGCCGCGTTGATCGTATGATCGCGACGCGTGAAGCTTCCGCCACAGGAGTCAGGACGATGACGCACCCTCCATCCGCCGTGCCATCACCCGATTCCGTGACGGACACCCGCTCCGGTGGCGGCTGCCCCGTGCGCTCGGGTCCTGCTGCCGTTGCGCTCAGTGGGCCCGGGTTTCATACCGACCCCCAGACTCTCTATCGCACGATGCGCCGCGATCACGGGGCCGTCGTGCCCGTGGAGCTGGTCGGGGGCATTCCGGCCTGGTTGGTCATCGGGTACCGGGAGCTTCATCAGGTCACCAGCGACGGCGAGTTGTTCCCCCGGGATGTCGGGCTGTGGAACCAGTGGGGCCGGCTGCCCGAGGACTGGCCGTTGTTGCCGATGGTCGGGCGGCCCATGCCGTCCATCTACTTCACTGCCGGTGCCGAGCACCGGCGGCACGCCGAGATGGTGGGGCCCGCGCTCGAGGGTGTGGAGCCGCACGAACTGCGTGGACACTGCGAGCAGTTGGCCGACCGGCTGATCGACGACGTGTGCCGGAGTGGTACCGCCGATCTGATCGCCGACTTCGCCGAGCCTCTGCCCGTGCTCGTCCTGGCCCGCCTGGTCGGGTTTCCTGACGGCGAGGGGCTGCGCATCGCCCAGGTGCTGAAGGAGCTGGCCGACGGCGGGCCCGGGGCGCAGGAGGCCCACGTCCGGTTCGGGGAGCATATGCAGCGGCTGCTCGCCGCTCGGCGGGCCGATCCGGGGGATGACGTGACGTCCCGGATGCTGGCCCACCCGGAGGCGTTCACCGACGAGGAGTACGTACTCGATCTGATGGCCATCACGGCCGCCGGGCATCTGACCACCGCCGGCTGGATCGGCAACTCCATGCGGCTGATGCTCACCGACGACGACTTCGCCGAGGCGCTCGCGGGTGGTCGGCGCAGCGTTGCCGAGGCGATGAACGAGGTGCTCTGGGAGGACGGTCCCACCCAGATCCTCGCCGGGCGATGGGCGGTCAGGGACACCCAGCTCGGCGGCCGGTCCATCCGTGCCGGGGACATGCTGCTGCTCGGGCTGGGAGCGGCCAACGCCGACCCGCACATGCGTCAGCACATCTCCACCACGGGAAGCCTGTCGGGGCAGGGCGGAAACAGTGCGCATCTCGCCTTCAGTCATGGCGAGTACCGCTGCCCGTTTCCCGCGCAGGAGATCGCCGAGATCATCGCCCGTACCGGTATCGAGGTGCTTCTGGACCGGCTGCCCGACCTCGAACTCGCCGTCGCCGCACAGGATCTCCTACGCCGGCCCTCCGCCTTTCTGCGCGGGATGACGTCGCTTCCCGTCCGGTTCACCCCCGTACGTCCGACAGGAGACTCGTTGTGAAGTGCCCCCATGCCGCCGTGGTCATCGACCCCATGGTGCAGGACCTCGACGGTGAGACCGAGCGGCTGCGCGACGCCGGACCGCTGGCGCGGATCGAACTGCTCGGCGTGCCGGCCTGGACCGTCACCCGTCACGCCGAGGCGCGCCACCTGCTCCTCGATACCCGGCTGGTGAAGGACCTCGACGCCTGGGGGCTCTGGCAGAGCGGAGAGGTGACCTACGCCTGGCCGCTGATCGGCATGATCGACGCGGGGCGCTCCATGTTCACGGTGGACGGGGCGGAGCACCGGCGGCTGCGGACCAAGACCTCCCAGGCGCTCACGCCGCGCCGGCTGGAAGAGATACGTCCGGACATCGAGCGGTTCACCGAGGAGCTGTTGGACGAACTCGCCGCGCAGGGCAAGGACGGTGCCACGGTCGATCTCAAGAGCGTGTTCGCCCAGCCGCTGCCCATGCGGGTCGTCGGCCTGCTGATGGGGGTGGACGGGTCCGAGCACGCCATGCTGACGCAGCGGTACAAGGCGTTCTTCTCCATGCTCACTCCGCAGGAGGAACGACTCGCTCTGCTTGCCGAGTTGGACGTCTTCTACACGCGGCTGGTACGGGACAAGGCCGCCCGGCCCACGGACGATCTGACCACCGCGCTCATCCTCGCCGACGAGGGCGGCGAGCCGCTCACCGAGGAAGAGGTGGTGGGCAACCTCAAGGCGATGGTGGCGGCCGGGCACGAGACGACGATCGGGCTGATCCTCAACGCCGTACGGGCGCTGCTCGCCCACCCCGACCAGCTGCGCATGGTGCTGGCCGGCGAGGTCTCCTGGGAGACCGTGATCGAGGAAACACTGCGCTGGGACACCCCCACGACGCACCTGCTGATGCGCTTCGCCACGGAGGACATCCAGGTGGGCGACGACGTGATCGCGAAGGGGGAGGGTGTGGTCATCTCCTACCGGGCCATCGGCCGCGACACCGCGCAGCACGGGGCCGATGCCGACGCCTTCGACATCACCAGGGCCGCTCCCATCCGCCACATGACGTTCGGCCACGGTCCGCACATCTGTCCAGGAGCCGCGCTGTCCCGGGTGGAAGCGGCCATCGCGCTGCCCGCGCTGTTCGGGCGCTTCCCCGGGCTGCGGCTCGCGGTGGCGGACGGCGAGATCCGTAAGCTGCCGGTGATGACGCAGAACGACATGGAGTCCTTCCCCGTCCTGCTGGAAGGCTGAGTGGCAAAGAGCTGAGCAAGCGCCGTGGTTCGGGTCGCCCCCGCAGGCAGCGCGTGCCTCAAGGGGCGTCGAACCACGGCTTGTTCGCGGCCCAGTGATTCACCCAGCCCGCCAAGCCGGACCCGCCGGTACTGAAGCCGAACTCCGCTCCGAACGGCGCGGCCCCTTCACCGGAGATGTTCCAGACGTGACCCCTGTGTGGTCCGGTCACGACCAGGTGCCAGTACATGCCGCAGCCGTCCGTGCCCAGCACGATCGAACCGTGGTCGAAGACCGGGTCCAGGAGCGCTTCGATCTCCTCCAGGGGGCGCGGATCGTCCTCCCACAGCCATGCCTCGGTGAGCGGAAAGGGCAGGTCCGGCCGGCGCTCGGGACGCTCGTCCCCCCAGTCGTCCGGCAGTTCGGCCAGTGCTACGAGGCCGTATTCGGGAGGCCCGGCATACGAGCCGTCGGATATCTCCGCGACGAACGTCCGGTACGGCTCGGGCAGGACGACGCCGTGCTCGGCCTCGAAGGCGTGTACCGCCGTCCAGCCGAGGGCCGACGCGCCGTTGTCGTCGACGTCGAAGGCCGCACGCAGAGCGGCGAGGTCAGCGGGGGCAGCGTGCTCGGTATCCATGGGGATCATGGATATCACCCGCCTCCGACACCCGCCTCCGACACCCGCCTCCGACACCCGCCTCCGAGAGCCGCCTTCGACACTCGCCTCCGAGAGCCGCCTTCGAGAGCCGCCTTCGACACTCGCCTCCGAGAGCCGCCTTCGAGAGCCGCTTCCGGTTCCCGTCCGGCCCGTCGGGGCCGCCGTTAGTCTGGCGGCTATGACAGGCAGACGACTCACCCGCCGGATCTCCGACGGCGAGCGCATCGAGGGCACCTGGCGGCACGCTGAGGGAGATGTCGAGGAAAGCACGCCGAGGGGTGTGCACGGCAACCTTTTCGCCGTCGGCGGCGACTATGGCATGTCCCTTGCGTCCGCGTCCCGCACCCTCGGTGTATCGAAGCGCTTCGACTCTTCTCTGGACAGGTTGTGCGGAGAGCTCTAGGCTCCAGGTATCTGTGCATGTCAGATGGTCACATAGGTGCTGAGACGGCTTGTTGAAGCGCTTCGAAGATTTCGTCATTCGTCGTCCCGTAAGTAATGGAGAGCTGAATGGTCACGCTTGCCGAGGTCGCCCAGCACGCCGGAGTCTCTGCGAGCACGGTGAGCTATGTCCTCAGCGGGAAGCGCTCCATCTCGGCGTCCACGCGCGAGCGCGTGGAGCAGAGTATCCAGCAGCTCGGCTACCACCCCAACGCGGGCGCCCGGGCCCTCGCCAGCAGCCGGTCCAACATCATCGCGCTGATGGTGCCCCTGCGCACCGACATGTACGTGCCCGTGATGATGGAGATCGCCATCGCCGTCGCCACCACCGCCCGCACCCACGGGTACGACGTCCTCCTCCTCACCGGGGAGGAAGGTCCCACGGCCGTGCGGCGCATCGCCGGGAGTTCCCTCGCGGACGCCATGATCCTGATGGACGTCGAGCTCCAGGACGAGCGGCTGCCCCTGCTCCGGGAGACCGACCGGGCCGCCGTACTTATCGGGCTGCCCGCCGACACGGCCGGGCTGACCTGCGTGGACCTCGACTTCGAGGCGACCGGGGCACTGTGCGTGGAACACCTCGCAGGGCTCGGACACCGTGAACTCGCCGTGATCGGGGAGGCCGCCGCCGTGTACGAACGGCACACCGGTTTCGCCGAGCGCACCGTGGACGGGGTACGGGCCAAGGCCCGTGACGCGGGGGTCCGGGTGCTGCACCGGCCCTGCGAGGGCGGGTACGCGGCGATGGCCGGCACGCTGGCCCGTATCTTCGACGAGAGGCCGGGCACCACGGGCTTCATCGTGCAGAACGAGGCCGCCGTCGAGCCGCTCCTCAACCTGCTGCAACAGCAGGGCCGGGCCGTGCCGGAGGATGTGTCCGTCGTCGCGATCTGCCCCGATCAGGTGGCTTCCCAGGCGTCGGTGCGGCTCACCTCGGTCGCCATACCGGCACAGGAGATGGGCCGCCGGGCGGTCGAGCAGGTCGTGGCCAAGCTCGGGGGCCGCGGCACGGACGAAGTCGAGCTGCTGACACCTGAATTGACCATCAGAGCCAGCACGGGACCGGCCCCCGCAGGAGTGTGAGCGGGAGCTGGTACCCGTACCGTCGGCCATGGTGCACGGGCCCCCGGGGGAGCGGAAGCCGGTGCACCATGCCACCGGTCATGCCGCCGTGGTGCTCCTGAGGGCGGCGACCCCGTAGCGGTCCAGTTCCACGCTACCGTCCGTCTTCGTGCCGGTCAGCAGATCGATGTGCGGGCCCGGCAGCGGTACGGTCACCCGGCCCCGCCCGTGGTGGAGCAGGAACAGCACGTCACCCCGGCGCACCGCCTCCACCCCGGCGGGCAGCTCCGCCAGTACGGGGCGGGCTCCCGCCTCACCGGCCGCGCGGCCCAGTAGGTCGCGCAGGGCTTCCGGGGCCGGCATCGTCGACACGTACCACGCGGTTCCCTTGCGCAGCACGGCCGGAAGGCCGTCGAGCTCGCCGCCACGGTAGGCGGCGACCGTCTCCGCAGTGCCGTCCGGCTCCAGCTCCTCGGACCAGACCTGGCCCTCGAAACCGTCGCACTCCACCACCGCGTCCGCGTCGAGCGGCCACCACTCGTGCACCGTACGGATGCCGAACAGCTCACGCAGCCGGGCGTCCATGCCGCCCGGCCTGATCCGGTCGTCCTCGTCGGCGACGCCCGTGAAGAAGCCGCAGACCAGCGTGCCGCCGCCCCGCACGTACGCGATCAGATTGTCGATCGCCGCGTCCGTGAGCAGATAGAGGTGGGGTACGGCGACCATCCGGTATGCGCTCAAGTCGGCTTCCGGGCGGGCGAATTCGGTCGCGATCCCGTTCTCCCAGAGGCCGCGGTGCCAGGCCTGGACGACCTCCGTGTACGAGAGGAGCGAGGACGGCCGGCCCTCCTGCGCACCCGCCCACCACGCGTCCCAGTCGTGCAGGATCGCCACGTCGCCGGCCACGTCGGCGCCGCTCACCTCCGGGCCGATGAGTTCGAGTTCCGCGCCGATCCGTTTGATCTCGCCGAAGGTGCGGCCCTGTTCGCCCGCGTGGCTGAGCATGCCCGAGTGGAACTTCTCCGAGCCCTGCTGGGACTGCCGCCACTGGAAGTAGCAGATGGCGTCGGCGCCCCGGGCCACGGACTGCAGGGACCAGAGCCGGTTGAGCCCGGCCGGCTTGGGGTGGTTGACCCCGCGCCAGTTGACCGGGCCCGCGGCCTGTTCCATCACCATCCACGGGCCCCCGGCCTGCGAGCGCGTCATATCGGCGAGCATCGCGTTGTACTGGCCGCCCTGCGGGTCCCGCGGATCGGGATAGATGTCGACCGAGACGATGTCCTCCTCGGCCGCCCACGCCCACGCGTCCTGACCCGACCACAACGGCATGAAGTTGGTGGTCACCGGGATGTGCGGGCTGTGCCGGGCGACGATGTCCCGCTCGGCGACATAGCACTCCATCAGGGCGTCGGACGTGAACCGCTTGAAGTCCAGCAGCTGCGCCGGGTTGTGCAGGTACTGCGCCTTTCGCGGGGGCAGGATCTCCGCCCAGGAGTCGTAGCGCTGACTCCAGAAGGCAGTGCCCCAGGCCTCGTTGAGCGCCGGCACCGTGGTGTAGCGGTTGGCCAGCCAGCGACGGAAGTGCTCGGCGGTGGCATCGCACCAGCAGTGCGTGCAGTACTCGTTGTTGATGTGCCACACGGTGAGTGCCGGGTGGTTCGCGTACCGTGCCGCCAGATCCTCGCTGAGCGCGGCGGAGTAACGCCGGTAGACGGGCGAGCTGGCGCAGAAGTGCTGCCGGGACCCGTACCAGATCACCGAGCCGTCCTCGGCGCGCGGCAGCGTCTCCGGATACTGCGCACCCATCCAGGGCGGTGGCGACGCTGTCGGTGTGGCGAGGACGACTCCGATGCCGTGCGCGTGCATCAGGTCCATCAGCCGGTCGAGCCAACCGAACTCCCGTGCTCCGGGGCGAGGTTCGATCGTTGCCCAGGAGAAGACGCCGAGGGTGACGGAGTTGACGCCGGCCTCCCGCATGAGCCGGGCGTCCTCGGCCCACACCTCCTCGGGCCACTGCTCGGGGTTGTAGTCGCCACCGAAGAGGATGCGGCCTCGGGTGGCGTCGCGCAGGGACGGCATGGACGTCTCGTTTCTCACTCGGGGTCCGCGTACTGGATGCCGCGGCCGTTGGTGCCGAGGTAGACACGGCCGTGGACGCGGGGATCGCCGGTGATGACCTCGCCGGTCCAGCCCCACTGGTGCGCCTGGTCGTTGATCCGGATCCAGGTGGCGCCCGCGTCGTCGGAGCGCAGCACCGCCACACCGTCGTACGTGGCGGAGGCCCGGCCGGTCTGGTAGATCGCCGGGTAGGTGGCCCTTGTCCGGCGGCCCGTCGACGGTGCCTCCTTGCCGAAGCCGAGGGCGTGCGAGGCCTGGCAGCCCGCCACCGCGGTGAAGGTGAGACCGCCGTCCGTCGAGCGGAACAGCCCGTTGTCCTTCGCCGACAGCCACAGGTCACCGCTGCGCCCGGGCGCCGCCGCGATACGGAACTGAACGTCGCCGGAAGGCAGTTGTGCGGCCCCCTTGGTGAAGGTGGCGCCCGAGTCCTTCGATACGAACACCGCACCCGTGTCGGTGTCGTACACATAGAAACGGGTGGCGTCGAGCGGGTCGGCGACCGGTGCGCCGCCCTTCGGGAAGGTGGGGACCTCGGCCCAGGTGGCGCCGCTGTCCGTCGAGCGGTGGGCGGCGTACTTCGTGCCGTCCCAGTGGATGAACGACCAGAGCAGCGCCTTGCCGTCCGCGCTCACTGCGATCGGACCGGGCGCCGAGGCGGCGATGGACGGCTGGGAGGCGAAGGGCTGCCAGCTCGCGCCGCCGTCGTTCGAGTACGCCCCGGCAGCGCCTCCGGACGGCCAGCCGGCCCGTACGACGTACGAGGGCTTGAGCGTGGCCAGGGCGAGCCCGGTGGCCGAGCCGAAGACCGGATTCGACGCCATGCCGCGCGACGGGGACGCGGTCAGCGAGTCGTGGTACATCACGCCGATGTCCCCGAGCCCACTGAGCAGTTGGGCGCCGCCGGCGGGCGGAGCGATCAGCTGCCGCACCGCGGACTCCTCCAGGCCCCGGATCTCCGGCGCCCAGTGCACGAGGTCGCGCGTCCCGAAGATCGTGGCGCCCGTGCCGTACACGATGTGCCGCGAGTCGAAGGGGTCGACGGCGAGGGCCTGAATCCACCAGCCGAACTTCGCGTCGGTCCCGCCCCAGCGCAGGTACGGGGTCTCGGACACGTCGAGGACCGCGGAGTCCTTGAGCGAGGTCCAGCTCGCGCCGCTGTCCGTGGACCGGAAGAGGGTGTCGACGGCCCCCCAGCGGTTGTTGGTCGAGACGACGACCGTGCCGGGGCGGCTCGCGTCGACGGCGACACCGCCGTAGCCGAAGGCGTCGCCGCTGTTCGGTGCCACGGGAGAGACGTCTGACCAGACGCCCGTCACCGTGTCGAGGCGGTGGACGGAGCCGTTGGACTGGTTGTTGGGGCCGGGGCCGTCCGCGTAGGTCACGTACAGCGCCTGTGCGCCCGCGTCGTACGCGGCACGGATCGGCACCTTCGTCGCCGCCGCGCCGGCGGACGGCTGGCCGGGCACCGCCTGCCAGCCGCCGGAGCCGTCCGTACGGTAGAGCGTGGTGCCGCCGTCGCCCCACCCCGCGTACACCGTCCGGCCCGCCGCCACGAGCACGGTGACGCCCTGGCCGCTGGCCGACGGAGTGGCGGGGAAAGCGGCCGGGGCCCAGGTGGCACCCCGGTCGGTGGAGCGCAGCAGGCCGTCGTGACGGGTGCCGAGCCAGAGCGTTTCGCTGTCGCGCGGGTCGACGAGCAGCCGCTCGCCCGCACCCCGGCCGTCCTCGTTCGCCCCGAGCCGTACGGTCAGGTCCGTGCGGGCCCAGGTCGCGCCCCGGTCGTTCGATCTGAGCACCGCGCCGGGACCCGCCCAGGACTGGGCGTACGTACCGAGTGCGAGGTACAGCCGGTCGGGGAAGGCCGGGTCGACGGCCAGGGCCTCGACGCCCAGCAGGTTCCAGTCGTCCCAGCCGAGGTGATCGGTGAGCGCGGTCCAGCGGGCCTCGGCCGCGTCCCACCGGTACGCGCCGCCGATGTCGGTACGGGCATACGCCAGGCCCGCGACGGCCGGGTGGAAGAGCACACCCGTCACGAAGCCGGTGCCGCCGATGGCTGCGGTGCGCCAGCGGTACGCCTGCGTGGTCGCCCTCCCACGCCGGGTCGCGGCCCCGGCGGCGGCCGCGACCGGCAGGGTGACGGCCGCCGCCGCGACGCCCGCTCCGGCGAGCACGGTGCGGCGGCGGGGCATGGGGAGGGACGAATCGCGCATGACGAACACCTTCCGGTGGGGGAGTGGCGGGGGTCGTACTGTGCGGGGAAGGACGGAGGGCGCCGGGTTCAGCCCTTGATCGCGCCGGTGAGCATGCCCTTCTTGAAGTGTTTCTGGACGAAGGGCGACAGGACCGCGACGGGCAGCAGAGCCAGTACCATCACGGCCATCTGGATGGCGAGCGGGGAGAGCCCTTGGGTGTTGATGGCCTGGGCGAGCCCGACGGGCCGCTCCTGCTTGAGGACCAGCTGGTTCATGATGTTCTGCAACGGGAGCATGTCCGGATCGCTGATGTAGATCGAGGCGTTGAACCAGGCGCTCCAGTAGCCGACCGCGTAGAAGAGCGTGATCACCGCGATGACGGCCCGGGAGAGCGGCATGACGATCTGCCACAGGATGCGGAAGTCGCCGGCCCCGTCGATCCTGGCGCTCTCGATGAGCTCCTGTGCGGTGCTCATGAAGAAGGCGCGCAGGACCAGGATGTTGAAGACGTTCAGGGCGCTGGGGAGGATCAGCGACAGATACGAGTCGGTGAGGCCGAGGCCCTGCACCACCAGGTATGTGGGGATGAGTCCGGCGCCGAAGAACATCGTGGCGAGCAGGATGATCAGGAGCGGCCGGTGGAGGACCGATCCGCTGCGGGAGAGCCCGTACGCGCACATGATCGACACGGTCATGCTGAACAGCGTGCCGACCACCGTCACACAGAGGCTGACGAGAGTGGCCCGGGTCACCTGACCGCCGCCGAGGAGTTCCTGGTAGGCGACGAAGGTGATGCCGCGGGGGATCACGACGAGTCCACCGGTCTCGGTGATGGTCTTCACCGAGGAGAGGCTGGTGACGATCACCACCCAGAGCGGGAAGAGCACCGCGAGGCAGACCCCGACCAGGACGACGCCCTTGGTCGCGAGTCCGGCGCCGGTCGGCTCCTCCTCCCAGACGGGCCGCAGCCTGCCCCGTACCATCGGGCCCTGCTGCCGTCCGTTCAGTTTCCCTGCGAGCAGGCTCACTTCTTGTACACCCCCTGCTCGCCCATGAGATGGGCGACCTTGTTGGCCGCGAGTACGAGCAGCAGGCCGAAGATTCCCTTGACGATGCCGACGGCCGCCGCGTAGCTGAAGCCGCCGTAGGTGATGCCGACGTTCCAGACGTAGGTGTCCAGAACCTCCGAGGCGCCGGGGCCGACCGCCGTCCGTTGCAGCAGGATCTGCTCGAATCCGACGGTCAGCGCGTTGCCGACCTGGAGGACGAGCAGCAGGGCGACGACGGGGCGCAGGGCGGGCAGCGTGATGTGCCACATCCGGCGCCACCGGTTCGCCCCGTCCATCGCGGACGCCTCGTACAGGTCGGGACTGACGGAGGCGAGGGCAGCGAGGAAGACGATGACGCCCCAGCCGGCGTCCTTCCAGATCATCTCGAAGGTGATCAGGAACTTGAACAGACCCGGGTCGGTCATCAGGTCGATGCCGTCGTGGCCGTGGTCGCGCAGCGTCTGCGAGATGAGGCCCGCGCCACCGAACATCTGCTGGAAGACGGTGACGACGAGCACCCAGGAGAAGAAGTGCGGAAGGTAGAGGATCGCCTGCGCGACGGCGCGGACGCGTGGCCGGACGAAGCTGTTGATGAACAGGGCGAGGAGGACCGGGACCGGGAAGAACAGCGTCAGCTGAATCAGGAAGATCGCGAGCGTGTTGCGCAGCGCCGCCCAGAACAGGCGGTCGTTCACCATCTGCTGGAACTGGTCGAGGCCGACCCAGGGGCTCTGGAGGATGGCCTGGAAGGCGTTGTCGGCGATGTACGGGTCGTACTCCTGGAACGCGACGACGTTCCCGGCGAGCGGGATGTACGCGAAGACGAACAGGAGGAGGATGGCCGGGAGCGTCATCAGGATCAGCGTGCGATCACGCCGCAGTCGGTGCCGCAGCGTGATCCCACCCGTCACCTTGACCGCTTTGACGCGCTGTTTCCTCACGGCCGGGCGACGCGCCTCGGCCTTGGTGCGGGGTTCGGTGTCGACCATGTCAGGAAGCCGAGTTGCCGGTCTCGTCGAGCAGCTTCTTGTACCAGTCGCGGAGCTTGTCGCCGCCGCGCGAGCGCCAGTCGGAGACGTTCTGCTGCATGTCGCCGATCTTCTTGCGGCCGCGGACGATGTCCTTCTCCAAGTCCTCGAACTGGGCGTTCAGCTCCGCGTAGCGGGCCGGCTCCTGGATCTGCATGCCGTAGAACAGCGGCTTCTGGGTGTTCGCGCCCTGGCGCTGCTGCCACTCGACCATGCCCTTGGCGACGTCCGGGTGGTCGGGGAAGGCGCGGAAGGGCGCCGGGCTCGCGATGTACTCGTACGTGGCGAAGACCTGGTTGTTTCCGTCCTCGGTCTTGGAGATCATGCCGTCCTTGACCGTGTGGTGCACACCCTCGACTCCGTACGCCCTCAGCCGCTGTTCCTTGCTGCCGTACGGGGCCGCCGTGAAGTTGGCGAGGGCGAGGATGTCCTCGATCTTCTTCTTGTCGGCCTTCTCGCTGATGAAGCACCAGATGTTGGAGGGCGGCGCGGCGTACAGCGTGGGCTTGCCGCCGTCGTGGGCGAAGTAGTCCATCGCCGCCATGGAGAACGTCGGGTCGGCCAGCCGCTGGACGGCCGTGGCGCCGTACCAGTCGGAGATGTCGGCGTTGTACATGCGCAGCTTGCCCGAGGAGAACAGGTTCTTCTGGTCGCCGCGTTCGGCCTTGACGTCGGGGTGGACGAAGCCGGCCGAGTACAGCGAGCGCGACCACTCCAGCGCTTCGAGGTACTCATCGGTCTCGTAGCGGTTGACGAGCTTGCCGTCCACGAGCTGCCAGTAGTGCGGCTTCTCGTCCAGTACCCCGAAGAACTTGTACGCCGCCCACGTCATGTCACCGCAGGCCCACACCTTGCTCTTCGGAGCGTTCATCTCCTTGCAGAGGTCGTAGAACTCCTGGGTGGTGGTGGGGACCTCGTACCCCTTCTCCTCGAAGAAGCCGGGCGAGTAGAACGGCGCGATGTTCGACGTGTACTCGGCGGGCATGGGCAGCCCGCGCAGTTTGCCGCCGAAGACCGCCCGCTGCCAGGCGCCGGTCGGGATGGCCGCGAGGTTCGGGTACGCCTTGACCTTGTCGCCCGCCAGGTAGGGGCCGAGGTCGGCGAACTTGTTGGCGATCGCGCTGGGGATCTTGCCGTTCAGCTCCCAGCTGGGCACGACCACGGCGTCGGGCACATTGCTGGAGGCGAGGACCGCGCCCAGCTTCTGGCCGTAGACGTTGCCGTCCTGGTTCTGCCACTTGACCTTGACGCCTGCCGCTTCGTCCATCGCGGTCCAGTACGCGTTGCCGGTGCCCGGCGAGGTGCCCCACAGCGGGGCCATGATGCTGACCTCGCCGCCCTTGCCCAGCTTCTTGGGCACCGACACGGCCAGCTGGTCGGCGGGCTTGGCGGTGGTGAAGCCGATCGCGGAGCCGTTCTTGGCGGGGATGTCCGGGGTGACCGCCGCGGAGGGGACGTACGTCGGCAGCAGGCCCTTGAGCTTCTTACCGGTCGTGGTGCCCTCGTTCTTCTCGTTGTCCGAACCGCCGCAGGCGGCGAGCAGCGGTATCCCGCCGCCGACCGCGGCCACGACGACCGCCGTGGAGGCGAGGAAGCTTCTCCGGCTCGGGGAAGAGGAGGAATTCGGCGTCATTGCGTCAACCCTTCGAGGCGCACCAGGACGACACACGGCGGGCGACCGCCGATCGGCTCCTGTGTCTGAGGTGGGGCGTTACTGACTGAGCCGGATGAACCGGCCTGATTCACAACGGTGTCGAAGCTCTGTCGAAGCGCTTCGATGTTGCAGCGAGGTTAAGTGAAGCAATCCGGCCGCACAAGAGTCCGATACTGGATTCCTCGGAGCTGTTTCCGTTCCGTTTCCCCTGTGCTGCGGGCGGTAGCTGGGCCGCAACTGGGTGTCAGGGCTCAGCTGAGGGGTGCCGCACCCTTGACACCTGCCGGGTTCGGCACGGAGCATCGAAGCGCTTCGAAAGATCTTCTCGGGCTTGCGCCTCGACGGAGCGCTCAGACCTCCCACCTCTCCAAGGGGACCCGCACGTGACGGACCATTCGCTGCCCTTCCGCGACCCGCAGCTGCCCTTTGCCCGGCGCACCGACGATCTGCTCCGGCGGCTCACGCTCGACGAACGGATCGCGATGCTCCACCAGTTCGCGCCCCCGGTGGAGCGGCTGGGACTCGGGGCCTTCCGCACCGGACAGGAAGCACTCCACGGAGTCGCCTGGATGGGCACCGCGACCGTCTTCCCACAGGCCGTCGGTCTCGGCGCGACCTGGAACGACGAACTGGTGCGCCGGATCGGCGAAGCCGTGGGCAACGAGGTCCGCGCCAAGCGCGCCGAGGACGACCGGGTCGGCCTCAACGTCTGGGCCCCGACAGTGAATCTGCTGCGCCATCCGCTGTGGGGCCGGGGCGAGGAGGGATACGCCGAGGACCCGGCGCTGACCTCCGCCATCGCCGTCGCGTACACCCGGGGGCTGCGCGGCGACGACCCCCTCTACTGGCGTGCGGCCCCGGTCCTCAAGCACTGGCTCGCGCACAACAACGAGACCGACCGCGACACCGCCTCCTCGTCGGTCCGCCCGCGTGTGCTGCACGAGTACGACCTGCGGGCCTTCCGCGATGCCGTACAGGCCGGGGCGGTCGCCGGTGTCATGCCGGCGTACAACCTGGTCAACGGCCGCCCCAACCACGTCTCGCCGCTCCTCGGCCGGCAACTGCGCCGCTGGACCGACCAGTCCCTCGTCGTCTGCTCGGACGCCGGGGCGCCCTCCAACCTGGTCGACTCCGAGCACTACTTCGACACCCACGAGGAAGCGACCGCCGCCGCCCTGAAGGCAGGCGTCGACAGCTTCACCGACCACGGCCAGGACTCCGCCGTGATGACCGGCCGCATCCGTGACGCGCTCGCCAAGGGCCTGATCGACGAGAGCGACATCGACACGGCGGTACGCAGACTGCTCGCCCTGCGCTTCTCGCTCGGCGAGTTCGACCCGGACCTCGACCCGTACGCGGGCGCCGCCGACTTCGATACGGCCGGGCACCGCGCCCTCGCCCAGGAGGCCGCCGAGCAGGCCGTGGTCCTGCTCAAGAACGACGGCCTGCTGCCCCTCGCACCGGAGGCGGGCCGGACCGTCGCCGTCGTCGGGCTCCTCGCGGACGCCTGCAAGCTCGACTGGTACAGCGGCACGCTCCTGCACCGCTCGACCCCGCTCGACGGACTGCGGGAGCGGTACGGCGCTACGAGCGTCCTGTTCGCCGAGGGCGCGGACCGGGTCCGGCTGAAGTGCGCCGACGGCTGGCTCCAGGTCCCCGAGACGGACGAGGACGCCGACCGGGCGCGCGGCGCCGAGGGCGCACTCGACCCGGCGCTGCTCGCGGGCCGCACCGATCTGCCGCCGCTCACCTGCGGGGAGCTGGCCACCGAACTCGCACTGGTCGACTGGGGCGGCGGTGTCCTCACGCTGCGTACCGCAGGGGGCCGCTATCTGTCGGTCGCGGACGACGGGTACGTACGGGCGTCCGCCGACGAACCGGGAGGCTGGGTCGTCCAGGAGACGTTCCGCCTGGAAGCGGTGGAGGGGCTGGAGGGGCACGACGGCGGACACCGCCTTCTGCATGTCGGGACAGGTGGGTACGTGACTGTCGCCACCGACGGCGTAAAGGTTGCCGACTCGGGCGAAAAAGTTTCCGCCGCCCTCGGCACGGTCTTCGAGGTCGAGATGGTCGAGCGCGGCGAGGACGCCGTGGCGCGCGCCGCCGCAGCCGCGGACACCGTGATCGTCGTCGCCGGGAACGACCCGCACATCAACGGCCGCGAGACCGAGGACCGTACGACGCTCGATCTGCCGCCCCAGCAGGAGCGGCTGTGGCGCGCCGCGCACGCCGCCAACCCGCGCACCGTCCTGGTGCTGACCTCGGCATACCCGTACGCGGTCACGGAGGCCGCGGCCACCCTGCCGGCCCTGCTGTGGACCGCCCACGGCGGTCAGGCCGCGGGCACCGCGCTCGCGCGCGTCCTCGCAGGTGACGTCTCCCCGGCCGGCCGGCTCCCGCAGACCTGGTACGCCTCCGACGCCGACCTGCCGGACCTGCTGGACTACGACATCATCGGCTCCCGGCAGACCTACCTCTACTTCCAGGGGGCCCCGCTCTACCCGTTCGGCCACGGACTCACGTACGCCGACTTCGCATACTCCGGTCTGGGCGCCGCACGCGAGGAGGAACTGATCCGGGTGTCGCTCACCGTCACCAACACCGGTGCGGTCGACGCCGACGAGGTCGCCCAGCTCTATGTGCGGGCCGTCGAACCGGCCGCCGACCTGCCGCTGCGCAAGCTGATCGGTCACCGCAGACTGCACCTCGCGCCGGGCGCGGCGGAGCGCGTCGAATTCCTCGTCCCGGTGGCGGAGCTCGGCCACTGGGATGTGGCGCACGGCCGCTGGACCGTCGAGCCGGGTATGTACGAACTGCTGGCGGGCTCCTCAAGTGCCGATATCCGGGCCGCTGCCACGGTGGTCGTCGACGGTGGACCGTCCGGCCCCCGGCCCGTCCTGGAGAGCGGGCTGGAGGCGGCCGACTACGACGAGCAGCGGGACACGGTGATCGTCGACCGCTCGAAGACGGACGGGGACGCGGTGTCCCCTGCCGGTGAGTTCGGTCAACTCCTCTTCAGGTGCTGCGACTTCGGCGACGGTGCGCGAGCCGTCACGGTGTCGGCGGCGGGGCAGGGGTCCGTCGTGGTGACGGTGGAGGGAGCGTCGATGGACATCCCGGTCCCGGGAGGCGAAGGACCGTACGACGTCCGCAGCCATGAAGCGGAACTCACCGTCCGCGGAGTCCATGACGTACGAGTCGCGCTGCACGGCGGCGTACGCCTCGCCCACCTTGCCTTCGTCTCCGGCAAGGAGTCCTCATGAAATTCACCGACGGCTTCTGGCTCATGCGTGAGGGCGTCCGCGCCTGCTACGCGACCGAGATCCGTGATCTGCGCACCGAGGACGACCGGTTCACCGCCTATGCGGCGGTCAAGCACGTCGCCGGGCGCGGAGACACCCTCAACACCCCGCTGATCACCGTCGAATGCTTCTCGCCGGCCGAGGGGATCATCGGCGTACGCGCCACCCACCACGCCGGAAAGGCGAGACGCGGGCCCGACTTCACCCTGCTGCCCGACCCTGTGCCCGCCTCGTCCGCGCACGTCCGCCGGGACGGTCAGGTCACCGAGCTGACCAGCGGTCCGCTGACCCTGCGCATGGACGGCGACGGCCCATGGGGCATGACCTTCCTCGACGACCAGGGGCGACGCCTCACCGGAGTCGACACCAAGGGCACCGCCTTCGCCACCACACCCGACGGCGCACACCACATGATCGCCCAGCTCGCCCTGGCGGTCGGTGAGAACGTCTACGGCCTCGGTGAGCGCTTCACGCCGTACGTCAAGAACGGCCAGAGCGTCGACATCTGGCAGGCCGACGGTGGCACCAGCAGTGAACTGGCCTACAAGAACATCCCGTTCTACCTCTCCTCGCGCGGCTACGGCGTCTTCGTCAACCACCCGGGCAAGGTCTCCTTCGAGATCGGCTCCGAGTCGGTCGGACAGGTGCAGTTCAGCGTCGAGGACCAGTCGCTGGAGTTCTTCGTCGTCGCCGGACCGACGCCCAAGGAGGTGCTGTCCCGCTACACCGCGCTGACCGGCCGGCCCGCGCTGCCGCCAGCCTGGTCCTTCGGCCTCTGGCTGACCACCTCGTTCTGCACCTCGTACGACGAGGAGACCGTCACGTCCTTCGTCGACGGGATGGCCGAGCGCGACATCCCGCTCACCGTCTTCCACTTCGACTGCTTCTGGATGCGTGAGTACCAGTGGTCGGACTTCCTCTGGGACCCGGACGTCTTTCCCGACCCGGAAGGCATGCTGGCCCGCCTCAAGGAGCGCGGACTGCGGATCAGCATGTGGATCAACCCGTACATCGCGCAGAAGTCCGCCCTGTTCGCGGAGGGTGCCGAGCACGGCTATCTGGTGCGCAGGCCCAACGGTGACGTCTGGCAGTGGGACCTGTGGCAGCCCGGCATGGCACTCGTCGACTTCACCAACCCCGCCGCCCGTGAGTGGTACAACGGCAAGCTGCGGGTCCTCCTCGACCAGGGCGTCGACTGCTTCAAGACGGACTTCGGCGAGCGCGTGCCCACGGATGTGGTCTGGCACGACGGCTCCGATCCGGAGCGGATGCACAACTACTACGCGCAGATCTACAACCGCACCGTCTTCGAACTCCTGGAGAAGGAGCGCGGCCACGGCGAGGCGGTTCTGTTCGCCCGCTCGGCGACGGCGGGCGGCCAGCAGTTCCCGGTGCACTGGGGTGGCGACTGCTTCGCCTCGTTCACCGCGATGGCCGAGTCGCTGCGCGGCGGTCTGTCGCTGAGCCTGTCCGGGTTCGGCTTCTGGAGCCATGACATCGGCGGCTTCGAGGGCACGCCCGACCCGGAGGTCTTCAAGAGGTGGCTCGCCTTCGGGCTGTTGTCCTCGCACAGCCGGCTCCACGGCAATGTGTCCTACCGGGTGCCGTGGGCCTTCGGCGAGGAAGCGGTGGACGTGGCACGGCAGTTCACCCTCCTCAAGCACCGGCTGATGCCGTATCTGTACGGGGTGGCCGCCGAGGCGCACCGCACGGGCGTCCCGATGATGCGTCCCATGCTGGTGGAGTTCCCCGAGGACCCGGCCACCCGCACGCTGGACCGCCAGTACATGCTCGGCCCCGACCTGCTCGTCGCCCCGGTCTTCTCCGCCGACGGCGAGGTCGAGTTCTACGTCCCCGAAGGCACCTGGACCTCGCTGCTGACCGGTGAGCGGATCACCGGCCCGGCGTGGCGCCACGAGACGCACGGCTTCGACAGCCTGCCGCTGCTCGTCCGGCCCGGAGCCGTACTTCCCTGGGGCTCCGACGACCAGCGGCCGGACGGGGACTGGCTGGACGGACTCACCCTGCGGGTGTTCGGCCCGGACGCCCCCACCGCCGAGCAGACCGTTTCCGTACCGGACCTGTCGGGGGTCCCGGCCGCCGTGTTCCGCGTCGTACGGGACGGGGACGCCGTGCGCGTGACGGCGGAGGGGACGGACCGGGTGTACCGCGTGAGCGTGGAGGACGCGGGGGCGACGGGGGAGGGGACCGGCACGGTCACCGTCGCTGTCTGAGCGAAGAACGAAACCGTACCGAGAGCGCCTGCCCGCTCACGCGTCGTCGACGGCCCGCCGGGTGGTCCCGCACCAGGGACCCCCGGCG